>CANJPT010000011.1 GCA_947476195.1 Lewinellaceae bacterium | reverse complement strand
GCTCTTCAAGGGGCAAAGCGTGATGAATGTGGGGGACTGATTAGGTCGGAACGGGAAACGAAATGAAAGATCAAAATTCGCTCGCGCACATCCAAAAAACGTCGTCGTCCAGGGCGGACAAACACCGGGTTGGTGTTAAAATACGAAGCAAATATAGGGGATTATTTGGAAATTAAACTTTTTGTGCCAAAATAGTGGGATTCTTACAACAGGATTACATTCGGCCCAGGCAAAAGTAATATCCAATATCCAATAAGAAACTCCCAATGTCCAAATAGGTGTTGCTTATGTAATTAGCTGTAAACCAACATAATACGGTTACTGTGAGCCATACCGGCGAACGCCTTTCTTGGACATTGGGAGTTCCTTGGTGGATATTGGACATTTCCCCCTCTCTGGCCTAATGCTTTACAATTTTCCTGGTTGCCCTACCCTCACTAGTTCGCACCTGCACCCAATACACCCCCGCAAGCTCCCCGCCCAAGTCCACCTCACACTCCCGCCACCCCGCAGCCCGCAAAAACTGTATATCTGACACCACCCGCCCCTGCATATCCAGCACCCGCACACCGAGCAGCACCGCGCCCTCATGCGTGAGCGTGAGCCGGGCTTGGCCGCTGGTGGGATTGGAAGAAAGGGTGATACCGATGTCCTGCTCTGGTACTGGCGGGTCTTCTATGGCGCTGTTGAGTTGACAGCCAGGTTCTAGGCAGCCGAAGGAATCTGCGCGGATGACCCAGCCGTTTTGGTTGGTGCTGTCTTCTAGGGGGCCGAATGCAGTACCACACAACGCAAAACCGTGATCCGGCATTTCTACGCCCTCATAAAACATTTCATGGATCATGGATTCTGGCGGACTGACACGATATTCTCGCTTCCATAGCACTTCGAGCGCGGGGGTAATTTTCATGATTAGGCCTGTTTGACCCAGGTTCTGGGAATCTTTTTCTGCGCCTATAGCCCAAAAGTTACCGTCTGAGGAGGGTTTGAGACGGTTCACCCAAGTAAGTTCGTGACGTTCGGGCAGCGTGACAGAATCGAGGATGCCACCCGTTGGGCTTAACCGCGCAAAGAAATAATTTCCTGCATAAGTATTTCCTGGCAAGAAAATCGCATAGTCTTTCAATCCTGCAATCAAAAAATCTCCACTTGGCAGGGGCTGTATATCTAATCCATAAAAAAGTATCTGCTTCCACTCCCAAGGCGGATAAACTTTTGACCACTGCTGAATTCCTTGCGCATCCGTTTTTATCAACACCATGTCAATCTTGTTGGCAGTTGTATTCCCCCCTGGGTAAGTACTCTCATAAGCACGAAAGCCAAAAATCAAGTACCCACCATCATTAGTCAGTAGCAAAGAATATGCGTAATGATCTTTATTTATGTCTGTTGTGTACTCCTTAAGGAAAATGAGGTTGCCAAGACTGTCGGTTTTATGGATGGTAAGCCTTTGCCTCTGTGTGCCGTTTACAGGAAAATAATAACCTATGATGACAAACCCGCCATCAGCCGTTTTTATCAACTCGTGGCCACCTTCCTGTAAATCGTTGTTTCCTACTTCTTTGACCCAGATCGTATCTCCTGTTTGATTCCGAACCTTTATTAGGAAATATTGGTAGTTTTCAGGGGTGGCATTGAGCAAATCGGCGTTCCCATAAATCATGGAATATTCTTCGTCTAATTTCAACATACTCACAGTGTTGCCCGATACGTTAGATCGGGGAAGAAAAGATTTACTCCATGCGATTTCCCCTGTATTTGTAAGCCTTGAAACAAGAAAGTGATCAATATTACTCGTTAATTCTGAGTTTCCTCCGGCAACGAGTATGTTATTTGAATCTCCAAAAGTTATTATTCCGGCGAGGTATTCATAATCATGCTGCCAGTCTATTTGCTTATTGAAATAAACTTGGGCGCTGCCCATCTCAGCAGAAATGAGCAGCGCCAGTATCAAAGGTATTCGCACGGCTACTTTTTTTTGCCGTAAATCAGTTTTCCATGTACTATTTCACCTGAGGAAATTCGGCATTGGTAGAATAATATGCCCTCAGCGATGCCACTGGCTTGCCAAATAGCATATTGCTCATTTGAAGCATATTTTCGCTCAAAAACAACTTTGCCAGAAATATCCGTAATGGTCAATGCTGTGATAAAGACACCATTTGGAGCAATAAAATTGACTTCATCACTGAATGGATTGGGATAAACCGTAAATCCTGACAGAGAGACATCTTTTGGCTCCTCTGATCTACCAATGGGTCTATTGCCAGTACCAGTTTCTGCCTCAAGTGGATGATACACGCCGTTCAGGATGTGATCAAGCGTTTTTACGTTCTCGCTTACCGAAGCGTTGTGCGTCATCAGTGGCGCGAGTTGGGCAAACTCTGAGGCCGATAGGTGGTAAGCATCTCGCCCGGCAAGTCCTGAATTAATTAACGCAGTGTAGTAAGCAACAAAATCTTGTGTTTCCGTATCTGCACCCGTTACTTGTTGGAGATATTGCTGCGCGGTGGTGTAGTTGCCAAGTGACGCATAGGTAGCAGCCAGTATGCGCTTGTCCTCTTGTTGGTTGCGGCTGGCCAGCAGCGAAATTGAGCGGGTCGTGCCGGGCAGGTAAAGCGAATCGGCTACTGCTGAAGGCAACATCCGCACATAAGCATTCAAAAGGTCGTTTCTGTAAGGCAGCGAATTTCCAGAACTGGTATAGAGGCCCATCAGTTGATTACAATAAGGCGGATTGGGGCAAGGATCTACGATTTGGCAATTAGGTATTGCTTCCCGTACATAATAATCTCCGCCACTTGAATGTGCCACGTTTTTATACCCAAGCAAAATCCCTGTGGCAAGGTCAAATCGCATCAGAAAAATATATCCATCTTTATAAGCATCATATTCGCGCACCGGATCACTACAATTAAGATCGTGTAGCACTACTCCCTTTTCGTTATTTCGATGGAGGTTGGTATAAATATCTCCTGTCATTTCTAAGGTTCGCATTTCAGCAGAGACATATACATAACCGTTGGAGTAGACGATGTTACGTCCTTCGTCCTTGGAAATGTGTTTGAAGAAGTTGTCAATAACAGGCGCTGCATTAACAGTACCTCCCCAAAACTGGTTTGCAGCATTTCTTTCCGGCGTAAAAGGACCATATTGCGTACTGCAAGGGAAATCCTGCCAGATTACGATTGGATTAGAAGCATTGGGATTGGTGTATCCGGGCGGGTCAAACAGCGTTGATGAATAATATTTAAAATCTGTGGAAGCCAAGCCGCCGCCAATTTTACTGATTGGGAAAATCCCCACCATGACATCATAGTCCTCCACCAGGAAGGAAGTGCCTGCCAAAGATATGCCATCGGCGTTATTGGCAGTAGCACCAGCATTGCTCGGAATGGTATACAGCAGGCCTTCATTTCGAACCATAAATCCTGTGGCGAGGATATAGGTATTGCCGTTATCTATTACGGATCTGCAATCGAGAATTTTGCCATTTACGTCTGACAAAACCACTGTTTAATCATTGTCTACATTGTCGTTGTTGGTGTCAATAAAATTTCCATTTGAATCCCGAATCGTAAAAAAGGTTGATCCTTGATCAGGAGGCCCTCCCTTGAACCCACCAGACAGCAGGATGTTGCCGTTAGGGAGTACTTCCACTGAATACAGGCGCTCCACCCCTGGATTCATACTGTTTGAAGGAATATCAAACCGTTTTTGCCATACTTCCGAATAATTTTGGTCTAGCTTGACAAGTAGCGCCTTATCTGATTGCCAACCCGCCAGGATAACCCCGCCATCCAAAGATTTGGTAATTCTATTAAATCCCCCGGCACCTAATCCATTATAATAAAAACTGGACTTTAGGGCACCGAATTTGTCTGTCACACAATAGGCTGGGACTCTTGTCTTATTGGGGTTTGAACAATCAGTAACATGCGTAGCTGTATAGCCTACAGTAACAAGATCTCCATTGCTCATTTCTGCTGCATCAAAAGACCAGGTATCTTCATTGCAGGGTGCGTTTGATTCAAAGTTTACGCCTGTGGTCCAAGCCGTTCCTGGCCCACCTTGCTGCCCAAAAGCAGCCTCAGGAGCAAAGCACTGCATAGCAAAGAGCAATAAAATGGTGATCGGAAGACCCTTGAAAAGGGCTACCCCCCCCCGAAAAACAAGGTAGGAGGTTTTGAGTAGTTTTTGCACTGGGGAGCGCAATTTTGGGAAGAAAGAATGTTTTTCATGTTGAAAAATCATTGGTAGGGTGAAGAAAACAGAGCACACACTACCAGTCGGTACCGACTGACAAAACTTTACATAAGCATACTGCAAGTATTAGCTGGATTAGCGTGAAAATAACTGAGCGTCAGATTTTTTGCCCGCCTTCGCCATGGTTATAGCGGGTAAAAAGGATTAAAAACAGGCCAGTTGGCATCGCCCCCGTGTACACGATTGAGCAATTCGGAGCGAAAGGCAGGTGAAAGTACTTAACAATATTCTAACAAACAAATTTGAGCGCAGCATTAACATAGTAGGTCGGCCTCACTGTCCTTCAACATATTTCAAAAAATAATCCCCCACCCAAAAAACCAAACCCTACCCCACCCCGTAAGTGTGTTTGAAACTGTTTCACATTTTCTCTCACTCTTTTAAACAAATTTTCAAACCATGTTGAAAAGCAGCCTTCTACGCCTTTGCAGCGCTTTGCTGTTAACAGGTTGGGCTCTGAGCGCTTCGGCATCTTCGCACCGCGAAGCACCGCTCATCGCCAACGACCCACTTGCGGACAACACTGATGTGTATGCCTTCCGCAGTCCGGACAACCCCAATACCATTACCCTGATCGCCTGTTACATTCCCACTGAGTTGCTACCCTTGCAACGATTCGATACGAGTTGGAGGCTTCTACAGATGCAAACATTTCGGTGTTCGATCGGACAGGTAAATTGGTGCAAACGATCGTGGACCAAAATATGAATGCTGGTGTTTATGAGGCTCAGTTTGATGCCCCAAGTCTGCCGGCAGGCCTTTATTTTGCTAAAATCTCAACCAATGGAGGCAAATCAGTACAGGTGTTAAAATTGGCGAAGCAGTAGGTTTTACAATAGCTGGTTTTCAATTGCAACCACAAATAAAAGTGCCGGAGCGACCAATCGTTGCTCCGGCACTTTATTTTCATAGTTTGAGTAGAACTGTATTCAAAAAGATACCAGCTCTATTTCAAAAATCAGCGGTGCATTGCCCGGAATATCCCCGGAACCATACGGGCCATAACCCAGCGCAGAAGGGATAAAAAACGTGCCTTTACCCCCTTTTTGGAGGAGTGGAATGCCTTCCTGCCAGCCCTCGATCAGGTTTTGTAGCGGAAAAGAGACCGGAGTACCATTGGTTTGGTCAAAAACATGTTCGTTCTTCAACAATTTGCCCGTATAGTTGACCTTTACCGTACTAGATAGGCTCGGGTGACCACCTGTTCCTGGCTCTGTGATGATGTAATGTAAGCCAGAGGGGGTTGATTCGGCAGTCAGGTTGTGGTCATTCAGATAATTTTCGATTTTTTGGATATCGGCCTGAAGTTGTTGCTCTGGTGTATTGCCTTCGTTACAGGAAAAAAACAGCAAACAAAAAAGTGGGAAAAGTAGATTGCGCATGGAATGTATATAGTGTTGATTGGTGATTTTTCAGAGCAGGGGCAAAAATAAGAAACCCGCACCAAAGATTTACTTTGACGCGGGCTTCAAGCCTTGGCAGCGCAAAATTTACTGCCTAATATCATTTTATGAACGAATTTTCAAGCAGCCGTCCTAAAGACCAATGAGTACTAATGACCACTAAACCCTATCCCAAATACGACTTCAAATTTTCACTATGAATTTTACGGAGGCGGCGAATACCGCGTTCCCTGATTTGGCGTACCCGTTCTCTGGTGAGGCCGTACAGTTCTGAAATTTCATCGAGAGACAGTGGCGTTCGACCATTCAGACCATAGTAATCGCCGATAATTTCCATTTCGCGATGGGAGAGGGAAAAAAGCCCTTGTGCCACTTCCTCGCGGAGTGATTCAGCCATTAGGGAGTAATCGGGATCTTCCGTATTATCAGGCACCATGACATCCAGCATGGTGGCATCTCCTTCTTCGGTTCCAGGAAGTGGTGCGTCCAGTGAAACGTGACGAGAACCGCTGTGAATGAGTTGCTGGATCTCCCGTTCACTCATGCCGAGCAATTCACCAAGCTCCTCATCCGAGGGCTCTCGTTCAAATTCTTGTACAAAAGCGATATAAGCCTCATTGACCTTGTTATAGGAGCCCACCTTATTGAGCGGCATCCGTACGATCCGGCTATTTTCGACAATTGCCTGCAAAATACTCTGTCGGATCCACCAAACGGCGTAAGAGATAAATTTGAATCCTTTGGTTTCATCAAAACGGCGTGCCGCTTTAATTAAGCCAACATTGCCCTCATTAATTAGGTCGGAAAGGCTGAGGCCCTGGTTCTGGTACTGTTTTGACACAGATACTACAAATCGAAGGTTACCACGGGTCATTTGATCCAGTGCTTCCTGATCCCCTTCGCGGATACGCTGCGCCAGGCTTACCTCCTCGTCTGGGGTAAGCATTGGAAGTTTGCTTATCTCGTTGAGGTATTTATCAAGCGCCTGGCTCTCTCGATTCGTGATTTTATGGGCGATTTTTAATTGGCGCATAAATTAAGTGTGTTTGCACGCCTGTCGATCTGACAGACTATTTGGAGTTGGTAGTAATAAACGCTATAATTTGGAAAAAGATTTAGGCTTTAATAATCCTAACACATACTTGACGTATTTAGCTTCCAAAACGTTGATTATTTTTTGTCAAAAGTTTGTAATATTTAAACCTGACTAAGAAAAACCGACCCACAAGACTACGACACATTAACCACATTTTCAACTCGAGAACATTAACCCAGGTATCCGAAACGTTGAAGGGCCTGCTCATCGTCACGCCAATTGTCCCGCACCTTTACAGTCAGATCCAGAAATGCCTTGGTCTGCAGGAATGCTTCAATGTCCTTTCTGGCATACGTGCCCAGTTTTTTGATGGCTGCACCACCTTTCCCTAGTAAAATGGCTTTTTGTGTTTCGCGCATTACAAAAATGGTAGCACGAATACGGGCAATATCTTCCCCGGCATTGGTTTTGGAATCTTTAAAGTCCTCCACACTTACCTCACAGGAGTAAGGTATTTCATCATCATAAAGACGCAGAATTTTCTCCCTGATGATCTCGCTCACAAAGAAGCGTTCAGGTCGGTCGGTCAATTGGTCTGGGGGGTAATATGCTTCACCTTCCGGGAGGTAGGCCAGTATTTTTTCAAGCAATAAGTCTGACTGCGCATCTTTCAGGGCTGAAATTGCGATTACCTGGTCGAATTTAACCTGCTTTTTCCACCAACCTGTTGCGTCTTGAATACGCTGCTCAGCTACCAAATCTTTTTTATTTAATATAAGCAGAATCGGCACCTCCGTTTTTTTCAATACCTCTATCAAGGGATTGTCGGCTTCCAACTCTTCGGTCATATCAAACATAAAAAGCATCAGATCGGCATCTTCCACGGTGCCTTCCACAAAGCGGTTCATGGCTTTGTGCATCTTATACGTAGGTGTTTTTACATAGCCTGGTGTATCTGAAAACACCATTTGAAAATTGTCTCCGGAAAGGATTCCGATGATTCGGTGGCGGGTAGTCTGCGGTTTGTGGGTTATGATGCTCATGCGTTCACCTACCAGGGCATTCATCAGCGTCGATTTGCCTGCATTGGGCCGCCCAATGATGTTCACAAAACCGGTGCGGAAGGCATGACCTTTAGCGGTTGACTCTTGACTATTGACTGTGGTTTCTTCGTTCATAGTTCATAGTTGATAGATCAAAAATCAAAGCCCCAGAAGATGTCCCATCAGATCTTGTTTTGTTTGCAAATACTGCTTGCTTTCGGGTTGGGGTGGGATGATAAGGGGGATTGTTCCAACCACTTTTATCGGCGAACGACGCATGGCCTCTACCTTGGTTGGATTGTTCGTTATGAGTTCAATTTGTTGAATCCCAAGGTCTTGCAGCATAAAAATGGCACAATCATATTGGCGGGCATCCACATCAAAACCCAAGTGGGTATTTGCTTCAGCCGTATTTAGACCAAGATCCTGGAGATTATACGCTTTGAGCTTGTTGATAAGTCCGATACCCCGGCCTTCCTGACGGAGATAGATTACTACACCCTGACGTTCTGCAGCGATGCGCAAGGAAGTATCCAGTTGTTCACCGCAATCGCAGCGGCGTGAGCCGAACACATCGCCAGTCATACACTCTGAGTGAATGCGCACAGCTACGGGTTGAGTTGGATCGAAACCTTCGGCTACAAAAGCAATGTGCGGCATGCACTCCGTGCTTTTTTCGGCGTAGACCATCATTTTAAATGGTCCGTATCGGGATGGAATTGGGGCTTCAGCTTGACGTTGCATCGTACTGCAAAGATAAGGTCTATTGATCGATCAAGCCACGGCCTTCCTTCACAATTCGACCTTCTTCGAGCAGTTTTTTCATCAAACGATCCAGGATTCCATTGATGAACTCCTTACTCTTGTCAGTGGAATACGTTTTGGAAATTTCTACAAACTCGTTGAGTGTAACTTTAGTTGGGATCGTAGGGAAGTAGAGCAATTCGCAAAGGGCCATTTTAAGCATAATCATGTCTAGAATTGCAACACGATCTGCGTCCCAGTTTTTGAGTGCCGGCTGTATTTCTGCCAGTAAGGCTGAATCCTGCTGCGCAGTCAGCAGCAGCAGTTCTGCGCCAAATTCACGCACGGTTTCATCAGACGGTTCGTGTTCCTGATAAAACGGTCCACTCACAGGCAGTGATTTGAGCGTCTTTTTCATGGCACCCATCACCAATGACTCATCATCGGCCCAATTGTTATAGCGATCTTCCGTCATGTCGAGGAAGAGGTCATTGGTTGACAGAAAGCGATAAAGTTCGATAAAAATTTTAGCGTGATCGGCATCTGTGGGTTCCCTCAATACTGTGTATGCATTGTATTCAGCCACATCAGAAAAAGCATTGTACAAAGAGCGAATGTGATCATCGTCGATACCTTCATTGATCTTGTACTTGCTTACAAGGTTCAGAAACTGAACGTGATTTGCAAGACTGTTTGTACAGCTATTCGTGCTCAGGCGAGGCTCAAAAGCCTTATCTTCTTCACTTGGAAGATATTTTACGGCGCGATTGGCGGCATCTTTTTCCGCGTACTGCGCTACACGCAGGGTTAGGTAGAGGTGGTAAATATAAAGTTCAAAGGCTTTCCAAATACCCTTTTTGTATACTTTTTGCAACTCGGCGAGTTCGAGAGACTCGTCGCGATTGAGCATATAAAGGAGTTGCATCACTTTGACTCGGACACTGCGTCGGCTGAGCATAAGGTTTCAAATAACTTTTGTTGATGAGGGAAATGAAGTTTCCAAGTGCAAAGGAACGCATTCTGAACATTACCCTGCCATATTTATGGGCACTTTTCTTTCAAAGAAAATTCATTTTTCTACTTGTGCCTGAAATTTTTGTTCAGGACTATAACTTTTTCGCGAACTAGATTTACCTTTGCAGCCCAAATTTCAATATTCGAATTTTTTCACTAATAAAAAGAAGGATAAATCAATGCTCATCCTCGAGATTAAAGACGGCGATACCATCGACAAAGTACTCAAAAAGTACAAACGCAAATACGAAAAATCAGGCATTCTGAAAGAATTGCGTCGCCGCAAAGCCTTTGCAAAACCGTCTGTACAACGCCGCACTGAAGTACTCAAAGCGGTTTACAAAGAGGATATGTACGGCAACAAGAACGATTAATTTTAATGTGGCCCCAATGAGGCCAATGTGTAGAAATGTTGCCAGCTTGAAAAAAATTCATAATAATTTTGAATTTCAATCAGTTTAGTATCTCACCCACACATTGACCACATTCTATAATTGACCACATTAACATTGTGTTTCACGAAGAATCGTTTTACGGATATCTGTCGATTGAGCGTAGATTTTCACCTCATACGCTCACCGCTTACAAGGGCGATCTTTCCAATTTTATAGCATATTGTGTTGAACAGCAATGCCTTACCTCGTTACGCGAAGTAAGGCATTTCCATATACGGTCCTGGATCGTATCTCAGATGCAGGCGGGGCTTAGTCCGCGCAGTATCGTCCGCCACTTGTCTTGCCTAAAGACTTATTTCAAATTTACAAGAAAACGCGGTCTGATTGAAAAGGATCCCATGCGCAAAATTACAGCTCCACGTATGGGCAAACGGCTTCCTGTATTCGTACAGGAAAGCCAAATGGTCGCACTTTTTTCCTGTATCAAATTTGAGGATGATTACAACGGATGGCTCGCCCGAATTTTACTCGAGACCCTTTATGCCACAGGGATGCGCCGTAGCGAGGCTTCTAATCTAAAAATAAGTGACTTAGATTTTAGTCGAATGGTATTCCGGGTACGCGGAAAGGGAGATAAGGAGCGGCTGGTCCCATTCGCCCGATATCTTTTTGATTTGTTGGAAAAATATTTGGAGGCCAGGAAGCTGGCTTTTCCCGGCATTTCAGCGCAGTGGCTTTTTCTCAACCGAAAAGGGGAACAATTTTCCCCGGAAAGCATTTATCATTTGGTGCGAAAGTATCTTTCAACGGTCACCACCGAAGAACAAAGGAGCCCACACGTGCTAAGGCACTCTTTTGCAACTCATCTTTCCAACAACGGTGCTGACCTGAACGCTATAAAGGAATTGCTTGGACACTCCAACCTCGCTTCCACGCAGGTGTATATGCACAATAATATCGAGCGGCTCATTCAAGTGTATGAACAGGCGCACCCGAAAGGCGGGGTGGAAGATGAGGAATAATAAGTTTTAAAGTGGCAAGTTTAAAGTTTTGTCTCGCTACCTACAAGTACTATGCTTAGGTGTTAGATCACAAATACAAAATGCTTCATTGTGCGTTTATACTTAAAACATATCTCAACCATGAAATACCTGATTATTCTGCTCGCTATCGCTGCATGCAATAACGCCCCTTCACCCGCCGAAGCCTTAGTTAAGGAGGGTTCAAACGCCGTAGCCTCGACGAAGGAGGATTCAAATATACCCGAAATTGTCTCCGATTCTATTGTTCCAGCCCAATATCTGGACGGGAAGCTGGTCAAAGTTGAAAAAACCGAGGACACCTGGAAAAGCGAACTTAAGGAAGAGGAATTCCGTGTGCTGCGCAAGGAGGGTACTGAACGGGCATTCACAGGCGACCTATGGAACAACCATGAACCTGGCATTTATGTGTGTGCTGGCTGCGGCCTGCCACTATTTGCTTCTGAAACGAAATTTGAATCCGGCACAGGTTGGCCTTCTTTTTTCAAGCCCATCCGTACAGATTGCATCGCGGATAAGACGGATAACAGCTATGGCATGGACCGCGAAGAAGTGGAATGTGCCCGTTGTGGCGGCCACCAGGGCCATGTGTTTCCGGATGGTCCACCGCCTACTGGATTGCGCTACTGTATCAATTCTGTGTCGTTGAATTTCGTAAAACAGTAGATCAGGCAGTTGGATCTTGGTTTTTTTAATTAGCGAGGGCTGTGGCGAACACCACTGCCCTCGCTTTTTTTATCTTTGCGCAGGGTAAATACAATACCTTGATTTTCATGGACAAAAAACTAGAGATCCTTCAATCCAAACTGGCCGAAGCAAAGCTCGGCGGCGGTCAAAATCGCATGGATGCCCAACATAAAAAGGGCAAACTCACTGCCCGGGAACGCGTTCATTTCCTGCTCGATGAAAACAGTTTCGAAGAGATCGGCGCGCTCGTAACGCACCGAAGTACTGACTTTGGCATGGCCGAGCAGCAATTCCTCGGAGACGGGGTAGTAACAGGTTATGGTACCATCAACGGGCGACTGGTATATGTTTTTGCGCAAGATTTTACTGTTTTTGGCGGTTCCTTATCTGAAACCCACGCCGAAAAAATTTGTAAGGTGATGGACTTGGCTGTAAAAAATGGTGCCCCACTGATTGGACTGAACGACTCGGGCGGGGCAAGGATTCAGGAAGGGGTGAATTCGCTGGGCGGTTACGCTGATATTTTTTACCGGAACGTACAGGCAAGCGGTGTCATTCCTCAGATCTCGGCCATCATGGGGCCCTGCGCAGGTGGGGCGGTGTATAGCCCGGCTATGACAGACTTTATTATGATGGTCGAAGGCAGTTCCTATATGTTTGTAACCGGACCAAACGTGGTAAAAACCGTTACCAACGAAGAAGTAACGAGTGAAGAACTCGGTGGTGCCAGTACCCATGCAAGCAAAAGCGGTGTGACACACCTAACCGCCTCGAATGATATGGATTGCATTTTTAAACTAAAAAAACTGCTCTCCTATATCCCCCAAAACTGCGCCGACAAGGCCCCTACCCTACCCTACGAATTGGGCGACGAGTATCGCGATCTACTCAATAGCATCATCCCTGAAAATGCCAATCACCCTTACGACATAAAGGCGGTCATCGCAGGTATTACCGACGCGGAGTCCTTTTTTGAGATCCATGAGCAATACGCGGAGAATATCGTGGTTGGATTTGCCCGACTGGCCGGGCGCAGCATTGGCATAGTAGCCAACCAGCCAATGAACCTTGCAGGCGTTTTAGACGTAAATTCTTCGAAAAAAGCTGCCCGTTTTGTGCGTTTTTGCGATTGTTTTAATATTCCACTGCTTGTCTTAGAAGACGTACCCGGATTTTTGCCCGGTACCGATCAGGAATGGAACGCCATCATCACCAATGGTGCAAAACTGCTCTACGCATTTAGTGAAGCAACCGTACCGCGAATAACCGTCATCACCCGAAAGGCCTATGGCGGTGCTTATGATGTGATGAACTCCAAACATATTGGTGCCGACATGAATTTTGCCTGGCCAGGTGCAGAAATTGCAGTAATGGGCGCAAAGGGTGCATCAGAGATCATTTTTAAGAAAGAAATTGACGCTGCGGCAGACCCCGCGGCGAAGCTTGCAGAAAAGGAACGCCAATATGCTGACACTTTTGCCAACCCTTATCGCGCTGCGGCCAGGGGCTTTATTGATGAGGTGATCCAGCCCAGAGATACGCGGCGGAAACTGATTAAAGCTTTTGCGATGCTGGAGAATAAAGCAGTGGCCAGACCCAAGCGGAAGCATGGGAATGTGCCCTTGTAAGCAGGATCGATCCCTTCAATAAAACAAACCATGTCACAACCAATTTCCAGAATATTCCCAGCCCGAAAACGCATCGCAATCGTAGCCCACGACCATAAAAAGAAAGACCTGATCGAGTGGGCCATATATAACCGAACTGAATTGTCACGCCATGAGTTGTTCGCAACCGGAACTACCGGTCGCCTGCTTACTGATGCGCTCGACAGGACGGTTCACAAGCTACTCAGTGGCCCTTTGGGTGGCGACCTCCAAATCGCCTCCCATATCGCTGAAGGGAAAATTGATATGCTGATCTTTTTCTGGGATCCTATGGAAGCACAACCGCATGATCCGGATGTCAAGGCATTGCTCCGCATCGGAGTAGTTTGGAATATTCCGATGGCTTGCGACCGGGCTACCGCAGATTTCATGCTTACCTCTCCGCTGATGCAGGCAGAATATGAGGCTATTTTGCCGGATTATAGTGAGTATTTGGGGAGACGGGCCGGGTGAATGTTGTATAAGTTGAGAAACGATCTCGCTTTATTAAAATACTAAAGTGTAGCTCAAATAAACCGCAGTCCATGAAATTTGCCTCTCAATTTTATCTGAGCCCTAGTTTTTTCGGTATTTTCATAATGTATCAAACTGGTTCAATGTACTGGATTTACAACTAAAAGCCCCTCAATATTCTTAAAATAATCCACATTTCGAGTAAATAGCGTAGCCTGCCAACACAAGGCCGTTGCTGCGATGATACTATCACCCAAAGAAATCTTCATTTGTTGCCTAATCTCTATAGCCTTATTTTTCACTTCATCTGATAAAGTTATTACATGCAACGCTTCAAATGCGCGTTCGTAAAAATCCTTTTCATCGAGCTTTAGGCTTGGGAATACCAAAACTTCAATACAAGCAATGACGGAACAGCCATTTTGTTCATCCTCTAAAAGGGAATGTAAATAGTTGTGCGCCCCAGAGGCAGCATAAATGAAAATATTACTATCAAGTAATTTCTTATTAACGATTAGGAAAAGAGCGCTCAGCACGTCCTTCAGCAAGATAGGCAAGTCGTTCTGTAAGTTCTGCCTCTGTCAATTTCACCCATTTGGGCATTTTATTTTTTGATCGCTTGAAAGCGGTCCCTTGCTGCCCTATTTGATAAGAAATATGGCGTCGCTCCAGTAGGGGGAGTAGAACCTGTAAGTCCTCAGGAGATACCAGTTGAAGTGTTACATTCATAACGTAGCTAATTTGTGACAGACAAAAGTAATCTCTTTTCAAAAACATTGCGTTTCAAAATCTTCCCATCATGCTCCTTAGAGAACTCATGGAAAACCTCGGCACCGCCTCCTTTGCCATTTCCGGCGCCCTGGCGGCACTGAACAAACGCCTTGATGTATTCGGCGTACTTGTGCTGACATTTGCCACTGCGATCGGTGGTGGCACTGTGCGCGACCTACTGATCGGTAACACCCCCGTGGCCTGGATGAAAGACCAACAAGCCATCACGGTTGTGTTTTTATCCTACCTGATTACGCTGTTTTTTCGCAAATATTTGCAGTTTTTCCCACGCACCCTGGCTATTTTCGATGCTATTGGATTAGGATTTGCCACTGTAGTTGGTCTACAGCGTGGGCTGGAAGCCGGGTTAGGCCCTTCGGTCTGCGTCGCACTGGGCATGGTAACTGGCTGTTTTGGCGGGGTACTACGGGATGTATTGCTCAACGAAATCCCACTTGTGTTCCGTAAAGATATTTATGCTTCGGCATCACTTCTGGGTGGCGCATTATATTTTGTTTTTGCGTCCTGGGAAATGGTCGCGCCTTTAGCAGCGCCCCTTTCTGTAGCGGCGGTGGTGGGTGTCCGGCTGGCTGCTATGCAATGGAAATGGGATCTGCCAAGCCCGGGAAGTGGCAAAATTTAATTTTAAACTCAAGCTTCCCTTTTGCGTTATGCCCTCGCCGTACCTTGCGGCCTCTAAAACGAATCCATGGCAACTTTTTCTATCAACCTCAAAGACGGCACCGTCGAAACCAACAAGCCCCTCATCGTAGGTATTGATCTCGGAACCACCAACAGCCTCGTGGCTTTTATCAAAGACGGTCAACCGTATTGTGTGAAAGGAGCTGATGGACGCAGTACACTGGTACCCAGTGTAGTACATTTTACTGAAAATGGTGATATCATTGTCGGTGATGTGGCTAAAGAAAAGCTCATCGAAGACCCTGCAAACACCATTTTTTCAGTCAAACGGCTCATGGGTAAGTCGTTCAAAGACATTCAAAAAAACCGTGACTTTTTTGGCTATCAGATCATTGATGATGATACCGAATCTCTGGTAAAGATTCGTGTCAAAGACCGTTTTTACAGTCCGGTAGAACTTAGCGCCTTGATTTTAAAGGAATTAAAATCACGCATAGAAGCAGAACTCGGCCAAGCCATCGAAAAAGCAGTCATTACCGTCCCGGCTTATTTCAACGACACACAGCGTCAGGCGACCCGCGATGCAGGCAAACTCGCAGGTTTCGATGTACTCCGCATTGTGAATGAGCCAACAGCAGCAGCATTGGCAGCCCCTCCCGGAATTGAAGGCGCAGTTGCAGTCTACGACCTGGGTGGCGGCACCTTCGATATCTCCATCCTCCAAATCCAGGATGGCATTTATGAGGTGCTGTCTACGAATGGCGACACCTTTTTGGGCGGTGATGATTTTGATCGTATACTGGTAGAATTCTTTCTGGTACAGCTGGGCCAAAACCGGGACGACCTGACATCCAACCCTGAATTTGGACAAAGAATTCGCCTGCTTGCAGAACGAGCAAAAAAGGAGCTGTCTAAAACTGACGTGTTTGAGGAGGAGCTGGAGGGTAAAAAACTGTGCATTACGCAAGCCACTTTTGAAATATTGGCTGAGCCGCTCATAGAACGCACCCTTGATTGCTGTCGCAATGTACTCCGGGATGCAAAACTTTCGGCAGCCCAGATTGGGCAGGTCGTATTGGTGGGCGGAAGTACCCGGATTCCCATCGTAAAAAGACGAGTTACTGAATTTTTCGGTCGACCTGTTTTTGATGACCTGAATCCCGATGAAATCGTAGCACTCGGTGCAGCCATTCAGGCCGATATCCTGGCTGGCAATCAACAAGATATTTTGCTGCTTGATATCACACCGCTCTCTCTTGGTATTGAAACAGTTGGAGGTTTGATGGATGCCATCATTCCCCGGAATTCAAAAATTCCAACAAAGGCTGCACGACAATACACAACCAGCGTAGATGGCCAAAAAAACCTAAAAATAAGCGTTTTTCAGGGCGAACGCGACCTGGTGGAGCACAATAGAAAACTGGGGGAGTTCATCCTGAGCAATATCCCACCGATGCCTGCCGGGCTGCCTAAAATTGACATCCAGTTCATCCTGAATGCCGATGGAATTCTTATCGTCCGAGCGCGTGAACTGCGTAGCAACCTGGAAACCCAGGTGGAAATAAAACCCACATACGGTATCAGTGAGGAAGAAATGGCCCTAATGTTGATCGATAGTATTCAAAATGCCGAGTCTGACATTGCGGCACGTGGTTTACTCGAAGCCCGCAATGAAGCGAACAGTATTATTCTTTCCGGAGATAAGTTTTTGAGCCAAAATGCTGAAATACTATCAGAAGCAGAACAATCTGAAACAAGAACCTTGCTTACAAAACTTCGGGAAAGTGTCACCGGCCAGGATAAGGACAGTATTTTGCTTGCCATGGAATTGCTCAATGCGTATACCACACCCTTAGCACACCGGGCTTTGGATGTTAATATCAGGGCAGCCATGCAAGGGAAGAAGATTTAGTTAAGGAGGGCAATCGGTTATTACGGCGAATACATCCCATTTCGCGGCTGTTTTCATCTTATCAGAAAAATAATCTTACTTAGGGTCAGCACTCAATCCTCTTGAGTTACCTTTGACGGACCTTTCGTGCACCGGAGTTTCGGCAACGGCGTATTCATCTAAATCCCTCTCTCCTTAGTCGTCCCTTTCGACAACTTCTTGACTGTATTTTCTTCAAAAAAAGTCAGGATTATCCTTCATCTCTCAATCAATCCAAACTGGATGATTCAAAAATTTCTCTCTTTTTCCCTTTTCTTGTTGTTGTCGCAGGCGACTTATGCGCAAAACGCAACCCTGACCGGGTCAGTGCGTGATGCCGACAACGATTCCCCCTTGATCGACGCTTCAGTGGTCGTATCCGGCACAGGTAAACTCGCTGCCTCTGGAGTAGGTGGCGTGTATAGTATTGAGAACATACCTGCGGGAACCTATACCCTTGTGGTATCCTACAACGGATATTTGCCACAGGATGTCCGCGTGATCGTTCGTGGTGGTAAAGAAGTCCGAACGGATATACGTCTACACCGTGATCAAAATGCTGCCAATTCATCCACTGCAACTGAAATCCCAACCGTCACGCTTGAAGAAGCGGAAGCGGAAACAGAAGGTTCTGGTGAAGTGGCCAACCTACTCAACGCCAATCGCGATGTTTACCAACAAATCTCTGGTTTTGGATGGGGTAATTTCAGGTTCCGTGAACGCGGCTACGATTCAGATCACTTTCCGCTATTTCTAAACGGAGTGAGCATCAATGATCCGGAAACAGGCTACGCTTTTTACGGAGAGATCGGCGGTCTGAATGATGTGCTTCGCAACCGGGAAAGTAGCATTGGTCTTGCGCCTACAGAATTCACTTTTTCTGAGATCGGCGGTGCGACCCGTTTGGACACCCGCGCTTCATTACAGCGTAAACAGGTCCGTGCCACCTATGCCAAATCTAACCGTACCTACACCGACCGTGTCATGCTTACCATGAATACAGGCCTGATGCCGGGCGGTTGGGCTGTAAGTGTTTCAGGGAGCCGTCGATGGGGACAGGAAGGCTATTTTGATGGTACTTTTTTTGATGGATATTCTTACTTCGTCTCTGTGGACAAAAAAATGGGACGAAAACATGGGCTAAACCTTACATTCCTTGGCGCACCTAGTAAACGTGGCAAATCAGCTGATTCATTCGAAGAAATGTTCGATCTGGCTGGCACCCACCGATACAACCCCAACTGGGGCTACCAAAATGGCGAAAAACGAAACGCAGCCGTCGGTCACGCAAACCAACCCATTGGCATCCTTCGATATGACTGGACACCACAGGCCGGCACCTCAGTTACCCTGTCCGTCTTAGGACAGGCCGGTAAACGTGGCGACACACGCCTGGATTGGAACGATGCTTCCAACCCTGCACCGGATTACAACCGACGCCTTCCATCTGCTATACCTGATCCAATTTTATCAGCTCAATGGGCCGATGCGCTGCGGAAGGATATAAACTTGCGGCAGTTGGATTGGAACCGGTTTTACGACGAAAACAGCCGTAATATCACCACCATAAACAATGCAGATGGCATTGCTGGCAATACAGTGACCGGCAAACGAGCTCAATACATCATCGAAGATCAGCGCGCCGACAGCAAGGAACTCGGATTCAATGCCATGCTCAACCAGCAATTAAATGTCCGGTCCAAAATCCAGGCTGGTGCAAGTTACCGTTGGTATACAGGCCAGAATTTTAACGTAGTAGACGATCTACTCGGAGCTGACTTTTGGTATGATAATAATCGTTTCGCTGCTCAGGAGTTTCCAGGGCAGCCCGACAAGGAGCAAAACGACCTCCAAAATCCCAATAATGTAGTGCGCAAGGGCGATATTTTTGGCTACAACTATGATGAGAATATCCGTAATGGCAATACGTGGTTTCAAATAACAACCGACCTACGTCACTTTCAGCTCTTCTTTGGTGGCGAAATTGGTCTTGACCAATTTTGGCGTACCGGAAAGATGCAAAATGGCCGATTCGCAGAGAATTCGCTGGGTGATTCTGATAAACAATCGTTTAATACTTACGGCGTAAAAGGAGGTGTAACCTATAAGGTAAATGGTCGCAACTATTTATACGCCAATGGATATGTAGGCACCAAAGCACCTCAATTCCGCGATATATTTCTCTCTCCGCGCAATCGGAATGATGTTGTCCCTGGGGTTGACCCTTCCACGCTCCAAAGCATAGAAGGTGGATTTATTCACCGCGCCCCCAACTTACGGGCCCGACTGACGGGCTATTTGACAGCGTTCAAAAATGAGGTAGAAAGCAATATGTTTTTTGCTCCATTGCTGGGACAATTCAGTACCTATGTGCGCACAGGTGTTGACAAGGAGCACATGGGACTGGAAGGTGCCGTTGAATGGAAGCCTTTAACCTCCTGGGTTTTCACTGGTGCTGTAAATGCCGGTTATTATCACTACACTTCACGCCCACTGCTTTACGCTAGTGCAGACAATACCGGATTGGTAAGTCTCGACAGTATTAGTGTATACCAGAAGAATCTCCTCGTTCCACGCACGCCTCAAACGACGGCTAATTTGGGTTTGAAATACGAAGGGAAGCAATTTTGGTTTGCATCCCTTAGCCTGAACTGGGCCGATAATTTTTGGTTCAATTTCGATCCGACCCGCCGTCGCGCAGAGTCGGTATTGGGGCTCGAACCGGGTTCCTCCATCTGGAATACCATCATCAACCAACGCAAAGCACCAGCTGCTTACACTCTGGACTTTTATGGGGGAAAATCCTGGAAGATCAACAAGATTTTTCTTAACCTCAACATTGGGGTGAACAACATTCTGGATAATAAAAATATTATTGTTTCAGGTAGAGAAGCATACCTCACCTCCTTTGGGCGTGAGTTCGACAACGAGCAGCTTTACTCTCATGAAGTTCAATATGCTCCTGGACTGAACTACTTTATCTCACTGGGTGTGAGGATGTAATTTTGAATTCAGATGTGAATTGAGATAAACAGATTAGTTCCAATCTACTATCACAACCTATTATCAACCCATCTCTTTGATTATCAATACAAAAAAACATTCAACCATGTTTTTCCTTAAAAATAAAAATTTCTCAATCGGCCTCTTGGCTGCGCTCCTTTTAGCGGTTTCATTCGTAGCCTGCGTCAAAACAGAATTTGACCAACCACCTGTTGGCGGAGATGGACAAGACATCGCAACCAACACGACTATCCAGGCCCTGAAAGGCTTCCATGTAACGCCTAAAGGTTTTGACCTAATTACCGGCGATCTGGTAATCAGTGGAACGGTCATCATGGACGACCGCTCTGGAAACTACTACAAAACCATTGTTATCCAGGACTCTACGGGGGGTATTGAAGTGAAATTCAGCAACGGTTATCTGTACAATCGCTACCCGGTTGGTCGTAAGATTTACATCCGTTGTAAAAACCTGATGCTTACAGATTATAACAACCTCATCCAACTTATTGGAGGTGTGGTAGTCGAAAACGGCCAGTCCAGCGACATTGGCATCACTGAAAATCAGGAGCGTACGCAGATCGTACGTGGTTTTCTCGGTGCTCCACCAATACCAAAAGTGGTGTCCATCTCTCAGATGAGCCAAAGTTTGGTGAGTACACTTATTACGGTGGAGGGTGTACAATTTACCAAGCTGGATACTGCTCAAACCTGGGCAGATGCCCCTTCCCAAACCAGCCTCAACCGTACGATCCAGAATTGTGGCAATGTCTCACTTCTGGTTAGAACGAGTGGTTTTGCTGATTTCGCCATTCAAAAAACGCCTTCCGGCAAAGGAAGTATCACAGGTGTTCTGGGCATTTATAACAACGATTATCAACTTTATATTCGTGACCTGAACGATGTTTCGATGGATGGTCCCCGCTGCGGACAAGGTGGCGGACCGGAAACCCTGGTCAATCTCAGTAGCATCCGCGCACTGTTTTCGGGTACCACGACTTTTGTACCCAGTGGCCAGAAGATCCGGGGCTTCGTTATTTCCGATCGGACCGGCAACAATTTGAATAATAAAAACCTGTACCTGCAAGACGGTACTGCAGGTATCGTGGTGCGATTTGATGCAACCCACTCCTTCAACCTTGGTGATGAGATAGAAATATCCGTTTCTGATGTCGAATTGAGCGAGTACAACAAACTTTTGCAGGTCAACAACGTACCCATTAACAATGCCGTTTTGAAAAGCACCGGCAATACGCTGACACCACGCGTTGCAACCATTGCGGAGGTCATCACCAATTTCAATGCCTGGGAAAGTACTCTGGTAAAAATTTCAAACGTATCCATTACCGGCGGTGCCACACTGTCCGGAAATCGTACGCTGAACGATGGTACAGGCACAATTGCCATGTTTACCAGTAGCACAGCTATTTTTTCAAGCCTGGCAACCCCTACGGTACCCGTTACCCTTACCGCAATTGTATCTGATTTTAATGCCAAGCAATTGCTGATGAGAAACGCCAATGATATTCAATAGGGCATTCAAGGAGGACTTTGACCGATAAAATTGCGGCGAATGAGGCTTATGGCTTCATTCGCCGCAACGTTTTTGAAGCTGCTGCGTTACTTTTGCCAAACCATGAGCATGCGACTATCTTTTACGGCCCTCGCGGTCTTTTTCTGCATTCATTTGATTGCACAAAAGCCTTATTCCCTCCAAGTCGCGGGCAAAGATTCACTTTCATTGCCTACTGCCACTACTATAAATCGGGACACACTTCCTAAAGCCATACAAGCGCCACCTGATTCTTTGGTCATAAAGGGAAAAAAGCAAGAGGCTATAAACCGTGTTTTTTTCAAAAGCTATCCAAACCCAAACAGGGCTGCACTACTTTCGCTTATTATGCCAGGCGCCGGACAGGCCTATAATAAGAAATACTGGAAAATTCCGATCGTTTGGGGCGCTATTGGTGTCATGAGTTATTTTACATTTGACACCAAAAAAACATACGGGGAGCTTCGAGATGCTTACAAAATTATCGTGACCGGAGGCACTCCGAAAGCACCTTATATTGGTTTTGACGCTACAACATTGAAATCATATCGTGACAACTTCCGAAGCTACACTGAGAAGTGGTATCTCGCCCTTGGCGCCACTTACTTGCTGGCTGTTACGGATGCTTTTGTCGATGCACACCTCAGCCATTTTGATGTAAGCGATGACCTGAGTCTTCGTCTAAAACCTTCGCTCGAAACAAGTAGAGGCCTTCCAGTGTTTGGCTTGGGCATTGCTTTGTCACTTTCCAACACAATTGACTCACAACCACTCACATTCTCGCAACCTCACCCTTGAATTCATCCATTCTTGACAGCGAAACAGACAGCCTGGAACTAACCAGAAAGCACTTTCTGGAAAGCTTACGCTTTCCACTTGTTGCGGTAATATTGTTGTGGTTTGTTCATTTTTGGCAAATGACTGAAGGATTTGATCCCGGTGCTTATGGCATCATGTCCCGAAGAGCTTGGGGGCTACGTGGTATTGTAACCGGACCCTTGGTCCATGGTAGCTGGAAACATTTGATTTCCAATACGCTACCCTTGTTTATGCTTACGTTTCTGACCCTCTATTTTTATCGGAAAGTAGCGATGCGAGCCTTTTGGCTCATTTATTTTCTAACCGGTGCTTCGGTCTGGATGTTCGCCCGGCCTATGTCTCATATTGGGGCCAGTGGAGTCATTTATGGCTTGGTGTCATTCATTTTCTGGAACGGAATATTCCGGCGTAGTCTCCGTTCTATCATCCTTGCAGCCATTGTAATGTTGTTCTACAGTGGGATGTTTTTGGGTTTATTACCCGACCAAGAGGGCATCTCTTGGGAAAGTCACCTGATTGGCAGTTTTGCAGGAATCTTTGCCGCATTTCTATTTAAAGGTGAGCTGGAAGACGAAGAAAAAAAGGACACCGGAAATCCTTTTTCAGACGAGTATGATAAAGAAAAGACAAGTTTTTTGCCGCAGGATATTTTTGAAAAAACAAAGGCACAACGTTTAGCCGAAGATTTAGATGCTGAAGCCCAACGGAATGCAGCGAATAACAACCCATTCGGCCACCCCCCTTTTTGGAATCAAAACCAGACCTGGTGATTGCAACTGCGCATAAAATGGCATAAATTGCAAAGTGATCCTCAACGTTTATTCGTTTCCACATGCTACTCCACCGTGTCATCAATAACCTTCCGAGAGCAGATAGACCAGCATCAAAGTACCCGTGCAACCCAGCAATGGAAGGCCGATGGATTTCACATGGTTCATTTCACATACTTGTATTTTCTCCAGCTGAATAGTTGAAATGGTCATTGTGGCTGTATCAGGCAGGTTGAGCGCAAACTTAGGCTTGGCATACAACAGTATATCATTTCGGCTTTTGCGGGCATCCGAACGGTCGCGAAGAAGAGAAGCTTCTATGGTCTCCACTTCTGCCATCCGGCTAATGAAACCGGTGATACTGTTTGCTTCAAATTTTGGTTCTGACACATACCAACCTCTCGTAAGCGGATGTGCGGCGTCAACTAAATAGACCGATAACCCTTCAGGATTGATCTTTTGCAGTCTCGATTCCGACATTGGATACCGTTGGTAGTAAACGCAAGCCGTCTGCGAAAACAATAAAAAAGAGGTCAGCAAAAGCAGAAGTAAGGGGCGGATGACTTTCATGTTTTTAGATTTTGGATGATGGACCGTTGGACAATCGACATCAAGCTTATATAGAGACGTTGTATCCTGGACCATAGGTTGGCAAATCCAAGGTCTAATGTCCAAAGTCCTGCCTATCCAAAGTCGATCTCCGTGTTATCTCCAATGTTGAGACTCAGGTCCATGCCGCGAATGCTGGCGTCAGAGCCAATTACCGAGTGTTTGAGTACGACCTCATCCAATGCTGCAAAGTTGCCTATGATACTGTCTTTTACGATACTGCGTTGAATCTGGGCATTATCACCGATGGTTACGTGCGGACCGATGATACTCTGCGCGATATTGCAGTTGCTTCCTACGGCTACGGGGTGAATAAAAATTGTATTTTCAAACACCGGCAGATCGCGTTGGCTTACAGCGATACCGCGCTGATCCAGTAACATAGCGTTGGTTTCGAGCAAAATTTCTTTCCGGCCACAATCAAACCAGTTTTGAACCGGCATAGCGTGAAAATGAATACCTTGCTCAACCATCAACTGCAAAGCATCGGTCAATTGGTACTCCCCAACGGTGCGGATATCCCGCTGAATGAGATATTCAGTAGCGCGGATAAGCGCTGGCACTTCTTTTATCTTGTAAAGCCCAACGATAGCCATGTTAGATTTTGGAATTCTGGGCTTTTCTACCAAACGGTTCACGCGGCCGTCTTCACCAAATTCAGCGACTCCAAACTCGCGTGGGTCTGTCACCTTTTTAACCCCTAGGCAGGAATATGGACAATCTAGCATGCGTTGAAGGTCCAGATCAAAAATAGAATCTCCAAATGCAATGAAGATCTCATCTTCGTCCTCAATGGCCTCGCGGGCCGTCCAAACTGCATGAGCTGAACCTTCCCGATGTTCCTGGTAAACAAATTCTGTCTGCAGCTCCGGATAGGTTTCTTCAATAAAATGCCGCACTTTGTCGCCCAAGTGGCCAATGACAAACACAAAATCTTTGATACCTAACTCCGCAAGTTTGTCCACAATAAAACAAATTATAGGCTTGCCGGCAACAGGCATCAGGGGCTTGGGCTGGGTGTAAGTGTGTGGCCGAAGGCGTGTGCCAACACCGGCAACAGGAATGAGTACTTTCATGAAGTGGTGATTTGCTTATTTGGGGATTTGGGGATATGTTGGTCGAGGGGCCAAAGGTAGTGGTTTCGGAGACTGCCGATGTTATCTAAAAAGATGCAGCGAAACGGGTTTGGCACCATTTTACCACTTAGTTCAGGCGCTGGCACAAACAATCCGGATTGTTCACGATGAGGTTCACTTTGTTGGTTGCCAGGTTTGACGTGATCTTGAGGGCAAGATTGGATTTTACCAGATTCGTGGAAATGACCAGGAATTGGTACGCTGGGTTTGGGCTAAAATAGTTAATGTGATCCATAAAAAAATAAACCCGCCAGGAGCTAAAGCCCGGCGGGTTTATCAATACCTCAGAAGTGTTCTTAAAACCCTTCTATTCAAAAATGATCATACGCGCCATCACACCTTCTGCGAAATACACCTTAGCGGTATAAATACCTGCAGGAAGATTGCCGCGCTGCAACATAGCAGAGCTGTGATTGATGCCCTGAATAGAGCTTACCAAACGGCCGCTTGCGTCAAAGAGTTCTATTCCTTGCATCAGGAATTCACTCGGCACGGTCAGCGTCACTTCGTTTGAAGCTGGGTTTGGAGCAATATTGAGGTCAATGTTAGATTTCACGAGGTTTGTGGTACCAACCAGGCAGCATAAGCCGAGCGCACGACAAGCCAAAGGAGCGGTGTAACCAACAATAGTATCAATGTACGCACGCGCAGTTACTGCATTCGGATTACAGTTAGCAGTAGCTGGAGGTACAGATGCCCATTCCCATGGGCCAGATTGATCACCTGGAGTGCCAATAAAAGGATAAAATCCTGTGCGGCCACCATTGATCGCATTTGCAGCGTTAATGTATGGGCTATTGTTGCAATCATCGGACTTCTTGAACACATCGTTTGTGTGGAAATCGCTTTCAATCAAAGATTGAACACCACAGGAACCCGTAATGTTAACTACAGGAGGGAAGTCCGGAGGAAGTGGTACTACTACAAGGCCTTCCGTACAAGGCGCATAAGGATCGCTTAAAACGTGGAATGACACCATAGGGGGAGCCTGAGCATCCAACCACCATTTGTCCCCTAAGGCACCGCCCATATTCACCGACATGGCAAAGTCAGAGGAATAACCAACGTGGTTTGGCACACAAAGTGTGTCACCAATCGGTATACCGGTGAAAGAGTTATAAGCAGCATCAACAATACAATTCGCCTGCGGAGCAGGTGGATTACCATAAATGTCTCCATTATATGGCTGAATGATCATTGGTGTGGTAGCATTGAGCATAAATTTGCCCGGCTCTGAGGTATTAATGATGTCTGTGTAATTGTTCAGGGTCGCGCAAGCCATGGAGATATAACCACCTGTTCCTTGTCCCCAAAGAATGATCTTATCGGTATCCACTTTGTATGGATTACCCCCAACATCCGCAGTTTTGCGGAAATAACGAACACAGGTACGGGCATCCTGTACCCCGCGATAAGCAGCGTTGATAAGTGTGAACCGGCGCACCAACTCTGTAGTAGCCAGTGGGTTCCAGCCCAGGCGGTAGTCAATGACTGCCACAACATAGCCCATTTTAGTCAGGCGGGTAGCAATTTCTACACAAGAAGAGTCATTGATGGTACCATAACAGCCACTGTTCTGCGGGAACGGAAGGAAGTTACCCGTATGCATGTAGATAACCAATGGACGTTTAGTCTCTGTATCACCTACAGGCTGATACACACGCATAGTAAGCGGTTGGCGAACTGTATGGGCAATTGATGGAACTCCAAGGGTCAACACAGTAAAGTTTGAGCCATAAACGTCAATATTAGTACTGACCTCAGAGAATATCTGGTCTTTGTACCGCTCCTGCGCCGTTGCTGTACCGACAGCACACAAAAACAGAATGGAGAGAAGTGTAATAAAGTTTTTCATGTCTTGAACGATGAATTAAGTTAATGATAGTTGAGTTGTTAGTTTTGTTATCGCTGGTTTAGAGGAGATTTTCGAGCAAAAATATTTTAAAAGATCTTATTTCTTTTTCCAATCGTACACCATACTTAAATAAGCCATTCGACCAATCAGTGGTCCTCCGTAGGTCTGGTACCTGCGTTTGTCAAACAAATTGGCTGCGCCAAGCTTGAATGTCAATTGAGCGTCACTAATCGGTACGTTTAAATTTACCTGAGCATCCACCATGTCGTAAGTCGGGATATAACCTGTGAATTGGGGTGAACCTTCAAAAGTAAAGCCTTGTATCCATTTGTAGTTAACATTGAAGCCCCATAGAAGTTTTTTATTTTTTCTGCTCACCAGTAAATCGCGCCCACTGATGCCAAGATTATACTTGTGTTCTGGGGTATTGAATGCAGGAATGATCGGATCGTCCACCGCAGTATTCAAGCGGTTCCAGGAGTAATTAGCTTGCACCATAAAATAGTCGGCAAAATAGTAGTTGGTACCAATTGCCAAACCTTGGGTCGTGACCGTGTTCGTAGAGTTGGCCGCGATCCGATAGGCTTGAATGGATTTGTAATCCAGCCCAAAGAATGGGTCGATCTTTGCATCGATACCAATGTTGTAGCCGATAAAATTATCATAAATGCTGTAATAATAGCCTGCATCCACGTAAAGTTTTTTAAACCAGGTAGTCCGGTAGCCCAATTCAAATGTCTTCACCTTCTCTGGTTGAATGGGTGCTACATCAAAGTACTTGAGCTTATCTGGCGTTGGAAAAGGCAACGCCAGGTATTCGCGAAGAGAGTTGAGTGTAATCAGATTATTAAACCCTGTAATGTTTCCCAAAAGCGTAGCACGGCCCACATCTAAAAAAAGATACTGGTCTGTCAGGGTAGGATTCCGGATAGCGGAGGAAAAAGAAGCCCGGAGGTAGTTATTTTCGGAAGGATTCCAAACCGCAGAAACGGCGGGCGTAACTAGCCAGTCAAAATTCTGGTTTTTGTCCACCCGTATGGTTCCGTTCAGTTTCCAATCGCCCAGCGTTTTTTCCACTCCACTATAAATGCCGAACTCCTGATTCTGAATTTTTCGGTACGCAGAATCCAATACGATACCATTTGTATCGCGACTGTAAGTAATCGTATCGGAGAAAAGCGTTCCTTCAGAGACCGGTCGATAAAGTCTCATATTTGCTCCCACAGACCAATAATTCAAGAACTTAGGGGTGAACCGGTACTCCCCATGCGCATGGTATAGCGCAGATTTATCAAAGAACTGTGTGCCACCCTGATTTGATTTACGAGAGGCGAAATCATTAAAAAGCGAGTCGTAACGCGCCGTACCGGGCTGATAAAAATCGTACGCCTTCGTTTGGCCATTTAAATTGTGCGCTTTGTTTGCATAGGCCTCGGCCAATGTATGCTGTGCAGCCAATGAATCCCGATACAAGAGCATCCAGCTATCAATTGCCGCAAGTTCAGCAGACGTAGCAATATTAGTCGCAGGCGTAGGAAACCCCCATTGCTCTTCCATCTTACCAAAGTAGACATTTCCAAGACTAGGCGAAGTCCACCACTTCTCGTAATCAGATGCCCATCTTTGGTTGTCTTTGGTAATCTGCTGCATCTTAAGAGCCGTGAAATAGGGGTCGAAAGAATTGCCGGCATCTTCGTTTGTAGCGTAGGCCCGAAGGAAAAACTTATCTTTTTTCCTGAATTCAATTCTGTTTTGCGCAAACAGGATATTGCGTAAACTGAATCGGTTATCCCCTTGATATACCGTTGTTCCCGAACCAAAACTGGAAGAAAAAATAAGTTCGGGAGATTCAAAGCCTTTAGCCGGGTTTGTACGGAAATGGAACGCGGCATTCGCTTTGGTGTTTCTTGTATTGTAATCCACTAAATCAGTTTCCCGGTATCCAGTACGATGATAAATATTTAACCCTGCCCTGGTACTATTCCATGCAGCATTGCTTGAAGCATCAAATCGCGGTACATATTCGTCGCCATAAATGTTCACCGCATCATAGCGGCCCGGATTTGTTTCCGTGGTATAAAACTTCCCTCCAGACTCTGTCCCGGTCACTGGCTCGTAATTATTTGCCTCCCAATCGTCCGCTCTTAGGTAGAATAAATTAAGTTTATAAGCAAAAAACTCGTTGCCCTTCTTGTTTTTAAAAGCGTCCGCCCAACGGATGGCTCCTTCCCAAAGGTTACGCTCACCTGATTTTATGGATACAGACAAACCCTTATGTACAAATGGATTTTTAGTCTCCATCGAGATAACGCCGTTAAAAGCATTCGGGCCATAAAACGCCGAGCTGGCACCTTGAATCAGGTCTACCTTTGTCACATCCAAATCACTGGTGCCAAGGAAGTTACCTAGTGAAAAATTTAATCCAGGTGCCTGGTTGTCTACCCCATCAATAATTTGAAGAGAGCGCACAGGGCTGGTCGAGTTAAATCCTCTGGTATTTATGATGGTGAAGCCAAGTGATGCGGTTGTGAGATCCACTCCTTTCAGGTTTCCAAGTCCGTTATAAAAATTTACGGAAGCCGTCTGTTTGATGGCAATGGCATCCATATTTTCTACTGTGAGCGGGGCAGACTTGAGTTTGTCATCAATTCGTTGACCCACCACCACTGCTGCTTCCATAAGAATACTGACGACGGATAGCCGCACATCGATCTTCTGTACAGCGTCTTTCACTTCCAATTCTTGTGCCTCATAACCTGTGTATGAGACTTTGATAATTACAGGAAAAGCTTCGGCCTTTAGGTTGAACTCGCCATTGTAGTTGGTAAGTACACCACCGCCTCCGTTTGCCAGCACCACACTGGCGCCAATGAGATCATCGCCACTTTCAGCATCCCGTACCTTTCCTTTGATGATAATCTGGGCATTGAGCCAAGCACCACAGCAAAGCAGGAAAAAAAAGCTGACAATCAAAGTTTTGTAAGTTTGCTTCATACCGACTGGATCTTTTTTCAGACAAAAAATAGATTAAACGAGCGTTCGCGTTAACGCTCTTTTCCTGACAAAAGAAGTAAGAAAATTTGAATTCAAAATACAAAACTGAAGAATTGGAAAAACGCTATTCATAATCAGCCCCGTAAGTAGCTAATAAACACTTGGATTTAGCTTTAAATCACCTGTTTGAGTGATTATTGTCATAAGCTTTTTAAATATGTATTCCATTACCTTTGAAACTAAATTAAGAACATCTGCAAAAGCACCTATCCAGTAGGCTACTTCATAGAACTACGAAGAAGCAGTCATATACTATCCTGACCAATGCTACTGGCCAAAAAATGTGGGATCGCATTTCCAATCTGCCATTTAATGTAGAATATTATGGCTTATGCCCTGCTACTAATGGTGGATATATGGCCTGCGGTAAAAGCGAAAACAATAAACAGGCTCGGTATACGTGGGTGGCGTCTTGGAAATCGGAGCAACGCTACGGGTATTTGATATTACGGGGCGTTTAAGGATGGAGCAAATTATTCAGGACAATGACCAAATCATTAATATTGACCTTTCCGGCAAACCAACGGGAGTTTACACCCTTCAAATGGCTGGTGTTAATTATAACGTTACCCGTAAATTCGTGATTGAATAAGCTTTTCAGGAGTTGCAATAATGTGAATTGTTTCTTAATTTGAGTCGGCTGATCAGAGCAATCTGGTCAGCCGATTTTCAGTTGTTTTTAGCAGCCTTCCACTTTTCAAAAAAGGCAGGAATACACGCACTACTCAACTCTGTATGCGCATTGAACAGCACACAAATGCCGATGCCATCGTGACGGTCAAAGGCAATTTCGCTTTTATAGCCGTTGACATAGCCGCCGTGGTAGAGGATGGTTTCCCCCATATTATCAAGCACACGCCAACCAAGTGCGTAGGAAGCCGCATCGCGGGAAAGCCAGTGTGGAAAAATACTCCGCTCTTTGTCTGTTTTGATCACGGGGTGAAATACTCGATCCAGCGTAGTATCAGCCACAATATCGGGCCGATGGCCCAGGAGTACTTTGAGCCACTCTCCCATGTCGGAGATACTTGCGTTTACGCCCCCGGCGGCGGCGGCATTGTAGTAAATAGATGAAATAGAATCTGCACGCCAGATGCCCGAACCCATGGCAAAATGAGGCATTGTTTTATTTGTTTCCCGACAAATGCTTTCGTAATCACAGGAGGCGCATTTCATTCCCGCAGGGGCAAATATCTTTTCCGCTAAAACCTGAGGATACCTTTTACCCGTTTGGTGAAATATTACGTCCTCAATAATACAAATCGCAACATTTTGATAGGCATAGAACTCGCCTTCTTTACCACAAACCGGAGCTTTAGGAAAGTAATCAGAGACGATCTTTGAAATACTAAGATCCTTCTCGATTAAATTGGTAAAAGCATGATAAGGCAGGCCGCTGGTGTGAGAAAGCAAGTGCCAAAGCTGAATACGCGCGGCTTGTTTGGGGTCGCGTAAGGTGAAGGACGGGAAATACTTTTGAACGAGGTCGTCCCAGCGCATAAAACTGTCTTGCACCATGATTCCGGTCAAAACTCCGGCGAAACCTTTTGACAAAGAGCCAATACGGAATACCGTATGTGCATCAATGGAATCATGCTCACCCACAAAGCGCGGGCCATAGCCTTGGATAAAGACTATCTGGCTGTCTTTAACAATTACCATTGCTGCACCAGGGGTATGGGTGAGCTTCATGGACGCCTCGAAATAACGGGCGTATCCATCTATAAAACCCTGTAAATAGGGCGGGAGTTTAGAAGCTGATTGGGTAACAGTGGGAGGGGATGTTTGCCCGGGTGCATTAAAGCAATCCGAAAAAACAAAGGAAATGAGGAGTAAACTGAGGAAAAACTTCATAGGGGCGCGAAGATAACGCCAATTGTAGCTTGACTGGAATTTTGGATGAGAGAACAGGAAAACAGGAAAATTAAAAGTAGAGATGCCCCGGGGGACGTGTAATGGATTTTGTGTAAACTGATTTTTTCGTTGAGATTTGAGATTTTCGCTATGCTCCTAGCAGAACGGCTCTCCCCCTTTTAATTTTAAATTTTCCTGTTTTCCGGTTCTCCTGTTTTTATAACCAGTAAAATACAACTCACTCAACGGCGCTTATGTCCGCCTGGAGGCCTGTTTTGTGGGTGCTCCATTTTGCGCTCCCGCACCTCCTGGAGTTTTTTTACCAGGGATTCGCGGAATTCGCGCTCGGCCTTAGGTAGTTTGGCGATTTTCCGAATCGGAAGCACTTTGCGAAGTTTTTGGTAGGCATCGCGTTCCAAGTCAATTTCGCGCTGTTTCATTTCGAAATGCCGCTTAATTTGCTCTTCTACCTCAGCATCGCTCATCTGGTCGGGCTGCTTTGAGGGACGTAATTCTTGCTGCGCTTGCTCTCGCTTATCCGAGTACTCGTTGTACACGGGCCAAAATCCTTGGGCTTCTTCAGGGGTAAGGTCCAGGACACGTGTGAATACTTCAGCGCGGTAGGCTGCTAAACGGGCTTCTCGTTTTTCAGGGTCAACTTGCGCCTGTGTCATAGTACCAAAAGTACTGACAATCAGGGCTGTAAATAGCAAATATCTCATGGTGTTGTTCATAGCTTAATGCTTGTAAGGTAATTTTAAAGTATCTGTTCGAGTTCTTCATCCGTCATTTCATTGATAATCTCGTCCAAATCTTCGGTGTTGAGCTCATCATTAACTGAACGGCTTTTCTTTAGTACCGCAGGAATTATTTCATCCATTGGTTCCAAAATTCTATCTTGGGTTAATAGGACGAGTTGCAATGGTTCAAAGTCGTGCACATTTTCCAGCACATAGGATTCCAGGTCCTCTTCATTCAATTCTGTTGACACAAACGGCAATGACCCTAAGGCTGCTGGCTGACGAATAAACCAAACTGCAGCCAATATGAGTGCCAGGGCAGCAGCCAAAGCGGTGGCCGTTCGTGACCTTATTGATAGCGGAAACAAGCCAGGGCGTTTCACGACTTTCAACGTGGGGTGGCCCAGATCTCCTGTATTCGAAAGTCGGGTGAGGACAGCCTGCTCCATGGCATCAAAGTATCCCTCGGGGATTTTAAATCCGTCCCCTTTTTCCTTCAACTCTTTGAGGAAGGGCAAAATTTCGTCTTCTATATCTTTCTTCTTCATGGTGTTTATTTTAATGGGGGTTATGGTTCATAGTTCAAAAAAGCGGCTTCGATCTTTTTAGTAGCGTGGTGGAAGGAAGCTTTGAGTGCCCCAATGGAGGTGTTAAGCAATTGCGACATTTCTTCATACGGCATTTCATCATAGTACCGAAGATTGAATACCTGTTTTTGCTTATCGGGCAATTCGGCAATCGCCAATACCAGTTTAGCTTGCACCGCATCCCCATCAAACCACTCATCAGCTTTTAAACGATTGTATAGCAAATTGTCCACATCGTCGAGCGAAGAAGAGGCATGTCGTGCCTGGCTTTGCAAATGTGTAAGCACTTCGTTTGTCGCGATCCGATAAAGCCAGGTGTACAATTTTGACTTGCCTTCAAACTTCGAAATGCCTCTGTATACTTTAATGAACGTGTTTTGCAATACGTCGTTTGCATCATCATGTACCTGCACCATCCGGCGAATATGCCAATAAAGGCGCTCGCTGTATTGTGTCATCAACAACCGAAACCCACGCTCGAATGAATGCTCGGAGCGCAATAATTCCATGATTTGATCGTCCGTCAAGGGCTTCTTAGTTGCAGTCAATTGCAATTCGTGCGAGTTTGGAGATAAGACCGTAGGAGGGAAAAGAAGTTTAATCAGAGTGCTTAAAAATTGCAAACAACAAACTTAGGGTAGGGCTTAAAAAAGTGTTTGACGCAGCAAAGCAATGCTATACCGCTCAAAATATTGAGCAAGACCAGACTACTGGACATTTTCTAAAATCGAGACCTATAAGGTTTTTAAAAACCTTATAGGTCTGGGGACAAAACCTACCTTAAACGTGTACAATTGTAAGTTCGATGCAATTACCCGCAAGGGTATTTACGTCCAGCCTGCTTCGGTGCTTACGGTGTTCATCGGGTCAAGTGATTCAGGCTGAAAATATGGATACTGGGAATGGCCTACTGACCCTCGCAATAGCTATCCAACGGATTGTATGTGTGCCGGGTAGCCACAGCGGGCAAAAGCCCCCTGTCAGCAGTTTTTGGGGTACTTCGTTAGTATGGGTTTCAAATCAACGCCAAGGCCGCCAACACATTCTCCTCAATCCTGGCAGAAATATTTCTTGAATCATCTTTCACGAATGGCCGCCCGGTCACCATTTCGAAGAGTTCTATGTAGCGATCAGAAATTTCTTTCACAAAAGCAGCGGGCATATCAGGCATCTGCTGCCCTTCTTTGCCTTGAAAGCCATTGGCAATCAGCCACTCCCGAACAAATTCCTTGCTCAACTGGCGTTGCCGCTCGCCTTTTGCCTGCCGTTCGGCATAACCCTCCGCATAAAAATAACGGGAGCTATCGGGGGTATGGATCTCATCCATAAGTAGGATTTGACCGTCTTTTTTACCAAATTCATACTTTGTATCTACCAGGATCAATCCCTGAGCAGCAGCCATTTCTGTTCCTCGCTGAAAAAGTGCCCGGGTATAAGCCTCCATCTGAACATAATCTTCTTCGCTTACAATTCCACGGGCAAGGATCTCTTCTCTTGAAATATCCTCATCGTGTCCTTCATCCGCCTTAGTGGTCGGCGTAATAATTGGCTCCGGAAATGGATCGCTTTCACGCAATCCCTCCGGCATGTTAACACCGCACAAAGTGCGTACCCCTGAATCATACGTCCTGGCTGCATGTCCAACCAAATAACCCCGTATGACCATCTCTACGCGAACCGGCTCACAACGCCAGCCAATCGCGACGTTTGGATCGGGCGTCGAAATTAGCCAATTGGGGCAAATATCACGCGTAGATTGAAGAAAGTAGGAAGCAATTTGGTTCAAAACCGCCCCTTTGTGTGGAATCGCACGTGGAAGGATGTGGTCGAATGCCGAAATGCGGTCGCTGGCTACCATAATCAGCCGATCGTCCAGAGAATAAACATCGCGGACTTTACCTCGGTAGAAGGCCGTTTGGCCCGGGAGTTGCAGGTTGGTTTCGCTCAGTGCGTTCATGGGGCAAAGGTCGGAAAATAGTTTGAATGGTTAGCTACAAGTAAGCCATGTTGTGCTTGGCTGAAATAAAAAAGCGACCCGCAGCAATAGACTGCGAGTCGCCAATTTCCTGGTTGATCCAAAGCAAAAAACACTCAATGGGGCTTTTGCGTGGAATTTAGTTTGCGCATCAGCCAAAGGGTCAAGCCCGTGGAAAAGGAAACTAGGGACAAAACAAAGCCCCAAGTACCATCCCCACCCTGTAAGCGGATCAATGCACTGGCAAAGACAAGTATTAAAGGAATGATCAGGAGCAACAACCAAATTATTGAATTTTTCATAATATTTAAATTTATTGAAAAAAAGTCAGTAGAAAACAATTGTTTCGATCTACAGGCTTTAAGAAAACCTGAGAAAAATCTTAACCCTAAATTATGAAGAGTGCTTAATAAGGCAATCCATAACAATGTATGACCGCTGCTCCAAGACAGGACCATGGTGCGACTATACACGCAGCTGTGATTACAGGGTCACTTGCAAAAACAGCCATACTACATCCAAAACATTCATTAAATGTGTTAGATTTGGAAAAGCAGGAGCGATCAACTGCGGCCTCATTTTCAGTTGAGTTTAGCGAAAAATCGCCTGAAGTTAGAAATTTATAGTCGTTGGCATGATAGATTGCTAATTTCGCAATCTCACCACCTATCTCCTGCTCAATAATGAGAACATTAAATTTCAACTTTGTTGGGTAAATAATCAGGAAAAAATCTTTGATATTTGTTTCGTCATTTGTATGTTTAAACTGAACTCCAAAAAACTCCTCATTAGAGTTAGTCATCATTCGATAATAATCACTGGGTTTAAAGTGGTATTTTGTGAGAAACTCTTTAAATTCAGAGGAGGCGAGATATTTGTCTAATATTTCAAAAACCCCAGGTGAAGTTTCAACTTGAGATGCTAAAGTTGGATAATTTGATGCTGTTTTTCTGAAAATTCTGAAGCTTTTTCTGTGTAATGGTACAAAAGACCAACGAAACTGGTCAAAATAATAACCGATAATATTTTAGTAATTTTCATAATACTAATTGTGATTTAAATGCCAACTCTTTTCGCTTTTCGGCAACCTCGCCCTACTTCTTTTGGTATGATTTCAGGTTTACCCACTGTTGCAACTGAAGGTAAAATAACACTCCCTAAGTCCAGTAAAACTGGAATCCGTCCAAAATAAAAAAGGCCGAACTCCTGGATAGGAAATCGGCCTCGCAAAAAGTACATTGTAAGGTGTATGATCCTCACTGAAGCAACACTTCACGCTCCGTCATCATCTTACGGATGTTGATCAGCGCATAACGCATACGGCCCAGGGCAGTATTGATGCTAACCCGGGTCAGACCGGCGATTTCTTTGAAACTCATGTCCGCATAATGACGGAGAATTACGACCTCCCGCTGTTCAGGAGGTAATTCATCCAACAGATGCCGGATACGGTTATGCGTCTCTGAACGCATAATGATGGTTTCCGGACCTTCATCACTTACCCGCAGCACATCGAATATGTCAAATTCCGGATTTGGATTGACATGGGCACGGCGTTTATTTCGGCGGTGATAATCCACACACATATTGTACGATATGCGCATGGCCCATTGCACGAATTTGCCTTCGTGGTTGTACTTGCCCTTGCGGAGCGTGTCAATGATTTTAATAAATACTTCCTGAAAGATGTCTTCCGCAAGTGCGCGATCTTTCACAAAGAGATAAATAGAGGTGTAAATTTTAGCCTTGTAACGAGCGAGAAGGGTCTCGAAGGCTTGTTCATCACCGTCTGTGTAGCGTGCGATCAGTTCATGATCGTGGAGCATTGGCATAACTTGCATAAGCAAATGGGTTTGCTGTTAACCAGTTAAATTGATTCAGAAATTTAATTGGTGTACAAGTTATACTCTATAAGCAGAAGGAAAAGTTGGTGATGAAATGATTGAGCGTATTGCCCATTAATAATGCCAAATGTATGAGCATTAAATTGGGTAGACGAAATTTTTTTTAAGTTTTAACAAAATATTTCTTGCGGTACAGGCAACCCATGAATTTTCATCTGAAAAATTTGGTAATTAGGCTACTTTTGCACCCGAATCCAGAATAAAGTTGGGCGCAGCTTTATTGACCGGTTCCTGTAATAAACCTTCGCTGCCAAGCCGCCTCTCATACCTGCGCCATTTTTTCCCACTTTTTAAAGCGGCACAGCAGCATTCTTCTTATGGAAATTGCCATAGTAGTAGTCCTTATTATCTTGCATGGGTTTCTCGTACTTGGAGAGATCGCCCTGCTTACCTCTAAGCGTTCAAGGCTTGAAGCCGCAAAATTGAAGGGCAGCCGAAATGCCGCCATCGCAGTCAAACTACTGGACAACATTGACCGTTACTTGTCTGCTATGCAGATCGGCATTACGCTAATCAGCATCGTGGAAGGCGCCTATGCGGGGGTTGCTATTGGCCACCAGCTAGAGCCATTTGTGGCCAAATTGCCAAGTGCTGCACCCTACGCCGAACAAATTTCAATCTCTATTGTCGTTACGCTCATTACCTATTTCTCCTTGATTGTGGGCGAGCTGGCACCAAAGTACATTGCGATACAGTATGCTGAATCGCTCGCCATCGCTTGTGCACCTGTGATGAATTTTATCACAAAGCTAACAGGCCCGATCTCTACCTTTCTGAGTTGGAGTACCAAATTGTTTATGCGAATGCTGTTCATAAAACCAAACGACCAGCAGAGCATTTCGGAAGACGAGATCAAATTGATGGTAAAAATGGCAAACCAACAGGGGGTATTGGAGCAAAAGGAAAGCGAGTTCATTACAAATATTCTGCGTTTTGCTGATCGGGATGCCTACACCATAATGACGCACCGAAATGATGTGGAATGGATTGACATTCAGGAAAGTTTGGAAGAGAATGACCGGGTCATACGCGAAAGTGGGTATACTAAATTCCTGCTCTGCGATGACGATATTGAGAATATTATCGGGGTGATTAAGCTCCGCGACTACATCGGCAACCGCGATAAAAAGGAGTTTGATCTAAGGAAAATCATTACCCAGCCGCTCTATATCCCGGAAACGATGAATGCGCTGAAGATCCTGGAGCGATTTCGAAAAGAGCGAAATTACTTTGCTGTAGTTGTGGACGAATATGGCTCTACACAAGGGATCATTACCCTACATGACTTGACCGAAAACATCTTTGGCACTTTGCCAGATCTGGATGATGCGGAAGAACTTGATATCGTTACCCGCGAAGACGGCAGCCTTTTGGTAGACGGGATGATCCCCATTGATGAATTGCGGGAAACACTGAGTCTCAAAGCGTTTGATTTTGAAGACGCAGACTATTCTACTCTGGCAGGTTTTATCCTATACAAACTCAGCGAGATCCCTAAAGTCGGGGATATCCTGACCACTGAAGGCTACCGTTTTGAAATTATGGATATGGATAAGAGCAAGATCGATCGGGTTTTGGTTAGTAAGTTGCCGGAAGAGGTTTAAGTTACAAGTTGGGAGTTACAAGGCTTGATTGACACCTATTCAACCGAACTTGCAGCCTATTCTGCCGAAAACCGGTTTATTTGTCAAAATTTCAAGCATGAAATTTCAATTTTGATGAAATATATACTCACACTTCCCCTGTTGGCTATCTTTCTATCTGCTACGGCTCAATCAGCACCCGATAATCCTGAATACCGGAGCGCTGTTGAAATAGCCCTCGGTGAACTCCAAAAAGGTCAGTGTAAACCTTGTCTGGAGGCTTATGAACGGGCTTTTTCTATTTCACAGCATAGTACTTTAAGCTACCTCCGTGCTGCTCGCTGTGCCCAGATGTGTCATGATGCAACAAAAGCTAAGGCATTCGCAAATAAAGCCGTTGAGATTAGCGCGGTCATAGCAACTGATATCCTTCAAAACAACCGTGACTACCCGGAACTTGCTCTTTTGCAGAATTCAGAGCTTGGTAAAAAGATACTGAAAAAAAAACCAAAAAGGTGAACTCTACAAATCATCCCAGGCTTTGACAGTAAATCAGACTCTGTTGCGAAAAAATTTGGCAGAGATCTCTGATTTCGCCAATAGTACGAGAGAAAATCTCGGTGTGATTAGGTGTCCAATGTGAATGCTGACTCAATAACGAAATGACGAAATGACGAATGATATTCTCCCCTCCCGGCTTGAACCTTTCAAAAACCGGTTGACCAAAAACTTTCGGCACTATGGAAAATGGGCGCGGCGGCAGGGTATTACCTGCTTTCGGATATATGACAACGATATTCCAGGCACACCTTTGGCTGTAGATATTTACGAAGGCATTGCACACATCGCGGAATACGAGCGTGATCATGGCATGGACCCGGATCAACACTCGGCCTGGTTAGCTGATTGTATCCAGGTCGCCTCAGAAGTGCTTGATATTCATCCAGATAGCATCTTTTTGAAATTTCGTCAGCGACAAAAAGGACTGCGACAATATGAGCGGTTTTCCCGTGCCGGCGCGGAGTACATCGTACACGAAAATGGCTTGAATTTCCTCATCCGCCCAGCAGATTATCTCGATGTAGGCTTATTCTTAGACCATCGAAACACGCGCCAAATGGTACGCAAAGCATCTGCCGGGAAGCGTGTCCTTAACTTGTTTGCCTACACCGGTTCGTTCTCTGTATATGCCGCTGCTGGCGGCGCCGCATCTACACTCACGGTAGATATGAGTAATACTTACCTTCAATGGGCTGATCGAAATCTGGCCCTTAATGGCTTCGCTTCCGGGCCTCACCGCTTATTACAAGCCGATGTGACCTCATGGTTGCACGAACCAGTACAGGAGCAATTTGACCTAATCGTTTTGGATCCACCCACGTTTTCTAACAGCAAACGAATGACCGGTACACTGGATACACAACGCGACCATGTCTGGATGCTCAATGCAGCACTTCAACGCTGCGCACCCGGTGGAATGGTTTGGTTCTCCACCAATTACCGCCGATTCAAACTTGACACGGAAGAAATCCGGGCTTCTGAAATTCAGGATATTTCAAAGCAGACGATACCTGAAGATTTCCGGAATGAGCGGATTCATCAGTGCTTTAGGATATTGAAGTGAGTTTGGTATTGGTAGTCATTGGGTCATTAAGGTCATTGGGGCATTAGGTCATTAAGGTCATTTAGGTCATTAAGGTCATTGGGTCATTAAGGTCATTGGGGCATTAAAGTCATTGCGTCATTAAGGTCATTGGGTCATTGGCCGCCATTTGCCTTTTACTACAATGGCAATTAATGACCCAATGACTTTAATGACCCAATGACCCAATGACCTAATGACCAAAATGACCCAATGACTTTAATGACCCAATGACCTTAGTGACCCAATGACCTTAATGACCCAATGACCAAAATGACCCAATGACCTAAATGACCCAATGACTTTAATGACCCAATGACCTTAATGACCCAATGACCTAATGACCCAATGACCAAAATGACCCAATGACCTTAATGACCCAATGACTTTAATGACCCAATGACCTAAATGACCCAATGACCTTAATGACCCAATGACCTTAATGACCCAATGATTCAAACGACAATCACAACCCTTTCACATCCACATACACTTTACCGGTTGAAAAAAGGTTGACCCGGATTCCGGTGGGAGTCACCCGGGTATCCTGCACCCCTATACTGTCGAGCGCACCGTAGAGGGTTATTCCTGGTTGTATCTGATAGTTGCTAAGCGTTTGTTGTAGGGCACTTTTTACCTCGGTTATATTTTGGGCAAGGGGAAATACCATGCTTGCGATCATCTTCTTTTTGATGGTCCCCTGAAAGATCCAGGAGGCTGAACGCATTAAAAAATTTCGTGTATCTACTTGAAAATCAAGGTCTTTTACTTCAATTTGGTTTTTTGTCGGATTAAACTCCGGTCTGCCTATGAAATAAATCTGACCATTAAAGGAACCGCTCAGTCTCGTGTTCACCACAACGCGGTCATTATTGCCCCAGAGATTAACATCCTCCACTTTTACTTTCTTTTTTCCGGATTCAAATATCTGCCCAACCATGATATTATTCGCCAGGCGCTCGGCTTCTGCAAAGGGCAAATCAGTAGCAAATCGCATTTTAAAATCATTCGGGGCTTCAGTTAACAGGTTCAGATTGGGTAGCGCGGAATTCTCCCGAAAGATTGGTTTCTCGCCAAAAGACACGTTGTTAAGGCATTCGACCGCAATTTTCGTTTGCAATGCATTGTTGTACGTAGTGATCGGGGTTAGACCTATACTAATAGGGGTGGTTTTCGACCACATCTGATAGCCTCCATCGAGTAGCATAGGCTGCTGGATGGCCACCCAGGCTTCCTGGACGTAAGGTCTAAGATTGATTTGTTGGTTTACATATTGGTCGAGGGTTTTACTGAGGGTCTTTTTGCTGCTATTGAGTATCAGATTAGCGATCGTTTCCATACTGATATCTCCTATGCCTGTTTTTAGGATGGGTATGCTGATCCATTCATGGTATTCGACTTCTGTCTGAGTACTAAGACTCCAGTCGGCATTGATGTTGAAGGTAGTCTTAAAATTTAGTGCAAGTTCGCCCTCAGCCTCAGCAGAGGAGCCAAATACGAGTTCTTTTTTGATCCAAAGTTTGAGCGGAACCCGGTATTTCACCGTGTTCCCTGCAAAAAAAAGCGTGATGTCCTGGCTTTTCCAGGCATTCATCATAAGACCATCGTGGCCATTGTCCTCAAAAGAATAGTCTTCAAAAAGGGCTTTTCCTGACAATCTGGAATTTAGCGACCGCAGGATATCATCTACCGAAATACTGACCGGAATGCTGATCGTAGAAGGTAAAGGCGCAGGGTCGGCGGTCGCATTGTAATGCTCGGCGGGTTGAGGGGCATTGGTATTTTTTGTGGTCTTGCAGAAGGCAAGTAGGCATAAAAGGGGGAGGATTTTGTACGCTTGCATGGTAGGAGGGATGAACAAAGAATATCTTGATTTAAAAATCTTTCTTGAATGAACAGGGTTCAAAAATCTACTTAATTGCTTGTTTGGGATATGGTTTTTTGTTTGGCCCGACGAAGAGGAGAGTGGGAGTGGGAGTGGGAGTGTTCAGAAAACTGTGTCAATCAAAATAATTTAGAATCATCGGCAAGGCACAAATGTAACCTACTCAATTAAATAACCCCTGTGTTGAAAATAATTCGATTATATATACATTTGTCGCCAAAGAATTCAACTATAAAATATTCGCCATGGCAATCGCAAAACCATTCAACCTCCGAGCTTGGATCGACGAAAACCGCGATCTACTAAAGCCGCCTGTAGGTAACAAGCAGATCTATCTCCAAAATGAAGACTTCATTGTAATGGTGGTTGGCGGCCCAAATGGCCGTAAAGACTACCACTGGGAAGAAGGCGAAGAACTTTTTTATCAGTTGGAGGGCGATATTCAGGTTAAAATTATCAACGAAGCAGGCAAACGCGAAACAATCGACATCCGCGAAGGTGAGATGTTTCTATTACCCCCTCGTACTCCACACTCCCCTCAACGACCTGCCGGAACTGTTGGACTCGTGCTGGAACGCCACCGCAATCCAGGTGAAGTAGACAAACTCCTCTGGTTTTGCGAAAAATGTGATCAGCCGCTCCACGAGGCCGGTTTTCCACTTAAAGACATTGGCAGCCAGATTCGAGAAGCCATTGGCGAATTTAAGGATGACCTGGAAGCACGAACCTGCAAACATTGCGGTACTATTATGGAGTTTTAAGTAGCAAATTTGAAAAATGAAGTGAATGCTTGAAACTTGATACTCGTTTGTTGAAATTTAATCCGGCCTTATCGAACAAAGCTCGTTTTACCTCGAACAACCTGCACTCTAAGTCACTGTTATTATGCACTTTTAGTTTTGAACGATTATTCAACATCAAACCTCTCCATAAAAAGACAGGAATGCATCCGCGGGCACACAGATAATGTAGGCATGTTTATCACCATTTTAGTAGCGATGGTGCTGGCCTATTTAAGCCGTATTCCAATTTTTGAGCCCTTAGTTAGTCTACTTACTAGATTCCGGTTCTTAACACTCATTGGCATCAGCTTTATTTTCCTGCTGTTTACCAGCACCTCCTGGCAAACCAAACTGACTACGATGAGTTTTACGATCTTAACTTACTTGCTTACCGGTTTACTGGCTGTTATACGGGAAATTCCGCTACGAATGTACAACTACGCTCGTACCCGCCGCATGAGTGAAGGAGAAGCTACCTGGTTCACCGTAGTGCGTGGCACACGCTATGAAGCCTGCGATTTGATGGTACAGAATTTTGCCATTGCCTGGATGATGCTCACCAGTATTGAGGCTATGTTCCGTGAATACGGCGGCGTAGGGGCTTTGCTCATAAACGTGTACCAGCGAAAAGGATTTGAGTATGTTTTTGCTATCCAAATCACCATACTTTTGGTCGGTTTGCTTTTAGGCAGCCTCCTTCACGGGGTAATTTGGATTGCGTTCCCCTGGAAACAAAAAGATACTCAAAATCCATTTTTGAATAGGCTGGCAGCGGTCCAGCAGTAAATTTATAGTCCAATAATTACCAAATACCAATCAAAAATGGTCTCTCCTTTCAACCCCGTGGGGGTACTTGGCGCAGGAAGTTTCGGTACTGCGATCGCTAATTTGCTGGCTTGTAATTCAGATGTACTGCTATTTAGTCGCAAAGCGGAAACCGTTGCCCTGATCAACGAACGGCGCGAACACCTTGGCGTAAAATTGGCTCCCCGGGTAACAGCGACCAATGATCTGGAAGAAATGGCATACCGGTGTACCCTCATTTTGCCTGTAGTCCCCAGCAATAGTTTCAGATTAATGATCAGAGCCTTGGCTCCCTATTTAAGACCCCACCATATCATTATTCACGGGACCAAAGGCTTTGATCTGAATGGATTAGAAGAAGAAGATCTGGAAAACCCAGGGGTCATTGTCACACGGGCCAATGTGCGTACCATGAGCGAAGTCGTGCGTGAAGAAAGTAGCGTAGTGCGTGTAGGGTGCCTAAGCGGCCCCAATCTCGCTGCCGAAATTGTAGCCGGACAGCCAGCTGCAACCCTGGTGGGCAGTCGATTCAGAGAAGTGATACAAGCAGGACAATTTGCCTTGAATAGTCCAAAATTTCACGTTTTTGGATCCTACGACATTCTTGGAGCCGAATTGGCTGGCGCTTTAAAAAACATTGTTGCGCTTGGTTCAGGCATTATTGGCGGATTAGGCCTAGGCAGAAATATCCAGGGTTTGTTGATTGCCCGAGGATTGGCAGAGATGGTTTATTTTGGAAAATCCCTTGGCGCAGGTAGTCAAGCCTTTATCGGAGTTGCTGGTATTGGCGATTTAGTTGCTACTGCTACAAGTACCAGTAGCCGAAATTTCACTTTCGGCAGTCGCCTTGCTAAAGGAGAAACTACCGATCAAATTCGCAATGCTATGCCAGAATTAGCGGAAGGCGTGCGAACCCTTCGCATCGCGCATCAATTGGCGCGGCACTACAAACTCCATGTACCCATTACGACCATGCTCCACGCCGTGGTGTTCGAACACTACCCTATAGAAAAGGCTCTGGAATACCTAATGAGTTACCCTTATGATGTAGATGTAGATTTTTTGTAGTTTTGCTTGATTACTGGCAAGTTCCGCTGAATCCTCTGATGGTTTATTCATACAGATGACAATGCGTCGTCCAATGAATATACCATCAGCGCAAATCACTGAACAAACACTTAGAAATGCCAAATTTCTCTACCCATTGATGGCCAAATACCTACTATGCGCACCCTTGTTGTTTCTATATTCTTGCTCATGGCGGAAACCCTTTCCGCCCAAAACTACCAACAAAATGCCCCCCCTATCCAGCAGACACAGGCTGCTTCTGACTGTTATACCCGTAACCTTGACAAAGGGAATGCAGCACTCCTGAGAGGAGAGACTCGAGAAGCACTCAGCTTTTTTATTGAGGCAAAAAATTGCTCAAATGCCCAAAATAATGCTCGCCGGCAAAGCGAAATCGACATCTATATCGCTCGATATGAAACACAATTGGGTATAAAAAAAACCTCGGCAGACGATATAAGGATTAGCAGTAAATCTAGTCCAAACATTCAAAAGCGCTCCTTTTCAAACGAGCCACCCATGAATCGTCGTCATTATACTGCGAACCAAAATTTCCTGAAAGACACCTCTGACGACTGTTTTCACCGAATGGCGAACGAAGCAGACCGAGCCTTTCGACTCAAGTTTTGGGAAGATGCTGCTGCTTTGTACCGAGCTGCAAAAAACTGCAGTGATGCCGATCAGAATGATCGGCAAACTATGTCGGACAAAATAACTGATTGCAGAAATGCTGCTGAAAACGAACTGTTTGCCAAACAACAGGAAGCCGAACGGCAAGCTCGGCACGCAATCGCCGCCAACCGTGCAGATGATGCGCAGGAACTCCTCCAAAGCACTGATCGCTCGCTCGCCTTTCGACTAGCCTATTTCGCCAACCAATACATTGCGCCTGAAGACAATTCAGACTGCGTACAGGCCATGTTCGATACCTGGTACTATCAACCCGTTGAAGATTTCAGAGATCGACCAAATGCGTTATTCCACCCCGTTTTTTGCTATGAACTGGCTGATAACTTGAATGCTGAAACGCAGTTAAAATTTGTACAACAAAAGGATAGTAGCCAATGGCTTTGGGCATTTGACCCCAAAACCGGAGACATATCCGCCTGGGAATTCCCTAGTATGAAATTGATGCAGTCTTATAGCACTGGTGAGAATAATGGCTACCAAGGTTTTGGTTTTTCACCTGTTGGTGAACAGCTATTTTGGGGCAAAAAATTTTTCGATTTGCGTCAAGGTGCTTTCTCTGTCAGGATAGATGTTCCATCCATAGCCCATTGGTGTTTTAATGCCCGTGGAGACGAATTCTTTTTTGAGAATGTGGACGAGCAAAAAATCAGTGTCTTGAACCTTAAAGAAGCTTTTGCACAACAATACACCCGAAAACACTCGAGAAGCAATGCTGCCATTCAGTCGCCTGTTGTGCCCCGTGAATTCATGACCGGAGTTCCCGCGGGGCTGCTGGCAATGGAATATTTCAATGGAAAGTTTTGGCTCGGCTTTTCTGATCGTGTAGAGATCATGGCAAAGCCAGCGCCAGGAAAACCCTGGAGACGTGAAAAAATCATTCGATTTGATGGAGTCCAGATTCCAGAGTCTTTGGAACAGAAAGATATTCAGCTTGTATTATTCCCAAAGGAGGGATTTGCAATGTTGAATGCTTTAAAATATACCTGGACTATTCCGTTGAAACCAAAAACAGAAAACGATACTGCGCAACTTAAATCAAGGGGCTACGAAAGTATGTACCCATTAGCCGTTTCTGCTTCTGCCCACCAGATAGCTTGCCAATACAATGGAAATTATAGCTTTGGTGCTTTTTGGCTGATGGATGCATTCACTGGCGACACCCTAGTACGCCAACATTTACCCACTAATTCTGACTTCGAGATATTAAAAGGCAGTTTTTCTGATGATGGTCGCTGGTTGGCTGCAAGGTCTAATTTTGGCAACTTAAATGTTTGGGCACTACAAAACGCGCAACCTGCGTCCGCAGTATTGTTGTCCAATCTTCCTGAAGGAAGGCCAGTTTTCAGCCCTGATGGAACCAGCCTTTTTGTTACACATGCTGATACATTGTCGGTATTCAACACTGAGCCATCCAACAAACCAAAACGTTTTTGGAAAAACAATGGCCAGCCTCCGCCTTACGGAACATCCAACGATTGGGTTATGGTACAAGTATCGCCGGATTCAGCAGAGGCAACGCACCTGACAGACGATCGTAGCCTTCGATTTCCGCTCAAAAACAAAGATTTCCCAGTATTATACACCTTCGATTCAGAAGGAGAAAAACTCATAGCCTACCTCAGCGATTGGAATAAGGTAGAAGTGCGCTCCTTGAAATCAGCTGACCTAAAAGCAAGCCGGGTATTTGAAGGCGGTATGATAAATGAATTGAAATTTGTTCCTGGCACTGAAAATCTGTTAATCGTACAGAATACCTCCTTTACAGAATCTACTGTAAAATTATGGTCGCCACTTCATACAGAATCAAAGCCAGGCACTTTTCGACTACATGGCTACCCTATCAGTGCTTTAGCGATAGATCAGAATGGAAATAAGGCCGCATTTTCCAATGGAAAGGATATTCGTGTTTTCGATTTGAAAAATATTGAAAACGAGGTGCTTAAAATACGTGCAAAAGACAATGATCCTGTACAAGCCATTGATTTTCGAGCCAACAGCAACTTACTTGCTGCCGCCTACTCCACTGGCAAGGTCGTTTTTTGGAATGTCCAAACAGGACAAGCCTCCCTGCAGCTACAAGTTGTACCAAAAAATTTCTTTGAAAATGGTATCGTAATTAATGCCATCGGGTTTTCAGACCATGGTACAGTGTTGCAAATTGCGGTCTCCAACGGACAACTTTTGGCCTACGCACTTGACCCAGGTTATATCCGATCACAAGCGCTGGATCAAAACAGACCCCTACAATCGTTCAGTGAAGAAGACATCATTCGCTATGATCTGGAAGCTGCACTTTATTATCCTGGCAATTTTGAACGTTTGGCAACATCTGAGGATGCTCCATTGGTTAACTCCTTTTTTCAACATTTTAGAATACAGGCAATTGAAAGCAACAACATCGTGCAGGTACGCGATTATTGCGAACGAGCTTTTTATCTCTATGAGCGCCTGGATCAGCTTACCAAGAAACTTTGGCTTCAGGATATGAGCCTAATGTATGAAGACTATGCCCGGAAACTCTTGTTGCGTAATGATATCAAAAAAGCATCGGATGAAGTTACCTTTATTAAACGCGAATTCAACTATGAACCGGTTCTCTTAAATGCGCACATAGCCTTATTACAAAGGAAATTTAAAGAAGCGGCTGCATTGTATTCAAAGCACCTTTTGGTCAAGGAGGATGGAACGCCTCTGCCCTTTGGAGCACAATATCAGTTTGGGAATGTTGAGAACGAGTTAACGCAACTTCGAGACTATGAACTTATTGATTCAGCGCAAATTGCCTGTTTCTGTGGTACCGTTAGCCTTTCCGGAAGATTTTCAGCTTTATGTCCTTTAGGTAAAGACTACCCTTCTGATTTTCTTTCTTTCACGGACCGAACGCATTGGGGAATTGCACAAAATCTAAACGCGGCATTTACCACCCAACGCTTTGCAGCAAAAACTAAACTCCTCGAAGAAGCCCAACAAAAAGCCAAAATTCTGGTTGCTCAAAATCCGGAAAAAGAACTGATCTGGCTTAAAACGATCAACTTAGAACTCGCAGCCACACAAAGAAAATGGGGCGTTTTTGAACAATACAGCGCAGAAGCTTTGCCGCATTTTGAAAAATCCGTGCATTTGCTTGCAGAAATGAACGAAGTTAAAACCAACGCTGATACCAGTCGACTTTCCCTCCTTTCGGCTACCCGATTAGCCTGGGGCAAACACCTTTTGGAGGCTGGAAATGTGCCCGATGCCATTGCACAATTCGAGCTTGGACTTGTAGCAGCACAACTACTTTCCGAATACGCGTACCAAAATGACACCTCACTTTTAGTGAACTATTACGATAACCTCGTCGGACCGCTTTACGAAAACCTCGGCACGGCCTATCTTCTACAAGGAAATACAACTGAAGCAAGACAAGCCTATGAACTATCCGGCAAATATTATTTCACTTATGGCCTAAACTCCCTTTACCTGGCAACAGTAGCCGTATTAGAGAACGAGTCAACACAGGCATTTTTGGACTATGGTGGAATTAATACTGCTTCAGATGCCGCAATAGCACTCTATCAAATTAGCAGGCTGGCAGAACAATTTCCTGCAAAAAGGTCTCAAATTGAAGCTTTTGACCCGGTTTTGCGTTCCGCTTTGCGTGATAAAAACAAACGTTTGGTCAATGTAGAAACAGATTATTGGTATGCGAAGCTAAAAGTATACCACTTCGCAGCACAATCCCTATGGGACTCCGCTGTTCTTTGGAGCACTGTGGCTATGAGAAGCGCCGAACTCGGTTTTGAACAATTAAATGCAGAGGAGGGATGGAAAAGAATTTGGTTGAACGAACACGTAGACTTGCCATATTTCCTGCTGCTCGGAGCATGGAATAAGCCAGCAGCACTGGCAGAATGTATTCGATACGTCGAACGTGCCGAAGATTATTTAGTTAAGCTGGATGCCGAAGATCCTTTTTATTTTGAAAACAGAGAATATCTAAAGCCAAACCTGGCCCACGCCCTTGTGTTGCGCAACAACTCTGGTGACCGAGATCGGGCCATCAGCTTGTACAAGGAATTCATTAATTCCAACATAGACCCCCGGGGATATGACAATATGGACCTGTTGGAAAAAGATTTCAATGATCTAAAGCACCTTGGTGCACCCTGGCCAACGTTGCCGAGACTTGAAGAGACTAGGAAAGATAACTAATGGACCAAACCTTTCTACTCTCCACGCAAGTATTTGATTAGTGCCAGACGTACATCATTGCGCAAATCTGATTTATCCTTCATGTCTGGTTTCATGATCTTTAGAATGTCCGGATTATCACTTTTGCCGTTCGCACCGATTGTAGCTTTGAGAAACCCCATATTGGATTCATTGCCGGAGAGTAAAAAGTCCGGGAGGGTAACTTGGTAAATTTTGTTGTCATCCAGTGCATTCGTGCCGATAAACCATTTGCCTGTTGCCTCGTCACGACGGGCATGAATGACCTGAAGAAAACCCCCATTCCCTTTATTTGTAAGACCTGTTTCGAGGGTCTTGCGGAGAAGACTACCTTTCATTTCAACTTCAGTGATTCCGCCGCCAAAGGGCAACATCCTTACTATATCAAGTTCGGTGAGGACGCCACTCAAGATGTCATCCACCCGGATTGAACCACTGTTAAGGATCACGCATTCTGGTTTTTCGCGAGAGACCGCAAGCATAGCTTCTGTAATCATATTACCAGCAGGAGCCTGGTTATTTCTAATGACCGCTTCGCGGCAGTCGAGTGGTTTATCGAGTTTAGTTACCACTGCTGAAGCGTTGAAACCAGAAGAGCTGAGCGATTCGTTTTTAATCTTTTCCCATTTGGCAACCACCGCAGCGGTGGCTGGTTCGTCAGCAATACTGGAATCTACTTTTCTTAGCGCTGATTTTACGGTACAGGTTTTCTTTCGCTTATTGAAGCGGATGGTGTGTATGTAAACCGTTTTGGCGTTTGCATCGGCTTTGGTTATCACACTTGGACCGACTGGCACCCGCATATTATCGTGCTCGTGGCCACCCATAATAAGTGGGATCTCGGGCAACATGGCTGCGAGTTTTTTATCCTCTTCTATGGTTAGGTGCGAAAGTGCGAGCACCACATCACACTTGGGTTTAAGTGCTGCAAAGTTCTTTTTGGCAGTCTCGGCCCAATCTGAATATTCAACCCAGGGCTTTTTACCGTTATTAACAAGCACCCCAAAAAGGCCGAGATTTATGGTCGTACCATCAGCATCTTTAATGGTAATGACTTTACTATCCGGGCAAATTTCTGTACCACCTCCCGGCTTGTTCTTGAAGAATGGTTGTGTCCCTGTTATGCCCTTCAACTTGGCATTTCCAGCTAGCCAACTAAAATTTGATTCATCCAAACGGGCCTGTAAGTCAGCCAGATCATCATAATCAAACTCATGATTACCAAACACAACCCAATCAAGACCAAGCGTATTGAGTGTTTCGACCATTTGCTTGCCTCGAATACGCTTACCTTCAAACTTTAAGGTTCCTATGACGGATGGGCTAATAAAATCTCCAGCAAGGACCGTCAGCGTATTCGGGTTATTGGTAAGTAGTTCTTTACGGATGGTAGCTACGCGGGCCAAGCCTCCAATATTATCAGAGGCTGAAGGTGATATTTCATACACATCATTCATCTGAAGGATCTGAAATTCCAGGATACCATCCTCCACATTGGTGGCAACCTTCCTGACAGGACCACAAGAGCATAAAAACAGCGTGGCCAGAAGAAGCGTAAAGACTTGGGTAGATCTCATTGGTTGAAAATTTATTAAATTGATTTGGTAGATTTTTTCGGAGCAAACTTATAAATTCCTTTTTTCAGGTAACGAAAGTACAAACTCCCCGTTACTTTTGCTGAATATTTTTCACCTGTGCGGTTGAATACCAGGCACACAAAACACCCTTTCCAATGCTAAGACATTCTTTTGCCTTCTTTGCTACCCTTATTTCGCTTACGGGATTGAATGCCCAAACCAATAGCACTTCCACTGACCGCTTAACCGCACAAGAACTCAATCCTGCAGCGGCTGAACGCCTTAAAGAAACCACAGAAGTAGAAAGTTTTACCAGAAAACTCGCCTCCCTTAAATCGGCTTATGCTGAAAAAAATACGAGTCAGATCGTTGCCAATGAAGCTTATATCCTTCGGGGTATGCGCAATGAAGCAGACCAATTGGAATTAAAAGGCAACAGCAACCGTTTAGAAAAAACAAATTCCATCCTTGCTGCATTTGAGGGACATGCCTTTGATCTGGCCCAACCTGAAGCGGCTGCACAGGACTTTGCAAAATTGGATGAATTCCTTAAAATGATGCAGGATGCTTTGCAGGAGTTGAAGGATTAGCGCTTCCTACTATTTATGACCTTTTGCTTCAAAGCTGTTTTAAGATCAACTCTGCCACTAGTTTATTACCCTTTTCATTGAGATGAACGCCATCTGTGGTCAGGATTCCATGGTCCAGATTTTCTGGATTGTTTTTCGCCACATAATTGCTAAATGCATTGCGTAGATCACAAAGCGGAATATTTTTCTCTGCCGTCACTTTCCGAATGATTTCAGAAAAACGGTCAAGGTCACCATCCATCTGATTTTGACCACCTGTTCGTTCACCGATACAAGCCGGTGTACAGGCGATCAACTGAATACCTTTTTTTTGAAATTTCTGGATCAGCGCCAGGTAGAATTTTTGAAATTTTTCCGGATCGGTTCCTGTTCCGAACAACTGTTTGTGCCAAACGTCATTCACGCCCACATACATAACAACAACATCCGGCTTCCGGGCCATCACATCGTCTTCTAAGCGTAGATATAAGTCATAGATCTTATTGCCACCGATTCCTGCGCCGATGAGGTCATAGCGCTTGGCTTTGCCTTGGAGCGCAAGGGTATCTCGCATCTGTGAGATATACCCCCCAGGATCAACACCTGCCTGGGTAATACTATCGCCAAAAAACACCACCCGCGTGCACCTGTTTTTATTCGTTTTGAAAGAAAAAAGGAAACAGGCCATAATGGGTAACGCAAGGAAAAAATATTTGGTCGACATAAATTAGATGTTTTATAATCGTGCTTAAGAAGAAATTTAAAATAAAAAACCGCAGACCTATAAGCCGGATTCTGTATTCCATATCGTCTGGGACGAGCTGGAACCTCTGCCATTTATCTGGTTCCAACAGTTGTTGGAATCTGCGCTGCCTACCCCCCTTGCTCCCAACCGAAGCCGAGACTACGCGAGCCGAGTATTCACCCACCATAGATCTGAAAAATCAGAACTACGGCAGCCAAACAAGGTGTACATGGCATTTCAACCCGCAAGGTTTATCCCTCCCAACTGTTACCAGCCGGGATCGTGCGCTCTTACCACACGTTTTCACCTTTACCTGCTGTAACCTCAACGAAGGCGGGTGAACCCACCTTGCCTCAATTCCAACGGGAAGTTATTTTCTGCGACACTTTCTATGCCCTTCCGCCAAAGCGAAAGAACTCCGCCAGTTAGACGGTGCGGTGCTCTGTGTTGTCCGGACTTTCCTCCCCGAAAGGCGGCAGAGCGGTCTGCGGTTTTTTATTTTATATGACCTAAACAAAGATTTATTTAAGCCAATAGCCAAATCATCTAACCAAATTTCAGTATTGGCCTAAACTTTGATTAGGTACTTTTGCCCGACTACAGCGCGGACAATCTAAAACTAAACATTCATTTCATCAGCGTCCATACTACCCTTTACAGCTCAGGCTCCTTGGGGTTAAAAGTCCGTTCGTTTCTCTGGGTCTAACGTCATTCAAATCTTATGTTCAAACGTGTGCTCCTGTATGTAGTCGTAATGCTCATCCTTCTCGCCCTGGCAGTCAGTGCGGGCCAATGGGACAAAAGTACAACGTTACGCCAACAACAGGCATCTGAAATATCGGCTTGGCTCTCCGAGCAAGAATCTGAAGCTCAAAATGGGCTTGGAACAGGCTCTTTTTTAGTTCACAGGGGTGATTCACTTCTTTTATGGTCAAATGTAAATGTGATCCCCTCCAAACGCGACCTAAAAGATCTTTCAGAAAAATCTGGCTATTCCTTATTTCACCTCCCACAAGGATATTTTTTAGTCAATGTAGCAAAAACGGGCAATGATACCCGTAGCACACTCATTCCTATTAAATATGATTTGAATTTCAATGGTTTGGCTGAAAGATCCGCTTTCCCTAAAAATTCAAAAATCTCGGCTAATATCCGATTCATTAAAGACCTGAATACCGATTACCCCATTAAAGTCGGAGGAACCGAAATCTGTTGGCTTGCAAAGGATGAAACGGTACGACCTGTCAGCGTAATATGGCTCAAACTTGGGGCCTGTTTATTATTTTTGGGGTTATTTTTTAACCTTCTGGCCCTAATAGGCCGGGCAATTAGCGTCCGGTTCGGTTGGCTGGCCGGAGCTGGCCTGGTAGTAATTGTGTCGACCGGTATACTTTGGCTAAACTTACACGCAGGGTTTACTACAGAACAATTTAGCTCTTTGCCGCTTTTCGCCCAAACCTTTGATAACGCGACCCTGATTGGCAATTCTGTGGGTGATTGGCTGCTCCACTTGGGTGTACTGGTGTTTATGATGGGCTTTTTTCACAGCGCCCCCCTTCCGAAGCACTTAGAAAATGCTTCCAAAACGGGCATACTAATCTCAGTCTTTTCCCAGGTTCTGGCCATGTTGCCCATCCTGATCGGTATGGAAGCGATGCGCCAACTGATTTTCCAACGTCGTATTAGTTTTGATTTTGACCATATACTTCATCTTGGGTTCCTGGGCTTTCTGGCTTTATCTGGCATAGTTGCCCTTATGGCAGGACTGTTTTTATTCAGCCATCGCCTGGCAATTGGCGTCCAATATTTTCAACTTTCCCAAAGACAACGATTCATATCCATCACAGCAGCAACCCTGGGGTTTACTTTACTTTGTTTATCCCAGGTGCCTGCAGAGATAAATTTACTTTGGACCGTAATGTTTGGATTTATCTACGCGCTTGCGCTGGATACTTTTGTCCACTGGAAAGGTGACGGCTTTGGCTGGACTATCTGCTGGCTCGTACTGTTCTCTTTGTTTGCATCCACCCAATTGACGCGTCTTAATGGTTTGCATGACAAAAGTATAAGGCTTGATTATGCTAAAACACTTGCTACAAATCGCGATACCATACTGACCGAAAATTTACTACCAAAGATCGACTTTGCGCTTAATTCCGATGCCACCAATATTGAACGCCTGCTCAAGCCCTGGCCATTTAAGGAAAGTGCACTTGAAATACGGGATTATCTGAACCGCCTTGTTTTTCAGCAAAATTATATTTTCCAGCATTATCGCCTCAGTGTATATGCTTTTGACAAAGAAAATCAACCCATTTTACTAGACCAAACGCTTGGCTACGAACAGGTAGTACTTGGAAACTGGGCCACCGCGAAACCCCTGCATAATTCCACAGAAATTCGCTTTGGAAACGACTCTGAAGGCAATCCCCGATACATTGTGCAAATGAATGTACATCGAATGGGTGATCCGGCTCAGCCTGCCACCGTGTATCTGTTTTTTGATTTGAATCACCCGGCCCCTACCCAAACGTTTTCGCAGTTGTTTTTTAACAGTCCACTCAAAAACCTCAGCCAATTAACTCGGTACGACTTTTCTATTTCGAAAGATGGGTTGCTCTCCGTAGACCAAGGTCTGGCTAATATGACTGGACTTGGCGCAAAACTCTCCAATGGTACTGCAGCCGAATTTGAATCATACACCCGAACAGACGCTGTGGCTAAAAGTGCGGATGGTCAAATCATTGCAGCTGTTGGACATAAAAATGGCGGTTGGCTAAGACTGGTTTATTTATTTTCGATCTTATTTGCGTTGGCTGCATTCTGGCTCATTGCCCTGGCTTTCGCTAATTCCTGGCTGGGCTTTTTACCATCAGAATATGACTTTCGATTTACGATAAGCGGTTCACTGGCTCGGCGTATTCACTTCTGGAACATAAGCCTACTGGCAGTTTCCTTTGTGGTGGTGGGTTATCTTACTTACCAACACTTCACCCGATCTGCTCAGGATGCTGAACGCAGTGATTTCAATTATCGCGCCACGGCTTTGCTGACCAATTTGAAAGCTCAGGCCCTCAATACTTCAATTTCAGACGATAGCCTGCGACATGGCTTACCCCGCTCGCTTTCCAACATGTCGGTAAGTCTTGGTATGGATGCGCAGTTTTTTGACCCTGCAGGGAATATCGTATTTACCACGCAGCAGGCGTTGGTCCACTTAGGTGTTTTGCCTTCCAGGATGAATCCCTCGGCACTTTCGGTGCTTAAAAAAAATCCCCAGTCCGAACACGTGGAAGCAGAGCAATCTGCCGGACTCGAGTATTTTACCCAATACCGTTCCCTCCAAAATGCACAAGGAGTAGTTTTAGGATATCTCGCTGTACCCTATCAGGAAAGCACCGGAAATGCTGGAGCTGAAGTATCCGATTTCATCGGAATGCTTACTAGTTTATATGTTTTTTTGCTTTTGATTGCTTTTGGAGTCACCTTTCTGCTAGCCCGTTCCATTACAAGACCCGTGAGCCTGCTTTCGGAAAAAGTGCAGGTACTCAGACTCGAGGATAAGAACGAACCACTCGTGTATGCAGGTGATTCAGAGGATGAGATCAGCCAACTCATCGGGCAATACAATAATATGGTGAACAAGCTCGAATTCTCCAAGATACAATTGGTAAAACTGGAACGAGAAGGGGCCTGGCGCGAAATGGCCCGTCAGGTGGCACATGATATCAAGAACCCACTAACAACGATGAAGCTCTCTATGCAGCAGTTGGAAAGGCTTTCAGGCAATCCTGAACAAGCTGCTGCCTATCTACGTAAAGCCATTACCCGACTTATTGAGCAAATCGATTCGTTGGCACAGATCGCTTCAGAATTTTCTATGTTTGCCAATCTAGATATCAAGATCAAAAATGACGTGGTGATCAATGAGGTAGTAGAAAGTGTACACGACCTTTTTAGTGAACAAAAACAGGTGAATCTTTCCTTAAGCCTGCCGGATGAACGCTATCACATTCTCGGTGACAAAAATCACCTGATACGAGTGTTTAACAACTTGGTTATCAATGCTATTCAGGCAATACCTTCTGACCGACAAGGTCAGATCATGGTCTCCCTTAGCCGCCAAGGCAACTTATCTGTAATTCAAATCAGCGATAACGGTGGAGGTATTCCACCCGAAATAAGAGACCGTGTCTTTGAGCCAAACTTCACGACCAAAACTTCCGGTAGTGGCCTTGGACTTGCAATTTGCAAGAAAATAATCGAAGCGCACGACGGGGAAATACGATTTATCACCCGGGACAACGAAGGCACTGACTTCTTTGTAGAAATTCCAATGATTACATTGGTTTGAGATCACATCCTGATTGATTGGGATACCAGGCAATTTTCCCAATAGCTCAAGATGGCTTAATTATTTTTATACTTTTGACCCGATTAAACTCACACGACATCCTTATGAATCGAGAAATCCATCAGTGGCACAGCCCGAGCCTCAACAAAAATATGGAAATAGTGGTATACGGACACTTTGGCTTTGCGTTGCTCCTACTACCTACCGCTGCTGCTGATTATCTGGAATATGAGCGATTTTTGCTCATTGATGTCTTGAAACCCTACATAAATGCTGGAAAGATCAAGGTATTCAGCATCAATAGTATCAACTCCGAAGCCTGGCTGAACAACCTGATGCAGCCTCGACACAAGGCCATGCGACACCAACAGTTTAACGCTTATGTGGCAGAAGAGGTGGTTCCTTTTATCAAGATGCACACCAGTGAAGCCACCCCCATTATTACCAGTGGGGCCTCGCTTGGAGCATTACACGCCGCAAATATGTTTTTCCGTCGCCCGGATCTCTATGCAGGAACCATCGCTATGTCAGGTGTCTACGATTTAACTTCCTATACCAAGGGCTATTTTGACGAGGATGTTTATTTTAATTCGCCTACGCATTACCTTCCTAATTTGAATGATGAACATACGCTGAATCAGATACGTCAAAGCAATCATATTCACATCATGACAGGGTCTGGAAGCTTTGAAGACCCTAATGCTTCGCGTACCCTTGCAGGTATCCTGCATGCCAAAGGGATCAATTATGATCTTGATATCTGGGGTGGGGATATGACCCACGACTGGCCTACCTGGAGAGAAATGCTACCTTATGTGATCGACCAGAAATTCTGATGATACAACCCATTACAAAAATTACCCTCACAGGCGACCTCGGCAGCGGCAAAAGCACTGTTTCGAGCATTCTTTGCGAACTGACCGGTTTTGAATATATCAGTACTGGAAAGGTTCAGCGCCAATTAGCGCAGGAACTCGGCCTCGATACGCTCGAAATGAATCGTCGTGCAGATACAGATCCAAGTATTGACGAAAGGATCGATGGCATTTTTGTATCCCTGGGCAAAGACCCCAAAGGATACGTCGTGGACAGCCGAATGGCCTGGTTTTTTCTGCCCGGCTCTTTCAAGGTTTTTCTCAAAACGGATGTGGAAGTAGCCGTACAAAGGATTCTAAACGATCCTGAACGCAACAGCGAACAATACTTTTCGCCAGAAGAAGCGGCCCAAAAAATACTTGCACGCAAAAACAGTGAAAACGCTCGTTTTTTATTAAAATACGGCGCTGACAGCTCCAATCTTGATAATTTTGATTTGGTAATTGATACCGCTCAACATACACAGGCTGTGGTAGCACACTTGATCTTTGAAGCTTGGAAGGCCAAAAATAAAGGGGAGTCTTTTGCCCGCTTTGGGTGAGTATTTAGGCCACTACATGCACGATATTTTTCTTATTTCGTACATGTAGTGGCCTTAAAACTCACTTTTTAGACTGTAACGCTTTACCTGCGCTCGATAATCTAATACTTGTACCGACCTGAATGGAGCCTAGCCAGGCTTCCCTGCCAAAGGGTGTTGTGGGTTGGTAATAGGGCCCAAAACGCAGGTTGAACTCCAGGTCTTTTCTACCAAATACAATTCCTCCTGTGAACTTTGTTTCGCTTTGCTCCCAGTTGGAAAGGAGCATCCTTTGTTCAATGCCTGCCTCCAGACTAAACCAATTATTCAGGCGATAGCGGGGAAACACCCCCAGCGCAATCGACATTCCTTCATACGTCCTGGATACCGCTGATAATTCTGACCGGACAGACCACTTTTGCCCAAAATGGCGCGTTGCAAAAGCACCAACGTAAAGTTCAGCGTGTTGATTTGCATTGCCATAATGTAACGCTCCGCCCCCATGCGAAACCCATGGAGTGCGTGGATTATGGCCGTCCAGGTGAATTGAGTTAAAACCGGCGCCGCTGCGCAGACCGAATTCCCATTTGGGTGTGGGTACAGGAATATTCAGCATTTGGCTATAAGCCATAGGCAAAGCCAGGATCCAACACAGTAAAGTGTAAGCCCAGATTTTTATGATTGACATAAGATGTGAAATGGGTAGAAGCTAGAAAATACCCGGCCGGGAAGAACGAAGGGTAAACGGATGCGTTAGCAAAACCGCTGCCTGGATTAAGAACAGGCGCGCTGGATTTACCTTTAAGCCTTCGTGATTTTACCAGACTTTAGTACTCCACCTCCTTGTGCGCACCACACATACATCCCCGCATGCGGCATCGCCAAAGCTGGGATTTCCAGCACGTGACTGCCTTTTTCTAACAGATATGCTTTGACCCAGAGCAATTTTCCGCTTAGATCACGGACCTCAAGGCGCAGGTTTTCAGCTTGTAAAAGTTGTATTGGTAGCGTTGCGCCTGCGGTAGTGGGATTGGGTTGTGGTGCAAAGATCTGAGCAGTCTCCATTGGACTGTTTTCGGAAAAAACAATTTGCAAGGGTCGGGCTAAACCTTCCGAATCATAGGCTTCTGAGTGAAACCTTGGCATTTCTGGCATTTTTAAAATACTTGATAGCCTAAGCGCCTTGCGTGCTCTGACGCGCAAATTAAAAATAGCAGTTTCAGTCGAAATATTTGTGACAGAGGCTGCTGACCAACTCAAATTAAGTCGCCCGACTTGAGGCTGCGCCCAATTTTTCTGGTCAAAATCCGGGAGTACGGAAGACTCAATGGCTTCAATTTCAAGCATTTCAGGGTCGAAATCAAGACTGAATTGTATCCCCAGTAAATCGGCGTTTTCGGTTGCATTTATCGGAATCTCAAAGGTTTCGCCAGCTTGAAATTCCACGTCGGGAAGTGCCAGGAAACTTGGGCTGCGATCTTTTAACGGGGGCTCTGTGGTGACATTGGGGACTGCTGTGTTGTTTACGTCGCCGACTTTGATGCCGGTGAATTCAAAACCTATAGGAAAACATTGCCAATCATCTACTGCCAAGCTATCTTGGAAATCAGACTGAAATGGGTTTTGTGGGTTGGGGAATATAAATTGCTTGGGCACAAAACGCCAAGAGCTGTTGTCTGCCAAGGTGTTGTAAATTCCGAGAATAAGCTTGCGAAGCTCTACAATATCGAAGGTGGTAATGCTGCCGCTCTTATTCGCATCGGCCGCAATCATTTTGTAGGGTGAATTAAAAGATTCAAGGCCTAAAATATGCTTGGAAATCAATACTAAATCATATGTTGTAACGCCATTGAGGGGATTGTCATTTCGAATGGGTACAATACCGAAATCACTTGGACATGGAATATCACCAACAAATCCTACACACCCAAAATTGTTTGAAGTTCCAATCTCCTCAAATTGAGGTCCAAACGAATTACTCTTAATTGTGATGGTCACATTTTCAATTGGATTGTTCACTTCAGTACTTGAACAAACTACTAAATAAGTCGGATCACCACAGTAAAGCCCAGAAGATTCATCGACTGAGACCGTTGAAACGCAATAATTGCTATTCCCAGCACGATCCTTTGCCCATATTTCCACAGGCCAAGTGTCAAAAGCCTCTTTACATGAAAATGTGTACGAATGTATTGCATTCCCACTACTATCCTTTGGAAAACCAATTATACCTGTGCCTGCCAAGCGAATTCCATATTCTAAAAAGCTCAAAGGGGTAATATTATCCGAAACGCTAACAAGAAAATCGGCAGCTTCAATAGTTGCGTAACCTTGATAAATGGAAAATCCCAAATCAATATATTTGATGTTAACACAACCTACCACAGGCGGCGCACAATCCTTCACCACAAAACCATATTCACAAAACCGCTCTACCCCACCCTGTTCGATACGCCACCGGATACGATGTTTTCCCAGTGGTAATTTGGGTATTGAATAGTTCAGGTTTTCGATGCCCGTGGTCCACATCAATTGGGCAACCACTGAATCGCCCAGATGCTGTATTTCCAAGCCAAATCGATATTGCATGGAATCCGGCAGCCCGGATCGAAGGTCAAATGCAATGGTGTCGCCCAATGCATAATTCGGGCTTAAGATATTGTTAAACAATACTTTGCCAATAGGAGGCAGTGCATTGCTCCGTACCACCGTTTCAGCGGTGTCATTGCCGTCAAGATCCAAAAAAAGAGTGTATTCTACGACAATATCCTGGCCGCCACAGCTATCTCGTGCTACCATACGAAGCGCAACATCACCCTCTGGAAGATCAGCAAGCATCAGGCTGGAATTCCAGGTATAGGGAGCTGCTTTCCAAAGCAATGAATCGTTGGTAGAATAATCGCAGTAAAGGGAATCCGACTGGCAGGCAACAAAATAGGGGCACTGGGCACCAAGGCGACCCGCCAAAAGGAGCGTGGAAAACAGGATCAATTTATTCATGGTGTAGGAGATTACGGACAAATGACATTTCTACAACCACAACTATGGTGCCTGGTACGGCTTTAGGCCAAAATGCGACAGTATTCTGTATTGAGCAATAGGGGCGGGTTGATAGGGTCATTAGGGTCATTGGAGTCATTGGGGCGGGTTGATAGGGTCATTGAAGTCATTAGGGTCATTGGAGTCATTGGGGCGGGTTGATAGGGTCATTGAAGTCATTAGGGTCATTGGAGTCATTGGGGCGGGTTGATAGGGTCATTGAAGTCATTAGGGTCATTG
>CANJPT010000010.1 GCA_947476195.1 Lewinellaceae bacterium | reverse complement strand
TACGCGAGCTAAAGTAATTATAGCCTGGCGCCGACACATACCGGACATCGATTTTACAAGATCATACTTTAAAATCGGTTTTTGGGATGGCCTCTCTCCTGTACGAGGAGGGGGGCTTTTTTTATGGGGAAAATTTGAAACGGGGGAGCCACACAGTCAAAAGTGTTTTCTAAAAATTGACCACCAACGACCACCAATGACCAATAATGACAAATAACCTATCTTCGCGCACATTTAAATAAAAACCTACGGGAGAGTGGTCCCGGCTGATTGATTATGCGTGACGTTACAGACTTGATCGGGAGGATATTTCTTTCCGCAATATTTCTTTTCGAGGCGGTTGATTCCATATTATATTTTGGGAAAACCAAGGAAATCATGACCGAGTACGGACTTACCTGGAACCAGGATTTGCTGCTGTGCGGAGCTATTTTTTTACTGGCGATGGGCGGACTAATGGTATTGTTTGGTTATCGGACAACTTTAGGAGCTACAATGTTGCTTCTTTATTGGGTCCCGGTTGCCCTGATTGTCCATGATTTTTGGAATAGTGATACAAAGCTTGCGATGCGTTATGACAGCATCTTCTTTATGAAGGACTTCGCCATCACAGGAGGATTATTGATGTTGATTGGAAAGGGTAGCGGTCGTTACAGCATACGTCGTTTGTTTGCCACGACCAGGGTACATTGATAGGAGCTAGCCTTCAAAGTCAAAAATTTAGCGCACTTTGGCTTTTCGAATCATTTTGGCAAAATAATTCGGGAAAAACCGCTTCAGGTAAACGCCGAGGACTTCTTTTCCTCCAAAATAGACCTCATCTTTCCCATACTCAATGGCTTGTAGGATTTTGTGCGCCAATCTATTGGGTTCCATGCCTTTGTCCGTGGCATCGTCCATGGTGCCTAGTTTTGAGCCATTCCCTGTGAGCGCATTTTTGCTCACGTTGGTGCGCACAAAACCGGGGCAAACAAGCGTGACCTTTATAGGTGCTTCGGTCAATTCAGCACGAAGACTGTCAAAAAAGCCATGCAAAGCGTGCTTAGAAGCGGCGTATGAGGACCGGTAAGGCGTACCAAATTTGCCGGTTAAGCTGGTAATGGTAACAATATGGCCTAATTGGTGCATAAGCATGTTCGGTAGGACCGCTTTGGTAAGGGCTATTGTCCCGAAATAATTTACAGCCATAAGCTTTTTATCCACCTCCAGTGTAGTCTCCAGGGCTAGAGATCTTTGAGAGATACCGCCATTATTGACCAGAACATCAACTTTTCCAACTTTTTTCAAAACACTGTCAACCATAGCAGGTATGTTTTCATGGCGTTCCAGATCGAGTATCTGTACGAGGACAGAAGCTGCACCCGCTTTTGTGCAGGCCGCGCTTACCCGATTGAGCTCTACTTCATTGCGGCCAGAAAGGATAACCTGGGCTTCGCGTTCGGCGAAAGCAATGGCAAGGGCTTCCCCAATTCCAGAAGATGCACCGGTGACCCAAACTCGTTTATTTTTGAAAAAATTGGACATATTATGTCAATGTAGGTAAAGTGTTGTTCCCTTCTTGCTCGCAAAGGTAAAAATCCCAGCGTATTCTTGGAGCAACACTGTGGCATGACAAGGACTATTAAAGTACAATGTAGAAATGGGTAACTTTGCTGATCATTGAGGAGATATCTTTAATACTTTTTTGAATAAACCGACCATGTCAACAAAAATCGTCACATTAACGCTCAACCCGGCACTGGACAAAAGTACAGAAGTGCCACATCTGGTGCCAGAACAGAAGCTTCGCTGTGGTCCGATGCGAATTGATGCAGGTGGCGGAGGGATCAATGTTTCTAAGGCCATCCAAAGGTTGGGGGGACAGAGTGTTGCAGTATTCCCAGCCGGGGGGCAAAATGGGATTCTACTTTGTAATTTGCTCGAAAAAGAAGGGGTGAAAATTGACCCTTTAACCGTTCAGGGTGAGACGAGAGAAAATCTATCCGTACTTGAAATGGCCAGCAACGCCCAGTACCGCTTTACCCTTCCTGGCCTGCAAATTTCTGAAAGTCAGGCAGATGAGTGCCTTGCAAAGATTAAAAAGTTGAATCCCCAATATCTTGTGGCCAGTGGAAGCATTCCGCCTGGGCTGCCTGAAACATACCTTGAGAAGGTGTCGGTCTTTGCCAAAGAAATCGGTGCGCGATTTATACTTGACACTTCTGGCACAGCTTTGAAAGCAGCCGTTGATGAAGGGCTTTTTTTACTTAAACCTAATTTGGCTGAGCTCAGTGCATTGGTTGGTGTTGACAAGTTAGAAATGAACGAGGTGGACGATGCTGCTATGGAGATCATCCGCCAGGGAAAATGTGAGGTGGTGGTGGTATCTTTAGGGCCTCAGGGGGCCTTGCTTGTAACCAAGGCAGGTTTCGAACATGTTCCGGCACCTATGGTCAAAAAATTAAGCACGGTTGGGGCAGGAGATAGTATGGTAGCCGGAATGGTTTGGGCTCTCAATGAGGGTAAAAGTTATCGCGAAATGGTACAGGTCGGAGTAGCTTGCGGGTCGGCGGCCACTAAGAATCAAGGCACCGAACTATTCCATGCGGAAGACGTTTGGCGGCTGGTCAAGTGGATTCAAAAGTATGGGGAACATTATCGCCTGCGGGACTTTTAACCTAAACTCCAGATGTAATAAGACCTACAGATCAGCCTTTTTTATATAAAATGGGCTTAGGTGTATCCTCTTATTTGAAATATAATTTTTTAAATCAGCCTAAATAATAAAATAAATATCTAAATATTGATCTAAACAGTTGAATTAAACTGTTTTTAAAAAGCATTTTTAAATTTCCTTTGAACGAGTAAGCCCTTTCTAACTTTGCACTTCCGACTAAGACTTAACGATAGCACATGACCAATCTTGTACTCTTTGGCCCACCCGGTTCCGGCAAAGGAACACAGGCAGCCTTTTTGATAGAAAAATATAACCTCATTCATATCAGCACAGGGGATTTGTTCCGCTATGAAATGAGTAACGACACCTCACTTGGGCAAGAGGCCAAGGCTTATATGGCTAAAGGTGAGCTCGTTCCCGATAGTGTCACCATCGGTATGCTACGTAACAAAGTAGAAAAACATCCCGATGCTCAGGGCTTTATATTTGACGGTTTCCCACGTACCATCCCACAAGCGGAGGCTTTGGATGCTTTATTGATTAGTATGGGAACAGAAGTCTCGGGCCTACTCTCCCTGGATGTAGGGGAGGCAGAAATCGTGCAGCGTATTCTAAAACGCGGAGAAACCTCCGGCCGTTCCGATGATAATGATGAAGTGACAGTGCGCAAACGGATTGCAGTTTATAAAAGCGAAACTGCTCCGGTGTTTGATCACTACGCCTTAACACATAAAAGTCACAGCGTCAACGGATTAGGGACGGTTGAAGAGATCGCAGGACGACTTAGCGAGGCCGTGGATGCACTAAGAAAGCATTAAGATTTGACAAGTTTTTAAAAGTTGTCAAATCTTAGCCATGCAGCAAACTTGGAAGTGCTACTTTTGAGCCGAAAAAAGTATGGTGGTATGCTATTTCGCTATTGGCTGGAACAGCGTACCAATATACTTTAACCAAACGCAGTATTCATGGCGCTCTCATCCACCCCGTGGCAGGCTCTTTGGAACCGCTTGCCAGCACCCTTGCAAAACAGATACTACCTGACCTTGGTAGTGTTTTTATTCCTTATGGTTTTTCTGGACAGGCATAGCCTGTGGACACAGTGGAAACTTTGGCGGGCACAAAATCAGTTGGAAGCTGACCGTACCTACTATCAGGAGAAGATTAAAGAGGCGCGGGAAGAAGCCGAGGATTTTGAGGTGACCAAAGAAAAATTCGCCAGAGAACATTACTACATGAAGCGCGCAGACGAAGACGTATTCATAATCCAGGAACAGAAATAGTTCATTGTTCATAGTTCATAGTTGTAAAATGTCCATACTAGTCAATAAACACTCCAGAATCATCGTGCAAGGCTTTACCGGTAAGGAAGGCACTTTTCATGCAGAACAGATGATCGCCTATGGCACCAATGTGGTGGGCGGCGTAACGCCCGGAAAAGGGGGGCAAATTCACCTTGAGCGTCCTGTTTTTAACATGGTGGAAGATGCAGTGCGCCAAGCAGGTGCTGATACAAGCATTATTTTCGTACCACCAAGTTTTGCCGCGGATGCCATCATCGAGGCTGCCATGGCGGGTATTAAAGTGATCGTCGCTATCACAGAGGGTATCCCCATTCAGGACATGGTGCGTGCCAAAGCATATATTGCCGACAAAGGCGTTCGACTCATTGGGCCAAACTGCCCGGGTATCATCACACCCGATGAGGCAAAAGTGGGTATCATGCCAGGCTTCGTCTTTAAACGCGGTACGATTGGCTTAGTGTCCAAATCAGGCACGCTTACCTACGAAGCGGCGGATCAGATTGCTAAAGCAGGCTTGGGAATTACTACGGCTATTGGTATTGGCGGTGACCCAATCATCGGTACAACTACCCGGGAAGCCATCGAGCTTTTCATGAATGACCCGGAAACAGAAGGAATCATCATGATCGGGGAGATTGGTGGAGGACTCGAAGCCGAAGCGGCCAGGTGGATTCGCGCGCACGGCAATAAAAAACCAGTGGTTGGATTCATCGCTGGTCAGACAGCTCCTAAAGGCCGCAAAATGGGTCATGCGGGTGCTATCGTAGGCGGGGCAGATGATACGGCTGCTGCTAAAATGGCAATTCTTGCAGAGAATGGTATCCATGTGGTGGATTCGCCTGCTCAGATCGGTGCATTGATGGCTCAGGTGATGCGTGGATAAATACTTCCGGACTTAAAACTTGTTCTTTTTAAAGGGCAAGGATTATTGGATAAAAATGTAAAAGCCCGTTCTGCCAACTTGGTGGAGCGGGCTTTTGTTACAGCATGATGGCTTGTCAGGATCCTTTTGTGCTGAGTTTGCGGGAAGCTCAGGCCTTATAGCCAAAAGCATTTTCCTTCGCATTGGACCAAATATAGAAGTACCAATATTCAGAAGGGCTAAAATTTTCCGCTACACATTCCCAAAATAATTGTTATCCTTGCCTCGAAAATCGTTCGAATTCGAGTCATGCCTACACTTATAGATCGCAAACCGCTTTCTGCCCCGCCGCCTTCCATTTCGCCGTATGTTCCTTCAGCGGTCAAGCCCTGGAACGCCCGTCGGGTGGCGCACCTGTATCGTCGTCTTGGATTTGGTGCATCATTTGCGCAGATCCAGCAAGGACTTCTGATGTCGCCCGGCGATTTAATTGACCAATTGTTGGAAACGGCTGCTGACCTCGGTCCGCCAGATCCGCCTTATTGGGGTGCCTGGACCATGGACGAATATGCAGCTAACCCTGATCCAAACCTTGTGTTCATACATCGCGACGAATTGCGTCGTCGCTGGATGGGCGAAATGCTTGACGAGGGCATTCGTGCTAAAATGGCCCTCTTCTGGCATAATCATTTTGTGACTGAACTGGACGTATATGGATGTAATGGCTTCCTTTGGAGTTATTTTTCCATGATTCATGAACATGCTTTTGGCAACTTTCGAATTTTTACCCGTGAAATGGGTAAAACGGGAGCAATGCTTATTTATCTCAATGGCAACCTAAGCGTTTCGGGCGAGCCGAATGAGAACTATGCGAGAGAACTCATGGAGCTCTTCACTATGGGAGAAAGCAACGGATATACCCAGGCTGATATCGTAGCGATGGCACGTGCACTTACAGGCTGGCGTGGCAATAACTATGAATGTGATCCACCTTTCTTTGAGCCAACACTGCATGATGACACGCCAAAGACCATCTTTGGGGAGACCAGCAACTTTGGTTTTACAACGGCACATAATCTAATCTTTTCAGCCCGTGCCGAGCAAGTCTCGAATTACATTGCGGGTAAACTCTACAAGCATTTTGTTTATCAAAATATTGATGATCAGATAATTACAGAGTTGGCACAAACTTTTCGTGATAACAACTGGGAATTGCTGCCCGTGCTAAAGCAACTCTTCAAAAGCGAACATTTCTTTGAGGACGATTTCATGAATGTGCGCCACAAGAACCCATTGGAGTCCATGATAAACATCTTTAAAGCGGCTGACATTACGGCTGCCCAGGTGTTGGATGACTACTGGAATGCCATTGGTTACTGGTCATACCAACTTGGGCAAGAGATATTCAATCCCCCGAACGTAGCGGGTTGGAAAGGCTACCGAAACTGGATCAATGAAAGCACGCTTACTGCGCGCTGGAATTACAGTGCTGCGATGGCCTATATTCTTAGCACAGAGGAGTCATCCCGAGAAAGTCTCCGCATGCTGGCCCGAAGCCTCACCAATGATAGCAATGATCCCATCTTGATCACTTCAGCTTTGGTGGATTTTTTCACTGGACAAACATTGGAGGCAGTACACTTTCAAGCTGCTGTGATCAATTTCAAAGCGGGTATTCCGGAAAACTACTTTCAGGATGGTACCTGGAATCTTTATTGGAATGAAGCTCCATATCAAATTGTGTACCTCCTTTATTATTTGGTGAAATTGCCTGAGTTTCAATTGACCTAATCATGAGCAAAGCACATAAACATCCCCGCCACGGCGCAACCCTTGAACACGGAGAAGCACATACACGCGACCATCAACTTTGGTCACGCCGTGATTTTCTTTCCGCTTCCGGAATATTGGGTGCGGGTAGCCTGGTAATGGGAAATATAGGCCTCCGGGCTTTCCAGCCAACGCCACTGATGGCCTCTCTTGCCAATGGATCTAATGATCGTGTCCTTGTGCTCATTAGATTTAGTGGTGGTAATGATGGCCTAAACACCATCATTGAGCGAAATAATCCATTTTATTACAATCTTCGTCCAACATTAGCGGTACAAGACACGAATCTATGGGCGCTGAGCAATGAATATGGTATGTCGATGGGCACCAATGCTTTGCAGCCCTTATGGGAAGATGGGATGATGAAGGTTATCTTCAACGTAGGCTATCCAGCGCCAAACTACAGTCACTTTCGTTCCTATGATATCATCGCATCGGCAAGCGAACCAGACGTGGTTTTAAACACTGGTTGGATGGGCAGGTTCCTGGAAAACGAATATGCTGCTTTCCTGGAAGCACCACCTACGGTGCCACCTGCTTTGCAGATTGGAGTGCAAAGCGACCTTATTTTTCGGGCGGATGCAGCTAATATGGCGCTCGCCGTTAGTAGCCCGCAGGAATTTTATCAGATAGCCCAAACTGGACAACTGTATGATACTTCGCTCTTAGGCAATTCGCCCCGCGAATTGGAATTGGCTTATGTGCGCCAAACCGCAAATGCTGCTTTCCGCTATGCACAAACAATCAAAGACGCCTATTCAAAAGGAAAAAACCAGGTAAATTATCCAGCTAATAATTACCTGGCAGAACAATTGGCCATCGTTGCAAAACTTATCAAAGGAAATCTTGGAACCCGTGTTTTTATGGTTGAGATCGGGGGCTTTGATACGCATGCCTTGCAATTAGAGCCTCATTTGAACATCTTAAAGAATGTAGCAGAGGGTGTGAAAGCATTTTACGACGACCTCGCTTATGGTGGAAACACAGAACTGCCCAACAAGGTGTTGGGTATGACTTTCAGTGAGTTTGGCCGCACGATCTATGAAAATGCTTCACATGGTACAGACCATGGCTGGGGTACACCAATGATGCTTTTTGGCGGAGGTATCGGCAATGGTTTTACAGGTGCATATCAGGATTTAAGTAGTCCTGATCCATACGGCGATCCTCCATTCAGCGTTGATTTCCGCACAGTATACAGCACGATCTTGCAGGATTGGATGGGCAATTCACCTGAGCTCGTCAACTTTGTAATGGGCCAAAATACGCCTACGATCAGCGGCCTGGTACCAACAGCAGCACCGTTTCTGGGGGATAATGGGAAGTGTGCGTTACTTGGCCATAATCCAAGTCCGAATGAGCCAGGCATTATTGAGATCAAGTATGCAATGATGCAAAATGGCCCTGTCAGGCTTCAAATCCTTGATGAAGCAGGCCATCTACTGCGTACACTACTCAACGAATATAGAGATCGAGGAACATATACCTTCCGTTTTAGAGCGCCGGATTGGTATATTTCTCCAGGGCTTTATCAATACCGGTTGCAATCCGGGGGGCAGGTGTTTAAACGTGATTTGAAAGTGTAGAGCACTTACCTGCTCACAACCTGGCATCATAGATCGACTTTTGATAGGGTATTTTAATAAAGTCGAGTGTCCCTGGATTCACCCCAATAAAAAACTGGTATGTACCACGGTCTGGCTGCCATCGGAAACTTAAGTACCAGCAATGAAGGTCGCGTGTAAAGCCGAAGGAAGGATAAACAAGGCTTTTCGAAATAAAATTGTAACTGATATTATCAATATCCAGGCTCCATTTGGAAGAAAGCGGCACACTTCCGGAAAGATTCAAACTGTTGGTGCCTAAAAGAAAGGTATCCCGATCTTTGCCCAGCCCTGTGGGGATTAGTTGTCTGGCAAACCCAATACGGTGATCTACCCTGAAATTATCAAACATACTCAGGAGGTCATCCTTAGGTAGCTTGGTTTGGTTCGTGGCACTTTTTGGGTCGGGGGTTTTCCCTTTTTTTGATAGGAGATCGCGCAGTTGCTTGACCTGGAATCCTGTATTTAGGGCAATGCCAAATTGCGTGGTACGGACCAGCGTGCCATTGGTCTGAAGACTGGTTTGGTTTACCCTATTTCCGCTTCCATCAGCGATATATGGGTCGAATGTTACATTCCAGTTCAGGTTCGAAATACCATGAAACAGCCGAAAAAGTCCGCCGGTACTTATGGTACTCCATTTTAAAGAATCGCGGGTGGGTGAATAGGAGCCTGAAAAATTTAGTCCGTCGAAAATCCTTTTTTTGAAAATGGAGTCTCGTTTGGCAGAATAATATTTGAATTCAAGTACATTATTGACATTGAATCCAATGTTTATATCGCGCTTAGTAAAGGTGGGCTTGCTGTAGTATCCATCATCAAAAACGCCATACATCAGGGTATCCCCCTTCCCCGGGCGAAGGTCTGTGTAATAATACTTGAAAAATCGGTCTTGCTGTTTGGTAAAGTCCGGGCCAAATCCTGTACTGATTGTGGGACTCATTTTGTGCCGTATGCCCTGAAACCATGCGGTTTTTCTTTTGGCTTTAGTAGTCAAAAACAAAGAGGAGCTGGCGGAGATGCTGGCATCGTATTTTTGAAAAGCGTAAAACCCCCAGTTGCGCGTAGTTTCTAACACACCATACTTTGACTTTGATTCGTTCACGGATCTCTGTACGAATACACCATCTTGATAAACAGTATCGTATATCAGGATCGTGGAATCGAGCAGGTGTTTATCTATAGTATAAGGGTACCAGTTGGTTTCATACCGGAGGCTGGGGGTTATGTTGATGTATTTGAAGAGTTTTAATACATAGTCGGTACTGACCTGATGCTGCATGCCAATTTTGGCTTTTTCCAGGGTTTCACTTCTAAAAAGGAGGGTATCCACGGTGTGGATCGAGTTGTCAAATTTGCTGTTGTAGTTGAACGAAAGTTTTTCGTACCAGAGTTCCTTTCCGACCTGAATCTTTCGTTTGAATGGAAAGATCCGCTGCATGGTAAATTGCGCGCTTGGCAGGGTAATATCCATCTGCCTTGTTTGAGTATTTTGGGAATGCCGGAGGCTGACGGAGTACTGGTATGGTTTGCCTGGAAAGGTCTTAGTTAAGGCAAGGTTTGACGTGAGAGTGTTTTGAAATACACTGTTATAGTCATTCTGGTTGCGCTTCTGATCGAGGTTGGTCTGAATGTTTACGGAGCCATTAAAACGTCGGGAGGGATGTGCCTTAGGGTCCTGGATATGTGTCCACTTAAGCCCAAAAGACTTGGCGGACACTTTTTCTGCCTTATTATTCTCCGTAACCCGATTGTTAAAATTTAATTCAAAATTCCCGTTGTTTCGATACTTATAATTGTACCGGGAGATACCCGTCACACCCCAGGTACCAGCGGTATAGGCCCTGAATAAAACCGTTGCATCCATGTGAGCGGAAAGGGGCTGGTACCAGCCAAGGCCTTCAAATCCAAAGCCTTCCACCGTACGAAACTCAAATTCTTTGGGGATAATCAGACCCGCCTTTCGGGTCTTTGTGATAGGGAAAAATCCAAAGGGAATAATAAGTGGGGTTGGAATGCCACCTATTTCCAGATTTGAAAGTCCCGTGATCACAAGTTTGTCTTGAATGACCTTTAGTTTTTTGGTTCTAATACCAAAGTGTGGGTGGGTGGCGTCGCAGGTGGTAATCAGTGCGTCTTCGTTATAAATGATATTATGGGCTTTTTGGGTCGTGTCGGCGGATATACCACTGATAAATTTAGCCCGTTCGCCCAACACATGCAGGTCCTCCTGTTTGGTCCTAGCTTCGTAGATGATGCCTTTTTTGGTCTTAAAATTGTAGCGTAGTTTGCTGGCGGTAAATTGCTGCTCTCCGTCCTTAAAATCCGGTAATCCGGTCAATTGACCGGAAGAATCAGCAAACTCTTGTGCAGAGATCTCGTTGTTTGAATAATCCAAAAGAATATATCCAGCCTTGATATTCAGGCTTGTATATTTTACGGAAGCATCACCATAAAGATGTACTTGTTTTTTCTTTACGTCAAACCAAATGGAGTCCTTTGCGGCGTATTCAATGACATCTTCAAGGGCATCGTTGCTTATTTTGAGTTTAGAAAGATCTACCGTTGCAGAGTCCCTGAACGTGACCCGGGGGAGTGAATCGAGTCTAGGTAAGGAGTCAGATACTTGTGCCAGAGCAGTGCTGCTCAATAGCAGGCAAGCAATTTGTAGGAAAAGCCGATATTTGCAGCGTAATATTTGCACTGGTCTTTTTTTGGACACCTAATCCCGCCCTTTTTATACGTGAAGAAAACTTAAAGTCCGATTTATGAAGTCTAACTTCGCACTACGAACGCTTATACTGCTCACTGCGTGGCTTATTTTTGAAAACTTTAACCTACGTCCGGCTTACGGTGTACCGTACACGGTATACGGTAAGGCTATCAGATCGCTTGAAGCAAAGGCTTCTTTACCTGTTTCAGCACCTGATGAGTCCTATTCAGGCCACGAAGGTCGCAAAAGTATGGAATCCGAAGTGAACCAAGTGTCATCTACTGTTCTATGCGCTCCGATTGGTAAAATTCGGCCGCCCTACCGAATCAAAACCATTGTATTGGATGCCGGTCATGGTGGTAAGGATTCAGGTTGTATAGGCGCATCGGCGCATGAAAAAGACAATACACTGGCAATTGTACTCCGATTGGGGGAATATATTGAGTCGAATTACCCAGGTATAAAAGTCATCTATACCCGCGATTCAGATGTTTTTATTGAGCTCAATGAGCGTGCAGCGATTGCAAATCGAAATAACGCAGATCTTTTTATAAGTGTTCACTGCAATGCTGTTTCAGCCAAAGCGATACATGGTATTGAAACGTATGTCCTGGGTCTTCACCGCAGTAAGGATAATCTCGATGTCGCCAAACGAGAAAACGCCTCGATTTACCTGGAAGACGATTATCAAAAAAATTATGCAGGGTATGACCCGGACAGCCCTGAAGCAGAGATCTTTGCAAGTGTTTGGCAGAGTGCCTATCTGGAGCAAAGCATCCTGTTTGCCAGTTATATTCAACAATTTGAAAATGCGGTGGCGTTTAGGGAAGATCGTGGGGTAAAACAGGCCGGCTTTCTGGTGCTTCGGGAGACGGCTATGCCTTCGGTACTTATTGAAACCGGCTACCTTACCAATGCTAATGAAGATGAATTTCTAGCTTCCGCGGAGGGTCAGGAACAGACGTCGTTGTCTATTTTTCAGGCCTTTGAAGCCTATAAAAGGCATATGGAAACGGGAAAAGCAATCGAAAGTGTTGCGGATGTCCCAGCACCCAAAAAAACACTCCCTTCTAAAACACTGGCTCAAAAAACGCCTGCTCCTTCCACCTCCAAAACTACTGTGGATAAACCAAATCCAACCTTAGGGAAGACTATTTCGACGGCTAAACCTATTACAATAGCTACCGCTGATCCAAAATTTTACACCATTTTTCTATTGGCCTGGCCAAACAAACTCGACCCAAATGTAGGTCAACTCAGCCTGCTAACCAACGTCAAAGTGTTGAATAAAGAGGGCAAATACCACTATTATTCTGGTAATTATGCTACCAAAGCAGAGGCGGAAAAAGTGTTGCCAGAAATTCAAAACATGGGTTTTAAGACAGCTATTATTGTTCAAAATTAAAAAAAAATGATCAAAATCAGAAACGAAGTCAAAATCGCTCTCCTCGCTTTGGCGGCACTCGGACTTGGTTTTTGGGGATTCAAATTCCTAAAAGGCCAAAATGTACTCTCAAGTTCTAAGACCCTTTACGTTAGGTACGAAAATGTAGATCAACTGCGACCCTCAAGCCCTGTATTCATAAAAGGCTTCCAGATTGGTATGGTCAAGGATATGTTTATTGATAAAAAGGACGATAAAACGATTATTGCGGTCCTTAGTATCGATGGGGGCATTGATATTCCTAAAGATGCTATTGCCTCTATTATAGGCCTGAGTCTCATGGGAGGGAAAGCCATCGAGATTATCATATTGCACCCATGTGAAGGTGATTGTGCCAAAACTGGTGATTACCTTCAAGCTGGAAGCAAGTCACTCATACAGAGCCTTTTGGGTGATCCAGCAGGGTTTGATGCCTACACGGATCGATTAAAAAGGGGACTTTCAATTAATATTGATTCGCTGGCCAAAGCCAACCCCGACGGAATGGCCAGTGCGGTGAATGCGCTGGATCATTCTTTGCTGAATATTGAGGTGATGACCAACCGTCTCAACCAAATTATGGCACTTAACGAACAGAGTATCCGTACCATCACGAGCAATTTTGCCTCAGTTAGTGGTACCATTAAAGCCAATGACAAAAATATCAGTGATGCCATTGCAAATCTAAGTTCACTCAGTCAACAGCTCAAAGACGCTGGTTTGGACCAGACCTCTAAAAAAGCTTCCAATGCAATTGACTCTGTCACCTTGGCGCTCAGAGCATTGCGTGGCACCCTTTCAACCACTACCGGCACGCTGAGTCGTGTGGATACCCTGGCTCAAAATCTGATCCGTGGCAAAGGATTGGTGGGCAAAACGCTCACTGACGAAGAACTTTACAATAACCTCGTCAGTACTACCCACCATCTTCAGTTATTGCTTCAAGACATTCGAATGCATCCAGAGCGCTACAATACCGTTAAAGTCAAACTTTTTGGCAAGCATAAAACAATATACGAAAACCCAATAGATGACCCTGCTTATCAACTACTGATTGATAGCTTGGAGCGGGATTATAGTAAGAAGTTAAAAAATTGACCCCCAAAATCCGACCACTATACGAGGAACACGGGGCCGAAGGCTATTACCGTGAATTTGCCGACACATACGAAAATCCACATTTGCCGGAAATCAGCGCGTTGATTGCACGCAACTTCCAACGCTTCGATTGTTCAGGCATTGTATTGGATTTTGCTGCTGGTGGGGGCGAGGTAACGACCGCGCTTCAGGCGTTAGGTGCCAAAAATATCGTGGGCTGTGACCCATTTACATCTGCTCTGTTCGAACGAAAAACCGGCTTGCCCTGTCTTAAACTTTCTTTTAAAGAGGTGATTCGCGAAGGACTTTCCGGGCAGTATTCCACCATAATTACTTCTTTTGCACTGCACCTCTGTCCCCTCAAAGACCTCTTTTCACTCTGTTGGAACCTCTTTCAGGTTGCACCGATACTTGTTATCATCACTCCACACAAGCGCCCGGAACTTGAAAAACTCCAGGGTATTCAGTTGCTGTGGGAGGATTCAGTTGAGACGGCCCGTGGGAAAAAAGTGCGGTTGAAGGCGTATGGGTTAGTGGTGTATCCAGTGAATGATCAATGAATTAAGGAGGCGAAAAATTCCTTTATCAAGACAACCGAGTGGGGAGCCTAGGTTTTCCGCGAATCAGCAAAAAAAATCTCTGAGCTGCTGTCCATGCGGGCAGGCTCAGAGATTTTTTTGCGTTCGTGCTAAAACGGGTTAAGCTATCAAGCTGCTACAGCAAACATACGACCCTCTCCAGGTAGAACGTTTGATTGTGGCCCAGCTAAGGAGGCAATTTGATCCGGTGTAATTTGACGATTCATCAAATCATACACTTCTAATGCCTGATCACGGGTGATAGAAGGAAACTCGTTTAAAAACTCGTTAACACTCACGCCAATCCGGAGGAAGTCGTAAAAGGTTTCTACACGCACACGGGTGCCGCTAAAAACAGGTGCTCCATCTTGGATTTCCGGGTGTACGCTGATTGAGGAAAAAGGACTCATCCGACACTGCTGTTTAAATTGTAATACTACCGGCCGGGACAACACAAATTCAATAGATTGTTAGAAACAGAGGATTAAAAACGATTTAGTGGTGCGAAGTTAGAGAATGTTAAGAATCTTCAAAGTTTTGAAGGATAATTTTTTAAAAAATAAGTGTTTGTCCGTTATTAGCAAAATCCAGGGTCAGGGAAAACCCTTATTTACAAGTACAGCTCTCCTGTTTTTGCTTTCACCAGTGCCGTCACCTGTTTTACTTCCTGTTCCTTGGATTTCGGGTAAATGAGCAGCGCATCAGGTGTATCTACTACAATATAATCCTTTAGATCCTTGATTACTGCAAGTTTGCCCTCAGGAATGCGCACAAGCGTGTCATGCGTATCGAGTGCGATGATATTGCCCTGCAGTGCATTACCGTTTTCATCCTTTGGACACTCTGCATGAAGGCTTGCCCAGGTTCCGAGGTCGCTCCAGCCAAATTCAGAAGGGATGGTAAAGACGTTGGAAGCATTTTCCATGATGGCAAAATCTACCGAAATATTGGGTGTAGTAGGGTAGGCTGCATCTATAAATGCCTGTTCATCCGGGGTATTGTATACCTCGAGACCTTTTTCCAAAATACCATAAATCTCGGGTGCCAGCGCTTTGTATGCATGAAGAATGGTCTCGGCACGCCAAATAAAAATACCTGCATTCCAGAGATACTCGCCTGACTCTATGTATTGTTCTGCAATTGGTAAGCTGGGTTTTTCCGCAAAGCGGAGCACTTTTCGGACGCCAGCATCGGCCTCTTCACCAAATTGAATGTAGCCGTACCCCGTATCCGGGCGGGAAGGCTGAATGCCAAGGGTGAGCAGGGCGTCATGGTTGGCAGAAAAGTCGAGTGCCGCATGGATTTTTTCAAGAAAGGCGGTCTCCTTCAACACAATATGGTCTGAAGGTGCGATCACGAAATTGGCCTTAGGATCTAAGGCGGCAAGTTTGAACGCAGTCCATGCCACACATGGAGCTGTATTGTTTCGGCTTGGTTCGCACAGGATCTGATTGTCCAAAATTTCCGGAATCTGCTCGAGGATAAGATCCTTGTAGGCAGCATTAGTGACGATGAAAATATGGCTGGCAGGACAAACAGGCAAAAAACGCTCAAAAGTGAGGCGTAGCAGACTCTTGCCCACGCCAAGCATGTCGAGGAATTGTTTTGGACGGGCTTCCCGGCTGCCGGGCCAAAAGCGGCTTCCAACGCCACCCGCCATGATGGCTACGTAGGTGTGATTCATTTTGATGTATGAACTATGATGTATGAACTATGATGTAAGGGATGCCTGAGGGTTTAATTTGTCTTTTACCTCCTGATAAACTGCTTGTATGCCTGCTTCCAAATTAATTTTGGCTTTCCAGCCAAGTCCGGTTAATTTGCTTACATCCAAAAGTTTACGAGGCGTTCCATCGGGTTTGCTAGGGTCATGCTGTATAGTGCCATGGTAGCCAACGATACGCTGGACCATTAAGGCCAGTTCAAAAATTGGAAGATCCTCCCCTGTACCGATATTCACAAATGCTGGTTCATTGTAGTGCTGCATCAAATAAAAACAAGCATCAGCGAGGTCGTCTACGTGGAGGAATTCGCGGCGTGGTGTGCCGGTACCCCAGAGGGTAACAAAAGGCGCGTTGGCTATTTTTGCTTCGTGAAATTTACGCAACAAAGCAGGCAACACATGGCTGTTCTGTGGATGATAATTATCATTGGGCCCATACAGATTGGTGGGCATTACACTGATAAAATTAGAACCATATTGCGCCCGATAAGCATCGCAAAGTTTGATTCCTGCGATTTTAGCGATGGCATAAGGCTCGTTGGTGGGCTCTAAAAGGCCAGTTAACAATGCCGCTTCTTTTAAGGGTTGCGGGGCCAGTTTTGGGTAAATACAAGAGGAGCCGAGGAACATCAGTTTTTCTACGCCATGGCGATAAGCAGATTCAATTACATTGGCCTGAATCATCAAATTATCGTATAGGAACTCAGCCCGGTAGGTATCGTTTGCGAAAATTCCGCCGACTTTGGCCGCTGCAAGGAACACATGGTCAGGCTTTTTTCGTCGAAAAAATTCGCTAACCTCCAACTGGTTGCGCAGATCAAGTGCGCTTGAATCCGCAAGTGCAAAATTTGCAAAACCCGCTGTCTGGAGTTTTCTCAGGATGGCCGAGCCCACCATTCCTCGGTGGCCAGCTATGTATATCTTGTCATTTATGTGCATAGAACTCCTGCTTAAACCTTGCAGATATCTTAAACCTACAGAATTTTGGGATAAAAACTTTTCTTTTCTTATTCAAACTCATTTCGAATTTCGAATCCGCCTTCTTTCAAATATTCTTCCCGCTTGAAAAGTAGCAGGTCGCTTGCTACCATTTCGGCTACCAATTCGGCTAAAGTTCGCTTAGCGACCCAGCCCAATTTTTCCTTCGCTTTACTCGCATCGCCCACCAACAGATCCACTTCTGCAGGTCGAAAATAGCGTGGATCAATGGCAATGACCTCCTGGCCAGGCTTTAGATTTGGACTGGATGAACGCGCTACAAATCCACGCTCTTCCACGCCGCTCCCGCGAAATTCCAATTCCACCCCAAGTTCATGGAATGCCATCCGGCAGAATTCACGAACTGCAGTGGTCTTCCCTGTGGCGATCACAAAATCTTCGGCTTCCGTTTGTTGCATCATGAGCCACATGGCTTCCACATAATCGCGGGCATGTCCCCAGTCGCGCTGCGCATCAAGATTGCCCAGAAAAAGTTTATCTTGTAAGCCGAGCGAAATTTTTGCCGCGGCCCGGGTGATCTTACGGGTCACAAAGGTCTCTCCTCGGGTGGGACTTTCGTGGTTGAACAGGATGCCGTTGCAGGCAAACATGCTATAGCTTTCCCTATAATTCACTGTGATCCAATAGGCATACAATTTTGCAACGCCATAAGGAGAACGTGGGTAAAACGGGGTGCTTTCGCGCTGGGGTGTTTCCTGTACCAGCCCGTAAAGTTCAGAGGTACTGGCCTGATAAAACCTGGTCTTTTCACTCAGACCCAACAATCGGATGGCTTCCAATAGACGTAAGGCGCCCACAGCATCTGCGTTGGCAGTATATTCCGGGGTTTCAAAACTCACTTGTACGTGACTTTGGGCACCGAGGTTGTACACCTCATCCGGTTGTACCTGCTGCATGATACGGATGAGATTGGTCGAGTCCGTAAGGTCGCCATGGTGCAGAACAAAGCGTTGGTTGTCAACATGTGGGTCCTGGTATAGGTGATCTACACGCTCTGTATTGAACAGAGAGGAACGTCGTTTGACGCCGTGGACTTCGTAGCCTTTTTTCAATAAAAGTTCGGCGAGGTACGCGCCGTCCTGGCCAGTGATGCCAGTGATGAGGGCTTTTTTCATAGTAGTATAGCAAACGACTTAGTCCAAGGGGTTGGAGTGGCAAAGGTCAGGTTTTGTTTTTAAATGGAGATTGGGTATTGCAGTAATATTGATCCTTGTAGCATAATAAACTGATGGAGACCTGCGCTACAATGGTAAGCGCCTGAAGGGATCATCTGTTTAAAAAATCACGAATGGTCTGAAGGTACAGATCCGGTTGTTCAAATGCGATCGCATGGCCGGCATTGGGTATCATGACCAAATGGCTATTCGGAAAGATGTCAAGGTACTCTTTTGTAAAGCCCCATTTTTGATTGTCACATTGTCCTTTCATGACCAAGACAGGGCACTGAACCTCTTTCATTTTTGAACGTTGGTCAGGAATGTCATAGAAGCTTTGAACCGTACGTATGGAGACATAAAATCCGCCGCCACCGGTGCTTTGGGGGGATCTGGTGGTGTCGCATACCACAGATCTATTTACTTTACTGCTTTGATAGGTATAAAACTCGTCGGCTTCTTCATCTGAGGCTAGTTTCACTCCAAATGCAGTTGCGAGGTATGACATTGTCCGGGTTCTTAAATTGCTGCTCTCCTGATTGCCCTGTGCATTCGAAAAGAAAGGTTCGCGAAGCTGAAGGCTATCAGGAGCGATTGCGGATTTTAATTCGGGCCGGATAGGTAAAATGGGGCCAGGGCAAGAAAAAATGAGTTTTTCCAACTGTTCAGGATAATCAGCAGCGAATAAGGTGGCCAGGATCCCGCCCCAGGATTGGCCAAGCAGGATCACTTTTTCAGCCCCGATCTTCTGAATAATGGCTTCCAGATCACGTTTGTGCCGCTCCGCTGTATATTCTTCGAGGTTATCCAGCCGATTGGAAAATCCACCTCCAATTTGGTCGTACAAATATACATCGTAGCCATCCTGGGCGAGCTGCGTTAAAGTTTTGATATTGCTGTCATTGATCGGGCCACCGGATCCGCCATGCAAATAAATGATCGGGGTGGGCTTCTTCTGTCCTTGGGCGGTCACCAGGTTATACGCGATCCTGGAGCCGGTGGCCAAATCCCAGTACTGGGTGCTCGCTCTTCTGAGTTGGGTGGGCACCTTGTAGTGTCTGGGCCAAAAGATCTCTGTTGCTAAAATGGCCAGGCCCAAAAGGAGTGAGTATTTCGTAAAACGAAGGATTTTTTGCTTCATTTTGTTGAAGAAGGGGCTGAGGTTAGCGATAATATGGACAAGGCATTTACAGGACAGGTACGTCTCCGATCACAACATATTGTGCTGTAAGCAACATATTCCATCTTTTAGAATATACGTTTCTCTGCTTTCCTCACAAATTGCTTTGCTAGCCTCAAAATGGAGATGGTGTCCCAACCGGCTCATCCAACCGGTTTGGCGAGCAGGCACCCCTGTTATGAGCGCAAAATCCGGTACATCTTTCGTGACAACAGCTCCTGCACCGATCATACAATATCGTCCCAAGGTCACTCCGCAAATAACCGTTGCGTTGGCACCGATGCTAGCCCCCTGCTTCACGAGGGTAGGGCGAAATTCGTTTTTGCGTGATACAAAACTGCGCGGGTTGATCACATTGGTAAAAACCATGCTGGGACCAAGAAACACATCTTCTTCGCAAGTTACGCCGGTGTAGATAGAGACATTGTTTTGCACTTTTACCCCATTGCCAAGGGTTACGCCGTCAGCCACAAAGACATTTTGCCCCAAAATGCAGTTTTCGCCTAAGACAGCGCCAGAGGAGACGTGGCAAAAATGCCAGATCCGGGAACCTTCACCGATCCGGGCACCAGGGTCTATGATCGCAGTAGGATGTGAAAAGTATGGCATCAGCAATTTAAGTGCCCACTTTTGAGTGGATGTTTACTTAATGGAAGGCTGGCCATTGGATGAAAATGTCCCTTTGGTCCAATAGGTTCGATGGTCCGAATGGCATGAGCAATCTTAATGGCAGGAAGAATTGTTTCGATGCCGAAGCCGTTGCCGGCAAAGATCTCTTCATAACTGCGGGTATGCAGGTCGGTAAAGCCCTCACTGAACTCCACTTCCTCCCCATTGACAATGATAGAGCGGTAGGTCCGTTTGTCCTGTGCTTTGGCTTGTGCAGGTAAAGTGTCTGCATTGATACTCAAAAACCATCGAACCCGGGCTTTTTCCAATTGGAGGAATCCGGCAGCACGGTCATGGGTATGCAGGTGCACTATATTTTCTTTCACAGGTCCAAATATCCAGATCAGCATATCAAAAAAATGGATACCAATATTCGTAGCGATCCCGCCGGATTTGGCCAGATCACCTTTCCAACTAGTGTAGTACCAATTGCCCCGGGAAGTGATATAAGTCAGGTCTACCTCGTGTTGGACATTTGACTGATCGATTTTTTCTTTCAGCGAAATCAATTCAGGATGTAAGCGTAATTGCAGGATAGTATTGACTTTATTACCTGTTTCTGCTTCGTTTTCCTGAAGTGCTTCGGCATTCCAGGGATTCAGAACAAGGGGTTTTTCGCAGATCACATTGGCACCGAGTCGCAGTCCAAAACGGATGTGCGCATCGTGGAGGTAATTTGGGGAGCAAATACTTAGATAGTCAATAGACTTTCCGCGTCGTTTCAATTTATCAAGATGTCGGTCAAAACGCTCGAACTCGGTGAAAAAGTCGGCATCAGGAAAATAACTATCCATTACACCGACAGAATCCTGAGGGTCGTATGCTGCCACCAATCGGTGACCAGTGTCACGAATGGCCTTCATGTGTCTGGGTGCGATGTAGCCTGCTGCGCCGATTAATGCGAAATTGGACATTTTGAATTTTTTACCGGGTCTCAAAAAATGCCTTCACCGCTCCAGTGATCTCAGCTAAAACACTTTCTGTCATTTCCGAGTGCATGGGTAGCGAAAACACCGATGCGCAAAGTGCTTCTGTTACAGGCAATTTTCCGTCTTTCCAGAAAGGTGCAAATGCGGGTTGATCATACAATGGAACAGGATAATAGATCATGCATGGGATGCTTTTTTCCAGCAAAAAGGCTTTCAATTCATCCCGGGTTTTCACCGAATCTGGCGTATTGATCTGGAGGGTATACTGGTGGAAAACGTGTGTTGAATTTGTTTCGCGTGCAGGAATCTGTAACTGTGGAATTTGCCCGAAAAATCGGTCGTAGTAGTCTGCAGCACGGTTTCGGGCGGCATTATACTCGTCGAGGTGTTTTAGTTTTGCATTCAGGATTACGGCTTGCATGGCATCCAGCCGGGAGTTTACTCCAATCTCATCATGGTAGTACATCTTAGACTGCCCGTGGTTGGCAATCATCCGGGCCTTTGCGGCAAGGGCATCATCGTTGGTCATCATGGCGCCTCCATCTCCATAGCAGCCGAGGTTTTTGGAAGGGAAAAAGGAGGTGCAGCCAAAGTGACCGATGGTGCCAGTCTTCTTTGTTTCTCCGTCACCGGACGTTGTGCCAGCGGCAGGAAAGGTATAATCCGCCCCAATCGCCTGCGCATTGTCCTCGATTACAAATAAATTGTGCTTTTTAGCCAGCGCCATGATGGAGGCCATGTCGGCTGATTGTCCGAACAAATGGACCGGTACAATGGCTTTGGTACGTGGTGTGATTGCGGCTTCAATGTTCGCTGCCGTAATATTCATCGTGCCAGGGTCTACGTCCGTCATGACAGGCGTGAGCCCAAGCAATCCGATCACTTCTGCAGTCGCCACATAGGTAAAAGCCGGGACGATCACTTCATCGCCCGGTTTTAGGCCAAGAGCCATCATGGTAATTTGGAGGGCATCGGTACCATTGGCGCATGGAATGACGTGTTTTACGCCGAGGTATTGCTCCAGGCTTTCCCGAAAAGCATTCACTTTAGGTCCGCCGATGAAAATACAAGAATCAAATACTTCCTGCATCTCGCGGTCTATCTCGCTCTTGATGCGGGTGTATTGGGTTTTGAGGTCAACCATTTGTATCATAATGTAAAATGTGGTCAATTAGATTAATGTGGACAATGTGTTCAATATGATTAATGTAGTCAATTAGAAGAATGTGGCCAATGTGCTTAATGTGGCCTGGTCGAGCCCAAATCACATTGACCACATTTTACTCATTGACCACATTCATTATAGTCTCCAATATTCGATTCCTTCCTCAACATCTTCATAAAGTGCTTTTAAATCCATCAAAATAGGGTTTTCACCCATGATTGATTTAAAAAATGCACTATCATACTTTCGGTATTCATCGTGTCCTATGGCGACTACTACGGCATCATATCCTGTTGAAATGTTGTCGCTGAGTCTCAGGTTATATTCTTTGGCTACCTCGTTGGGGTTTGCATGGCAGTCTGCGATCTGGACATTGATTGAAAAGTCCTGAAGTTCGTTGACCATGGCGGCAACTTTGGAGTTTCGAATATCAGATACGTTTTCTTTGAATGTGATTCCGAGAATGAGCACTTTGGCCAGGTGCGGACTTTTGCCTTTTTTGAGCAGGAGTTGCACTGCTTTTTTAGCTACCCATGCTGGCATACCATCATTGACCCTTCGGCCGCTGAGAATGACTTGTGGTTCGTAACCCAGTTCGACGGATTTATGCAATAAGTAGTAAGGGTCTACCCCGATGCAGTGTCCGCCCACAAGTCCAGGGTAAAACTTCAGGAAGTTCCACTTGGTTCCGGCGGCTTTGATCACTTCCTGTGTATCAATGCCCATAAGGTCAAAGATCATAGCGAGTTCATTCATCAGCGAAATATTCAAATCGCGCTGGGTATTCTCAATAACTTTGGCGGCCTCAGCTACTTTTATGGTGCTGGCGCAGTAAATTCCAGCTTCAATTATATGCCTGTAGATTTTAGCAATTTCCTCCAGGGCTTCTGCATCTGAGCCACTTACAATCTTTAATATTTGTGTGAGTGGTTTTGTTTTGTCTCCCGGGTTGATGCGTTCGGGGGAGTAGCCGAGTTTGAAATCAGGCCCCATTTTCAGCCCGGATAATTTTTCCAGAATGGGGAGGCAATCTTCTTCAGTGCAGCCTGGATATACAGTAGATTCGTATACTACGTAATCGCCTTTTTTTAGGACGCTGCCAATATCTGTGGACGCTTTTTTCAGTGGGTTCAGGTTGGGAACCTTATGCTCATCTATATCGGTCGGGACGGCGACTATAAAAAAATGGGCTTGGGCCAGGTCCTCTAATTGAGAGGAAAAATGAATGTCACGACCTGTAAATTCTTCCGGGCCGAGTTCCCGACTGGGGTCTTCTCCTCGCTGCATCATAGCAATACGCACAGCATCAATATCGTACCCAATCACCCGAAAATCACGCGCAAACTCAAGGGCGATCGGCAACCCGACGTATCCAAGGCCTATTACGGCAAGCGTTTTTTCCTTTCTTAGAAGTGATGGATACATTAGACTAATGGACAGGAGGCGTTAGACACGATTCAGGAAGTGAATGATTTTCAAGTTTTTAGAGTGCATGTCCAACATCCAATGTCAAAATGTCCCGTAACCTGATTAGGCATTCCAAATATTCGGGCTCAAAGTTACTTGAAAGTGGACTGTTTTCACTCATACATCATGATGCCGTCCTAAATAAACCATCCCCTCTGCTTGTTCTAAAGCGTCCCAAAACGCTTGCTTAGTCAAAATTTGACTCATGGGTTCATCAGAAGTACGGATTCTGGAAATGGGCCACCAGGCTACTCCGTGAATGTTATCATCTTCCATGATGTTGTCGAGGTGTATATTGTCTGGATGTTCGTCATTCGCCAGGTGGCACTCAATGATAAGTGTGAGCGCAATTATATCCGGAGCCAGGTACTCGCTAACAAACCGCAGTTGCCGGGCTTCCACTTTTAAACCAGTCTCTTCCCAGACCTCTCGTTCCACTCCTCGGAAAATGTCAGCATCTGTAGATTCCAGGCGCCCACCAGGGATGCTCCAGTTGCGCACCCCATGCCGATCTTGTTGTTGAATGAGTAATATTTCGTCGGCCCTGTGGATCAGACCTGCTACCCGTATTCTGTGATGCATTGTTTTATGTTGGATGTATGATGTATTTTTGAATCCGTTGTCCGGCAAAATTGCCTTTCGAATTATTATAATGGCATTCAAAACCAAATCTTTTTTAAATTGATTGTCATCAGACTACTTTTGTCACTAAAATGACCACGGTATAAAACTTTTATAGTCTAATACCAAGAACCTTTTCCTACATCCTATATCCCACATCCTACAACGTGTCAAAAAAAGATTCTTTCGTTGCGGCCATTCAGGCAGGCTACAATTTTTCCGGGGCCAATATCGTGCTTGGCGGCGCGATGCTGGATGGTGAAGCCATTCCTAGCCTTCAAATTAAAGTTCCATTACAGACCATGAACCGACATGGCCTCATTGCCGGCGCCACAGGAACTGGTAAAACCAAGAGTTTGCAAGCCATAGCAGAGCAACTTGCCGCCAGTGGGGTGCCTTGTCTGCTCATGGACGTTAAAGGAGATCTTAGCGGAATTGCCATGCCTGGAACGGATAATCCCAAAATTACCGAACGTGCCGGAAAAATAGGTATTACCTGGCATGGAATAGGCAATTCAGTTGAGTTCTTAACCCTTTCGGGTGAAAAAGGTTCCAGACTGCGGGCTACCATTAGTGAATTTGGCCCTGTTCTTTTCTCCCGTATTTTGGGGTTGAATGACACACAGGGTGGGGTAGTATCTGTTGTATTCAAATATTGTGATGACCGAAACTACCCGCTCCTCGATCTTAAGGATTTCAAAAAAGTGCTTCAGTTTCTCGGCAACGAAGGTAAAGAAGAGATAGAAGCCGAATTCGGCCAATTCTCCAGTGCTACTGCAGGTACCATCCTCCGAAAGGTGGTAGAGCTCGAGCAGCAAGGGGCGGAAACCTTCTTTGGCGAGGTTTCTTTTGATGTGCACGACCTCGCGCGTATAGACGAGAATGGGCGTGGCGTCATCAGCATCGTAAGACTCACTGACATTCAGGATCGACCTAAGTTGTTTAGCACCTTCATGCTTCAGATGTTGGCTGAAATTTATGCATCTTTCCCTGAAAAAGGCGATGTGGAACAGCCCGAGCTTTGCATCTTTATTGATGAGGCGCACCTGGTGTTTCAGGAAGCCAGTTCGGCACTAATGCAGCAATTGGAGGCGATCATTAAATTGGTGCGGTCTAAAGGAGTCGGTATTTTCTTCATTACCCAGAATCCAACTGATATCCCGGACAGTATCCTGGCTCAATTGGGATTGAAACTGCAACACTCCCTCCGTGCCTTCACGGCCAAAGACCGGAAAGCAATCAAACTGGCTGCGGAAAACTACCCGATCACAGAATATTACGAGACGGAAGATCTGCTCACTAATCTAGGTATAGGCGAAGCGATTGTCAGTGTACTCAACGAAAAAGGTATTCCGACCCCCCTGGCACATACGCTCATGCGCCCGCCTGAAAGCCGGATGGACATTCTTACCCCAACGGAAATAGACGATATACTAAGCCGTTCTGCGTTGGCGCGCAAATACAATCAGGAAGTAGATCGGGATAGTGCGTATGAGATCCTAAATGGCAAAATAGCGGAAGTACAGGAGCGGCAAACTGCGCAGCAACCACAAGATAAACCATCCAAACCAGAAAAAGAAGAACCAGGCATGATCGAAACGATCGCCAATGATCCGCTTGCCCGTCAGATCGGCCGGACAGTGGCCCGGGAATTGACCCGTGGATTGCTCGGGATTTTAGGATTGGGTGGCGCGAGGAGTGCTAGTCGGAAGAAGACCGGGTGGTTTTGAGGTTAATTGTGGATAAAGCCCAATGTTGTTGGTTTTAATGATTTACGAGTGCCGATTACATGATTTAAGATTTTAGATGTGGGTGAAGACGCATTCGTTGTTTCCTGGCATACATCCTGCTAACGACCAGACATCTGTAGTCGAACAATCATAAGCCTCCGCTTCCCACGCAAAAGAAGTGGAGCCATCCGGCCCAGGTTTGATACTTGTATAGCTTCCTTCAGCACCGCCTGCCGGAAAGCATATTTCTATACATGGTCTCACCTTATGCCATTGCTGTATATGCTCCAGCAGGTTGTGACCAGAGCTAAATATAAGAATATTAGGATAGGCCGACGAGTTAATATCCCCTACGCTCATTCCGGGTACCTTGATATTTTGTACCCAGGAAAAAGAAAGTAATCCAACCGTGATATGGGTAAACATCGGTCGTTCATTTTGGGACAAATTGAACTGGATGATACCATTAGTTCACACTAAGCATTTGGGAGGTAACTCCCTTATCTGTTTTAACCGATACCTGATACATTCCTTTGGCATTCAATACATTGGCAGGAATATCAAAAGTGTTGTCGCCGGCATGCAACGAGATTTTTTGTTCCATCAAAGTACGGCCTGAGGCATCGGTCACGGACAAGGTTGCCCGGCCCGAATCAGCTGACTTTACCAATACCTGCGACGAAGCCTGGGTAGGGTTAGGACTTAGTTGAAATAAAGGTTTGCCGAGTAGCTCAGCATCTGTGGTGCCAGCGGCAAGGGTCACTTCTATGTAGCCTGGTACATTCAGGTTAGGGTTGTAAACGTTTTCAAAGTTGGCGTTGTAAGCTTCTGCTCCTCCGGTGCCGGGTGGGAAGCCCGTAGTTCCGGGAGTAATATCAGAACTACTGCCTAATGGACCGATTACTTTAAAGCAAGCCTCGTAGAGAATAGCTCCATTGGCTCTGGTTCTTGGCTGGCCATCGATATCAGACCAGCCTACCAACAACAATCCAGGAGTGTTTGCGCCAAAATCATTTGCCATCCAAGCAGGCAGGTTAAAGTTTTGAGTGTGATCAAAGGTCAATTCCTGCTGGTTCCAGGTAAGAGAGTATTGAAAACTGATAATATTGGTAAATCCTAGGGCTCTTACCGGGAGGCAGACAATTTGTCCGGTTTTAGCGTCTGCACTGTCTACTGTAACACCAAAGCCTTGCGCGCTAAGATTGAAAGAAAGTAAGGTAAGTACTGCTCCAACAATTGGAGTGAAAAATCGGATAATCATTGCGGGAATAGATTGGTTTATAAGATGAAAAAACAAAGGTATCGCAAAGCAGATATCTGTGTGATAGGTTTGGCGTAAAAGTGTCAGATAAAAACTTAAATTGTCTAAATCCGGTCACTTTGTGTTGCTCCAACAGGTTAATTCTGGCGTACGCCCCTCTCTACCGTGTTTTTGTCTAAACTTCCTTAACTGAACGCACAACGCACTAATTTTGCCGTTTCAAATACTTGTTTGTCCGCCATAGCGGGCTTCGATTCATTTTTAAATTAATCACCGCTCCTTTCAACGTCCTTCCATCCGGAAGAATTAGTAGGGAGCTAAAATTTTTTTCTGACATGGTATTCAAAAAAAGTCTTCTCGTCGCCATCGCGTGCCTTCCTGGCCTGTTCCTGTCGGCGCAAAGCAAAGCTCCCGACAACTGGTTTAACCTTGATCCTACAGCTGACAAAGTAAACGGAACTGGTGGGGATGCTGCAATTCAAATGTTGAAAAATAAGAGCAAAAAAAGCCAGACTGTTATCGTGGCCGTCCTTGACTCAGGAGTAGAAATTGATCACGAAGACCTTAAGGATGTGATCTGGACCAATCCGGGTGAAATTCCAGGTAACAAAAAAGATGACGATAATAATGGGTATGTGGATGATGTTCATGGCTGGAATTTTCTCGCGGGCCCTGGCGGCAATGTTAACCACGAAACGCTTGAACTTACCCGTGAATATGCCCGCCTTAAAAAACGCTTTGACGGTATCGATTCGAAAAGCCTGCACGGCAAGGATGCCGCTGAGTACAAATCTTGGGTAAAAATCAAAGAAGAATTTGAGGCGCAACGTGCAGAAGCACTTAGCGGTATGGAAAATGCAACCAAACAACTCAAACCTATTGAAGATGCGTTCAATGTAGTAGAAAAAGCCCTCGCAGGAAAAGAATTTAATGCTGACAATGTGGCGGCTATCAATGTTACAGGGAATGAAGAGTTGAAAAAGTCAGTCGAGATCACTAAAATGGTCATGGGCCAGGGGCTTACATCCCGCAAGGATCTTGATGATGCCAAGAAAGATGCATCAGAGCATTTCTATAATCAGGTGGAGTATCAACTCAATCCTGATTACAATGCCCGCGCGATGGTTGGCGATGACCCGAATGATCTTACCAATCGATTTTACGGCACTAATGAATATGAAGGTCCAGAGGCATTTCACGGTACCCATGTATCCGGAATCATTGCGGCTAACCGCAACAATGACATTGGTATTCGCGGTGTTGCAGATAATGTGCGCATCATGACCGTGCGTTGCGTGCCAGATGGCGACGAACGGGATAAAGACGTTGCCAATGCTATTTTCTACGCTGTAGACAATGGCGCCAGTGTTATCAATATGTCGTTTGGTAAAGGATACAGCCCCAACAAATGGTATGTGGATCAGGCGATGCATTATGCCGCAGAGCACGATGTGCTGGTGGTTCATGCTGCCGGAAATGATTCGGAAAACAATGACTTGGGCGGGAATTTTCCAAATGACAAATTTAATAAACCAGTCAAAAAAGGACTTTTCAGCAAAGAAAAACATGTAACAACCTGGATGGAAATTGGTGCACTCGGGTGGAAAACAGGGGAAAAGCGCGTAGCCAGTTTTTCGAACTACGGCAAAAAATCTGTAGACATCTTCTCGCCTGGCGTACAACTCCAGTCAACCATTCCTGATGGAAAATATGGCCCGGCCAGCGGCACCTCAATGGCATGCCCGGCTGCAGCTGGTGTTGCTGCCTTGATCCGTTCTTACTATCCTGATCTTTCCGCTGTACAGGTAAAGCAAATCATAGAAACCTCTGTGTTGAAGCTGGACGGCGAAGTCATCAAGCCAGGTACAAAAGAAAAGGTGATGTTTTCGGATTTGTGCGTGAGCGGTGGTACCGTTAGTGCAACCAATGCCGTTGCGTTGGCCGAAAAGACTAAGGCTGCCAAGAAGTCCAAAAAGGCTATTTGGCGTGAAGCCGGTATGGGTAAAATCAATAAGAATCTGAGCAAAGAGCCACGGGCTTAATTGCAACAGAAAACGTGCATTCAGATGCCCTTTCGGTCAACAGACTGAAAGGGCATCTGCTGTTTTACAAGGTTGGGACTGCGTTTAATATGGCATTGATCTCTTATAAAGTGATGATCAAAGCCCGCTTTTCCAGGGTTGGGCATCTACTCAGACTTTGAAGGCCAAACCGTTTCAGGGTACACTTTGTGCTCCTTTCCCCTCCTTTATATACGGCATAATTATTGTTCTCCACTTTTTCCCACAAGTTATTCAAATTAGCTAATGCCAGATTCAGTGTCCCCTAAACAGAGTGATTTTTATTCAAAAAATCCTTTTTGGCATTGAATTTAAAGTCGGACCTTTGTTTTGTCCTGTATTTTTGGACTAAACAGGTTTTTGTCTAAAAGTAAATATAAAAATAATTAAATTATAAATTGTTGAATATAAATATATTATAAATACTATTAAAATATATATTTATTAAAATGTATTATTTGTGTTGATTTGTGGGAAAATATGGAAACATTATCTACTTTTGTCCTTGTGAATTGGTGACCGATCCCACATTTGTCCCGACTCATGCTTAGCAGAATACAGTCCTATTCTTAAATGCAACTCATCGGTGAATATCCGGTCTCCCTTGACGACAAGGGACGCTTGCGCTTACCAACCGCGCTGCTCCGCCAACTACCTGCTTTAACAGCAGGATCCAATGGCGACGGGACAGCTTATGAATTTGTAGTAAACCGGGGTTTTGAGAAGTGTCTCACACTTTACCCCAAGCCGGTCTGGGACGGCATCGCTGCTAAGTTGAGCCGTCTCAATAGTTTCAATGACCGGAACCGCGCCTTTGTACGCTCTTTTCACTACGGAGCCTACCCTCTTACCACTGACAGCGCGGACAGAATCCTGTTGCAGAAGCCATTGATGGATTATGCGGGCATCACCAAGGATGCAGTACTGCTTGCTATGAACGGCAAGATTGAAATTTGGTCGCCAGAGCAGTATACCTCTACCGCCGCCTTTGATCCAAATGAATTTGCAGATTTGGCAAACGATGTGATGGGAGGGGAAAACGATGAGGTATGATGTATAAAGTAGGATGGATGAAAGGACTAATACTTAGTGCGATGGAGTATTTTCAAGCTTAGTTTTTTAACCACATTCTTCCATAAATTCATACATCATATATTATATATTATACATATTATGGTGTACCACGAATCTGTCCTATTACACGAAAGTATTGATCTTCTAGGCATTACGCCCGGAGGGGTCTATGTGGACGCAACATTTGGCGGTGGTGGTCATTCCAAATTGATACTTGAAAAAACGGGCGAAAAAGGTCGTCTGTTTGCCTTTGATCAGGATGAGGATGCAAAACGAAATATCGAACAGCAAGCGTTTTCAAGCCATTCAGGCTTCACGTTTGTTCCATCGAATTTCAGGCATTTGAAACGCCAGTTGCGCGCAGAAGGCGTCAGGGTAGGTACGGTAAACGGGATTCTCGCCGACCTTGGCGTGAGTAGCCACCAGCTTGATACTGCAGAGCGGGGCTTTTCCTATCGCTTTGAGGCTGCACTCGATATGCGCATGAGTCGCTTGGACGGAGAAACCGCTGCAGACCTGCTCAATACCCGAAGCGTAGATGAGCTGCAGCGCATTTTTAGTGAACTCGGAGAATTGAGAAATTCTAAGACGCTGGCCTATGCAGTAGTACAGGAGCGGGAACGAAAGCGTTTTCGAACCACAGGCGATCTGCTTGAATTGTGCACCAAGAATCTGTTGGGTGAGCGAATGCGTTATTTTTCACAGGCGTTTCAGGCCTTGCGGATGGAAGTCAATGATGAGCTCGGAGCCTTGGAGGATTTCATGAAGGATGCGTTGGAAATGCTGGCGCCCGGTGGAAGATTGGCCGTTATCACTTTTCATTCCCTGGAGGATCGGATGGTGAAAAATTATATGAAAGCAGGTAATGTCAAAGGTGAGCCAGACCAGGATTTTTATGGCAATATCACAAAGCCTTGGGAACTGGTCACCAAGAAACCCGTAGAAGCAAGCCAGCTTGAAACCAAACAGAATGCCCGTTCAAGAAGTGCTAAGCTTCGGGTAGCAGCGAAGAGAACGATAAACGACAAACGATGAACTATTTATACGCCATTATCTTAAAAGCAAAATAATACATGGCCAATAAGTTCCTCAATGCCCTGAATGTAAGTCGCCACACCACAGATCTGGTGTTTGGAAACTTTCAATTCCTGCTATTTTTGGGCGGTTTGGGCATTTTATATATCGCTAACGCACATTTCTCTGAAAAAGGTGTACGCCATATTCAGAGTTTGCAAAAAGAGATTAGGGAGTTAAAATGGGAATATACCTCGATCAAAAGCGAGACAATGTATAAAAGTATGCAGAGTCAGATCGATGAGAGTTTGGAGCCGGTTGGATTGGATTTGGAAAACAAAGGCCCTAAAGTGATTGGTGTTAAGTGATGCACACCACACTACTGGACATTTTCTAAAATCGAGACCTGTAAGGTTTTTGGAAACCTTATAGGTCTGTGGGCAAAACAAAAATGTCCAGTATTATGGATGCACAATCAGTAGCTGACTTTATTACTAAATTGGAACTCGATTAAAACCATAAAAGCAAACCTCCAATCAAGCTAAAAAAGCACTTAATACTAACCATTTAACACTAATAAAGTGCTAAACGTCAAAAACGAAGTCCTAATCCGCGTGTATACGGTAGCAGCCGTTGTACTTGTGGTGGCTGTCGTAATCTTGACTCGATTGTTTCAACTTACCGTTACGGATGCCCATAAGTGGGAGGCTAAAGCAGATAGTTTATATGTGAAACTAGTAGATGTGCCGAGTCAGCGGGGTAATATTTTGGCAGACGACGGCTCGCTATTAGCAACCTCTCTTCCGTTCTTTGACATACATTTTGACGCAAAATCCGAAGGACTTACGCCTGATATTTTTAACGATCAAGCGGTGGATAGCCTTGCATGGTTGCTTTCTACTTATATTGATCAGTCTTTTACACAAGGAGCCTACCGTCAATGGCTTGATACCCTTCGTAGCGCAGACCCGAGAACCCGAGGTATCCGGTATGTGCCTATCGCTAAGAATCTTCCATACGCTAAAATGATGCTGATTAAAACTTTCCCTATTTTTCGGGAAGGGCGACATGCTGGAGGTTTCATTGCGGAACAAACCAGCAGACGTGAGCGGCCATTCAAGATACTGGCACAACGGACTATCGGGTATTCACAGCGGGAAGGAGCTTTGCCCGTCGGGATTGAAGGGAGTTTTAATACCATCCTCGAAGGGAAACGGGATGACTCACCCAAACAGCTCATGCTGCGGGTGCCAGGAGATATCTATATTCCTATCAATGACCTGGCGGATATTGAACCAGCTTCTGGTGATGATGTGGTGACAACGCTGGATATCAATATACAGGATGCAGCAGAAACCGCCTTGCTTAATGCCTGTGAAACCCATAATGCTGATCATGGCTGTGCCATTGTGATGGAGGTGAAAACCGGAAAGATCCGTGCCATGGCAAATATTGGTCGCGCTCAGTCAGAAGGAAAGACGGGCTATTGGGAAACCTATAATTATGCAGTTGGTGAACGTGTAGAGCCAGGCTCGATGTTTAAACTTGCCACTTTTATGGCACTGATGGAAGCAGGAGCACTGGAGAATTTTGATGATAAAATACCCGTTTTTGGTGGCAAGGTGAAGATCTATGACGAAGAGCTTACTGATGCAGTGCCGCATGGACTGGATTCGATGACGATCCGTCAGGTTTTTGCACAGTCGTCCAATGTAGGCACCGCAACACTTACAATGAAGTATTTCAAAAGCAATCCGGGGGCTTTTATCAAACAACTCCGCGACTTCAATCTTGATATGCCTACAGGGATTGAGATCGGAGGTGAAGAGAACCCGATTTTGAAAAATCCGGACGATCCAAAAAGTGAATGGAGCGGCACTACACTACCCTGGATGAGTATTGGCTATGAACTGTTGCTCACCCCGATGCAAATGCTAACCTTTTACAATGCGGTAGCCAACGATGGACGTATGATGAAACCTTATCTGGTGCAGCGTACGGAGCATTATGGGGAGACCATGAAAGAATTCCGGCCCTATACCATCAAACGCAGTATCGCTTCAAATAATACGATTCGTAAAGCCAAAGAACTATTGAGAGAAGTAGTCGTATCGGGTACGGCGCATAATATTAACACTGAAAATTATGCAATTGCGGGCAAAACGGGAACTGCACAGTTGAACTATCACAAATTTAAAGCTTCCAAAGGCATTCGTCACCAGGCAGGGTTCTGTGGCTTTTTTCCGGTGGATAATCCGGTGTACTCTTGTATTGTGGTCATTAGTGAGCCTGAACGTGGTGGATATCATGGTGCAGAAGTGGCTGCTCCGGTGTTTCGCCAAATTGCCGACAAGTGTTTTGCTATGAAAGCTGAATTACACAAGCCAGTGAACGCAAATAAGCCTGTTGCATTAAAAAGCAGTCAATTGCCTAGCTATGATGCAGGTTCAAAAGAAGACATAAAAGAGAGCTTACAGTGGCTTGGACTTGATTTTGACCCGGCAGTTGACCTGGCTGAATGGGGGGTGGTTGTTGCAAAAGATAGTATTGGACTGACCATGCAAAACCGGGTGGTCGGGGATAAAAATATTCCCTCCGTGGTAGGTATGGGCTTGAAAGATGCAATCTATCTACTGGAGAACCGAGGTTGCAGGGTAAGGGTAGAAGGTGTTGGGAAGGTACGATGGCAAAGTCTGGCGCCAGGAACCAAGGCTAACGGACAAACCTGTGTTTTATCATTAGAGTGAAAATTAAAAAATGCTTTTAACCCACCTCCTTCAAAATCTGCAAGTGCTGGAGGCACAAGGCAGCACAGCCATCGAAATCGGTCAAATCCGTTTCGACAGTCGCGCTGTGCAGCCAGGAGATGTGTTTGTGGCAGTGCTTGGAGCAGTAGTAGACGGGCACGAGTTCATTGATAAGGCGATTAAAAATGGGGCGGCTGCAGTCGTTTATAGTGAAGGGGTGGCTTTTAATTACTCTCTTACGATGGTACGAGTTGCCGACTCCGCCGAAGCCCTTGGGCAAATGGCTTCTAATTATTATAACAATCCATCCGCAGATGTTGACCTCATAGGCATTACCGGAACCAACGGGAAAACGACCACAGCAACCTTGCTTTGGCAGCTTTTTACCGCCTTAGGTTACAAATGTGGCCTTATTGGCACGGTTGAAAATAGGGTAGGGGAGGAGGTTCTGTCCAGTACTCATACTACTCCAGATGCGGTTCGATTGCACGAACTACTGCGTAAAATGGCCGATGCCGGTTGCAGTCAGGTGTTCATGGAAGTTAGCAGTCACGCAGTACACCAACGTAGAATTGCCGGTGCAATGTTTGTCGGCGGGGTATTCACCAACCTCACCCACGATCATCTCGACTACCACAAAACCTTTGCAGAATACCGGGATGCTAAAAAGAAGTTCTTTGACGATTTGCCTAAAACTGCCTTTGCCCTTACCAATGCCGATGATAAAAACGGCTTGCTGATGTTGCAAAATACGCGGGCTGATCAATATAGCTATGGTCTTAAAAAGCCTGCAGATTTCAAGGCGAAAATTATTGAAAATAGCCTGGAAGGTCTGCATTTGGAATTGGATGGGGCGCAAATTCATGCCCGGATGATCGGCGAGTTTAATGCGTATAATTTGACGGCAGCTTTTGGGGTAGCGCAGCTCGTATCAAGACTTTCCAAGTCTTCAAGACTTGGAAAGTCTGAAATACTCACGGTACTTAGCAATCTTCCTGGCGCAGAAGGCCGTTTTGAGTATATCAACCATCCTTCAAAGCAAGGCTGTATTGGTATTGTAGACTATGCCCATACCCCCGATGCACTGGAAAAAGTACTCGAAACAATCGCCAAACTGAAAAAGAAAACCTCGCGTATCATCACTGTAACTGGTGCAGGTGGCGACCGCGATAAGACCAAACGACCGATTATGGCACGGGTTTGTGCCGGACTAAGTGACCAGCTAATTTTGACCAGTGACAACCCCAGAACCGAAGATCCGGCTGCAATATTGAAAGATATGGAAGCAGGATTGGATGCAGAAGGGCAAAAGAAAACACTCACGATCCAGGATCGTGAACAAGCCATCAAAACAGCAATCCGGCTCGCGGGCCCGAATGATGTGATCCTGGTGGCGGGTAAAGGCCACGAGAAGTATCAGGATATACAAGGGGTGAAGTATCCTTTCGATGACAAGGAAATGTTGTTGAAGTTTTTTAAGGAAAAATGAGCCGTCTTCGCGATGGCTTTAAAATATAAACAACTCGCCTTTACTGAACTTATGGCGGGTAAAAGGTAAAATAGTGGAGGGACTACTATTTTGATTTTGAGCAGGTTTTGGGGCGATGGAATATCGCCCCAAAACCACATTTTTAAACGAAAATATAGCTTTTTCGCAATAAAAAACAGCTTATAGTCAAAATTACCAAATAAATATGAAATTCCATGCTTGTCCATTTATTTGAATACCTACAAGAACATTACGACCTGCCAGGAGCAGGCCTGTTCAAATTCATCTCGTTCCGGGCTGGGGTGGCAATGCTATTGTCGCTGCTGATTTCGATGATTATTGGAAAGTGGATCATTGACGGGCTTCGAAAATTGCAGATAGGTGAAACGGTGCGCGACCTGGGTCTTGCAGGTCAGACTTCTAAGGCAGGCACGCCGACGATGGGTGGTATCATCATCGTAGCGGCTACGCTGATTCCTTGTCTGCTGCTGGCGCGACTCGACAATGTGTACATCTTACTCATGTTGTTCAGCACCGTTTGGATGTTCGCCATTGGTTTTATGGATGATTATATAAAGGTGTTCAAAAAGGATAAACAAGGATTGAAGGGAAAGTTTAAAATAATGGGCCAGGTAGGTTTGGGGCTGATCGTTGGCATTACGATGTTGGTGAATGACGAGGTAGTCGTCCGTATGGATCCGGAAGTGGCAAATCAAAAGGGGTATGAAGTGATAGAATCCCTTTTTGTAAAGGATCCTTCGTCGCCTAATACGTACAAAGAAATGGTTTATGTAAAAGCTGCGATTACAAATGTTCCGTTTTTCAAAAATAACGAACTGGATTACTCGCGTTTTTTTTGGTTTTTGGGGGATAATATTGGCAATTTGAGTTCGATTTTCTTTGTTATAATGGTCATTTTGGTCATCACCGCAGTGAGCAATGGAGCAAATTTGACAGACGGATTAGACGGACAAGCGGCAGGCGTTTCAGCCATTGTAATTGCAACGCTTGGAATTCTGGCATACTTAAGTGGTAACTCGGTTGCCGCAGATTTTTTAAAGATATTTTATATCCCGTACAGCAGCGAATTGGTGATTTTTTCAGCTTGTTTGCTCGGTGGATGTATCGGTTTCTTATGGTACAATGTGTTCCCTGCGCGGGTTTTTATGGGCGATACAGGAAGCTTGACCTTGGGTGGGATTATTGCGGCATTGGCCATTGTAACCCGCAAAGAATTGTTAATTCCCCTTTTGTGCGGGGTCTTTTTGGTTGAAAATCTGTCAGTGATCATTCAGGTATGGTATTTTAAATATACTAAACGGAAATATGGGGAAGGGCGACGGGTATTTCTAATGGCGCCTTTGCACCACCATTATCAGAAAAAAGGTTACCATGAAGTGACGATTTCTGTGCGGTTCTGGATTGTGCAAATGCTATTGGCAGTAGCAACAATTATCACATTGAAGATCAGATAAATTATTGCCAGACACTTTAAACCTATTGCAAAGCATGAAAAACGATGTGCGCAATATGAATAATATGGATCCAATAACATGAAAAAAAGAATAGTCATATTAGGCTCCGGGGAATCCGGCACAGGTGCGGCCCTTTTGGCCCAATACCTTGGCTATGACGTATTCGTATCTGATAAAGGAGCGATAAAGGCTTCATTTCAAACAGAATTGAATGAAGTTGGTATTCCATGGGAAGAAAACCAGCACTGTCTGGATAAGGTATTGAATGCCAATGAGATCATTAAAAGTCCTGGTATTCCGGAAAAAAGTGAAGTGATGAAAGCTGTGCGTGAAAAAGGTATCAACGTGATCGGTGAAATTGAATTTGGGTATCGGCATGCTGGAAAATGTCAGATCGTAGCGATTACAGGTTCAAATGGTAAAACGACTACGACAGAATTGACCTATCACCTTTTGAATACCGCCGGTTTGGATGTGCGAAAAGGCGGAAATGTTGGAAATTCATTTGCCCGCATGGCACTGGAAGATCTGAAAACAGGTAGCACAAAAGCGGACCAAAGGATTTTCGTGTTGGAGGTTTCAAGTTTTCAACTCGATGATATTCAGCAGTTCCGACCTAAAATAGCATTGCTGCTGAACATCACACCGGATCATTTGGATCGCTATGATTACAAACTGGAAAATTACGCAGCGTCGAAGTTTCGGGTGACCATGAATCAGGGGCGCGGCGACAAGTTCATTTACAATGGGTTTGATCCGATTCTGGCGACTCACCGGGTGACTTCAAGTCACCCGGTGAGTAAACCCAAACAAATCGCGATCAGAAAAGGCTTCTACAAAAACGGTCTGATTAAGGTTGGAAAAGAGGTCTTCGGGATGTCAAAAAGTGCCCTTCGTGGACCGCACAACATGTTTAATGCTGTATGTGCCATTCGGGTATCTCTGTTGCTGGGCGCTAAACCGGATAAGATCCAGGAAGGATTGAACACATTTATACCGCCGCCACACCGCTTGGAAAAAGTAGCTGAAACCAATGGTGTAATTTGGATCAACGATTCGAAAGCAACCAATGTGGATTCTGTGTTCTATGCTTTGCAGGCGATGGATACGCCGACGGTGTGGATCGTTGGCGGCCAGGACAAGGGGAACGATTATACGCCACTTTTAAAATTGGTAAAGAACAAGGTGAAGGCCATCGTTTGCATGGGTGTGGATAATTCAAAGATAATCAGTGTGTTTGGGGGAATGAAGAAGCCACTCGTGGAAACAGGGAGCGCTCAGGAGGCCGTTAAAATGGCTGCTGGTTTTGCGAAAAAGGGAGATATGGTTTTGTTGAGCCCTGCTTGTGCGAGTTTTGATTTGTTTAAAAATTATGAAGATAGGGGAGAGCAGTTTCGGGAAGCGGTTTTACAGCTAAGCATTTTAAAACACAAAGAGACTAAGGGGCACTAAGGTTAAGAGGGGTATTAGAGGTGGATACAGTTTAAGGTGGTTAGAGATTTGGACCATAAGAGATCTATAACCTAATTCTCAATTCCATGACCAAAAAAGAAGTCAATCAGGTAGCATTCGATGTGATTTCCAGTGCAATTGAGGTACACAAAACCTTTGGCCCGGGCTTGTTGGAATCGGTTTATGAGGCTTGCATGGAATACGAATTGAAGTTGCGAGGATTTGATGTGCAGCGTCAGCAAAAAGTATTCGTGTTGTACAAGGAAATTAAGTTGGAAACAGAATTAAGATTTGATTTACTGGTTGATGACTGTGTTGTGGTAGAATTGAAAGCTGTTCAGGAAATCAACCCAATTGAAGTTGCCAAACTCTTGTCCTATATGAAGTTGCTCAAAAAGCCAAAAGGATTGATGATCAATTTTTTTACCGACAAAATCACAAAAAGTACTACTCCATATGTCAATGAATACTTTTCAGTTTTACCCGATGGGGACTAAAACCCCTCTCATACCCCACTTAACCTTAGTGTCCCTTAGTCTCTTAGTGTTTTAAAAGAAAAAACCGCTTAATTTATAAAAATGCCAACCATCGCACTGGAAATGGAACGCTTAAGAAACCCGTACTCCGGTCTGGGGCAATACTGCCTACAGCTGGGTCGTGCATTTGCAGTCGAGGGATCGGATGCAGGCCTGGGTTTTGCTTGCCTGGTTCCAGCAGCGTGCAAGGGGGAGTTTGGCAACGGAATGGAATATAAAGCGGTAAAACCCTGGCATAAAATCATCGGTCCAGATTTTGGCGAGTCACTCTGGCATTGTATGCATCAAGATTCAGCATACATGCCACGCAGCCGTAAAACGCCACTGGTGATTACGATTCACGACTTGAATTTTCTGGAACGCCCGGATTATTCAGAAGCGAAAAAAAGCCACAGGATGGTGGCAATGCAGCAAAAGATCAAGCGGGCAAATGGCCTGGTGTATATCTCTGAATATGTGCGGAATTTGGTTCACCAGCTTTTGAAGGTCCCAAAGGGAAAAGTAGAACAAGTGATCTATAATGGTGGAAGTTTTAAGTATCAAGGACCAGGTGGCAAGTTTCAGGGCTCTAAGGACCAAGGTCCATTCCTATTTTCAATTGGCATTCATCCGAAGAAGAACTATCACGTGTTGATGCCGCTTTTGGCTGAATTTAAGGCTTATAAATGGATCATTGCCGGGCCAGACAGTCGCGGATATCAGGCAAAAATTGAACAAGAGGCAGCACGATTTGGCGTGGCAGATCGAATCGAATTCTGTGGTCCGGTTGGAGAGGAAGCAAAAATGGAATTCTACCAGAATTGTACAGCGCTACTTTTCCCTTCTCTTTCTGAAGGATTTGGATTGCCGGTAATAGAAGCCATGTCATTTGGGAAACCGGTTTTTCTTTCAAAGCTAACTAGCCTTCCGGAGATCGGAGGCGTAGAAGCATATTATTTCAATGATTTTGAACCAAACACTTTAGTTGAGGCTTTTGCCAACGGTATGAAACAGTTTGAAAATAACCCCGGCAAAGGGAAAAAAATAGAGTCTTGGGCAGCCCGGTTTACCTGGGAAAAATCAGCCGAACAATACATTGAGTTTTATCAAAAAGTACTGGCATCTCAAAAATAACTGCAAACCGTCCACCGCAATAATATGTCACTCGGCAACCGCATAGCAGCAGAACTTAGGGGCGATCGTACCATCTGGATGATCGTGGCCGTGCTGAGCTTATTCAGCATTCTGGCCGTGTTCTCCTCCTCTGGCTGGGAGGCCTGGCGTACCCATGGGGGTAATACGACTGGTATGATCATGGGGCATATTGTAAAACTGGCCTTCGGCTTATTTCTTATTTATCTGGGTCACCTGATACATTATCGGCGATACCAGCAATTGGCGCGTCCACTTCTATTGTTGACGATCCCTTTATTGATTTTTACGCTTTTTTTTGGTACGAATATCAATGATGCAAATCGTTGGATAAGTTTTGGAGGCTTCAGTTTTCAGCCTTCGGAAATGGCAAAAATTGCCCTTATTATCTATGTGGCAAGGGCTCTGACATTGAAGCAAGAGTATATCACTAGTCTCAGACAGGCATTTTTTCCAATCATCATACCGGTAGTTTTGGTTTGTGGACTTATTGCACCCTCCAATCTTAGTACGGCTATGATCTTGTTCGCCACCTGTATATTATTAATGTTCATGGGGCGGGTAAGTGCACAATACATCATCATGATGATGATGTTAGGGGTGTTGGTTTTTGTCATCCTGGTTGGTATTGGTAAGGTTTATCCGGAACTTGATTTGGTCAGGGTAGACACCTGGGAAAAACGCGTTCAAACCTTTCTCCATGATGAAGATGGCGGGTATCAGGTTCAACAAGCTAAAATTGCCATTGCTAAAGGTGGCATTTTTGGGAATGGTCCTGGAAATTCTATGATGCGACATTACCTGCCATATTGTAGTGCAGACTTTATTTATGCGATTATCTGTGAGGAATATGGATTAGTGGGTGGAACGATCGTGTTAGCATTATACGTGCTGCTGTTTTTGCGAAATGTGCGGCTCGTTACCCAAAGTCCCAAGGCGTTTGGAGCATTTTTAGCCATAGGTCTCAGTTTGATGCTGACGGTGCAGGCACTTGCCAATATGGCGGTAAATCTGAATCTGGTGCCAGCCACTGGATTGACTTTGCCCCTTGTTTCAATGGGTGGAACGAGTGTGTTGTTTACGTGTATCTCACTGGGAATGATTTTAAGTGTTTCCAAGTATATTGAATCACTAGAATAGTGCAACACGGCTTTACGCGGATTTTTTAACACTTAAAGCAAATCTATGGAAATACTGCACAAGGAATTGACCGATAATATTTTGAAAGCCTTTTTTGAGGTCTATAACTAGTTGCATTACGGCTTTCGGGCAAAAATTTTCCCAAAGTCTTTAGTTTAGGAGTTAAGACAATTGGGCCTGGGAATAGAAGAGGAAAAGCTAATGTCGGGTTATTACAAAGGAATGCTGATGGGGAAATATCGTGCAGATGTGGTAGTAGAAAGGAAGATTATTCTTGAATTGAAAGCGCAAGCAACAATTGAAGATCCCCATGAAGCCCAGCTACTTCATTATCTCCGAGCAATGCCAATTGAGGTTGGTCTTGTTTTAAATTTTGGAATAAAACCCGAGTTTTTAAGAAAGGGATATGCTAATTCAAGCAAACAAAGACCAAACATCGAAATAACCTTGAGTATTTAATCTGCATAAATCCGCACTATCCGCGTAATTCGCGTTGCAACATGAACGATCAAAGATTAAAAATACTAGTGACAGGCGGCGGCACAGGGGGGCATGTTTTCCCGGCTATTGCCATTGCAGATGCTATAAAAAAGATGCGTCCGGATGCCGAATTTTTATTTGTAGGTGCGCATGGCAAAATGGAAATGGAGCGCGTCCCTAAAGCAGGATACGCCATAGAGGGACTGAACATTGCAGGATTCCAGCGGAGCATGAGTTTGAAAAATCTCTCATTCCCGATAAAGCTGCTCCGGAGTTTATGGAAGGCCAAAAGCATTGTTAAGAAGTTTCAGCCAGATGTTGTGATCGGTACGGGTGGGTATGCCAGCGGTCCGGTCATGCGGGCGGCCCAGCGCTTTGGTATCCCGACGCTGATCCAGGAGCAGAATTCCTATGCTGGCGTGACCAACAAAATTTTAGGCAAAAAGGCCGCTCGGGTATGTGTAGCATACGATCATATGGAGCAGTTTTTTCCGCAGGAAAAGATTGTGTTTACGGGAAACCCGGTTCGCTCAGACATTCGGCATCTGGAAGGAAAGCGTGAGGAAGGCTTGAATTACTATGATCTCGACCCGGAAAAGAAAACCATCGTGGTCATAGGTGGAAGCCTTGGAGCCAGGACTTTGAATAATGCGATGCGTGATAATGTGGAATTTTTTGAAAAAAACGGCGGTATTCAGGTGATTTGGCAGTGTGGCAAATTTTATGAGTACGAATACACGGCGATGGAAACAGCCAAATTGCCAAATGTTCGGTGCTTTGCCTTCATTGATCGGATGGATTTACTTTATGCAGTGGCGGATGTCGTGATTTCAAGGGCTGGAGCGCTGAGCATCAGTGAATTATGTTTGGTTGGAAAACCAGCTATACTGGTGCCTTCTCCCAATGTAGCAGAAGATCATCAGACGAAAAACGCACTCGCACTGGTTGAAAAGGGCGCTGCTCGTCTTGTTAGAGACGGGGATGCAGGAGAGAAATTATTGCAAGATGCGATGCTGATTCTGGAAAGCGAAGCTCTTGCTTTTAGCCTAAGCGAAAGTATAAGGCAGATGGGACGACCGAATGCAGCAGATGCAATTGCAAGAGAATCCATTAAATTAACATATAAAGTTTTAAAACATGAAAATCAATAGCTTAATCTTCGCACTGGCACTTATGACTATTTTAGCCTGCCAGAAAGTCAACGATAAAAACCCTGCGTTGCTTGGCAATTGGCAGGGGACGGAGTGGTTGATTATGGACAAGCCAAGTAACATCGATGCAACACAGGTTGGGTTTGAATTTAATGAAGATGGCACTTATACCGCCAAATTTACCGACCAAAATCAAAGTGGAACCTGGCGCACAGAAAAAGACAAACTCTACACAACTGAAACCGGTAAGCAAGAGATCCTTGTAAAATTGCTCAAATACGATGGAGTAGCGCTGGATTTTGAAATGAATCGCGGCGGGCAAAAGGAGGTCTTGAAAATGGTGAAAAAATAAAACTGATCTAGGTTTTAACAGGAATTGACAGGCCACGTTCACCGGATACAAACATTGAAAATGGAATTCAACGCAATCAAAAAGATCTACTTCATCGGCATCGGCGGCATCGGCATGTCGGCCTTAGCCCGCTATTTTCGCCTGCATGGTGCGGAGGTATATGGCTATGACCGCACAGAAACCGAGCTTACGCGCACACTCGTGTCCGAGGGGATGTTTGTGCACTATGAGGACAATGTGAAGCAGATCCCGGAAGGCATTGATCTGGTTGTTTGGACTCCGGCAGTGCCAAAAGACCATAGCGAGATGAACTGGTTTATAGAACGTGGCTTTCCACTTAAAAAACGTGCCGAAGTACTTGGCATCATCAGTCGGGCCAAAAAATGTGTGGCGATTGCAGGTACCCACGGGAAAACCACTACTTCAACCATGACCGCGCATTTGCTTCGGGCTTCAGGAGTAGATGCTACGGCTTTTGTGGGTGGCATCTCTGGAAACCTGGGTTCCAATTTCGTTGAAGGGAAAAGTGATTGGGTGGTAGTGGAAGCGGATGAATATGATCGTTCCTTCCTTCATCTCAGTCCCGACGTGGCAGTCTTGAATTCGATTGATGCTGATCACCTGGACATATATGGTACGCCACAAGCGGTAGTGGAAGCTTACAAACAGTTTGCACGCCAGATCAAACCTGGTGGCCAGCTAATTTACAAATACGGATTGCCACTCGAAGATGTGGCTGAAGAACTGCTGGCTACGGGCCGTTTCGTGTTTACATTCGGGATTGAGGAAGGATATTATGAGGCCTATAATGTGCGGGTGGTAGACGGACAAACGGCCTTTGGACTTCGATCTACTATTTTCGACTGGAATGATCTGCGATTAAATTATCCTGGTAATCACAACATCCTGAATGCAACAGCAGCTATAGCGGCAACGCTCGCTGCAGGTGGTTTCTCCACTGAATTGCGCGCTGCTTTGGCTGGATTTAAAGGGGTGAAACGTCGATTCGAGACCATCGTTAAAACCGCTGAAACCGTGTATGTGGACGATTATGCGCACCATCCGGCCGAACTCGAAGCTACTATTCAGGCTGCCCGTTCGTTGTACCCGGGCAAAAAAATCATGGGTATTTTTCAGCCGCACCTGTTCACCCGTACCCGTGATTTTGCAGATGCTTTTGCAACCGCTTTGGACAAACTGGACGAGTGTATCTTATTGCCGATCTACCCGGCTCGTGAACAGCCCTTGCCAGGAGTGACCTCTGAGATGTTGCTGAACAAAATGACTTTGAAGTATAAAAGTTTGCTGCAGAAAACAGACCTGCTCAACGAGCTAAAAACCCGGCATCCAGAAATCTTGCTGACCATGGGCGCTGGGGATATCGACACATTTGTTGAACCGATAAAGCATCAGTTGAGCCATGGAAAATGAACTATTAGAGCCTTGGCATGCTATAACCGAGGATAGGAGGGGTGAAGGATTTGTTTCAGAACTATACAAAGAAGTAATAAAGGGACATCCCTTGTATGGAAAGCAGGTAGAGTTGATTGCAAGGCGCTATGATTGTGATGAGATACTGGTCAAAGTAGTGAATGAAGAGATCTGGGCTTCAGTACATCTGACCTGGAGCATCAAGCCTGAACAAACTCCGACAGTGCCCTATACGGTTGTTTTTGAGAGCTGGGAGGCCGTTTACAAGCGATTGATTTTAGTAGACCATCAGGATTTTGAAGGTTAAACAATAAAAAATGTTAAGCGTACCACGCATAAATTACCCCCGCCTCGCATGGCTCATGTTCCTTTTCATCGTCGTGATGATCTGGTTCTTGGCACGCCACCGAAAGGCAAACACCTTTGCCGAGGGGTTGCAGGTGAATGTGGTGGAATTGCCAAGTGGGGACAAGCTGATTAGTGATCGTGATGTGAGAACGGCCTTATTGACTGCATTTGGAGCTGATCTGGAGAATTCGGAACTTGCCAATCTGGAGTTAGAACGCATGGAACGTGTGTTGGAAAGTGATCCATTTGTAAAAAATGCAGATGTGTACATTGACCAGAACAACCAACTCCATATCAAGATAGAACAACGCGAACCATTGGTGCGTGTGTTGGATAATAATGGGAACAACTACTACCTCGATGAAACGGGTAAAAAGATGCCTCCCTCTAAGAATTTCGCAGCGCGGGTCATTGTGGCCACAGGCAATGTTTCGCCCTATACGCCGGAGTTTCTCGGAAAGCGTAAAAGTAGTTTGAAAGACCTGTTTAACCTTACGAAAACCTTGCTGGCAGACGAGTTTTTAAAAGCGTTTATCCAGCAGATCCACCTAAATAATGCAGGCGATTTTATCCTCGTCCCGCTTATCGGAGATCAGAAAATAGTGTTGGGCTCAGCCCGAAAACTGGAAGACAAATTGAACCGATTGAAGATCTTTTACCAACAGGGAATGCCGTACGAGGGCTGGACGAAGTATGAGACGATTAATTTGAAGTACGGTGGACAGGTGGTATGCAAGCGGTAAGGTAGACGCATGTGAGGCAATTGGAATGTAACAGGACTCTTCGAAATGCAAAAATTACAAAATGTTTTAATCAAATTAAAACAAAAAATTTAAAATACAAATACCTTTGAGGCGGGAAAGAGTTTCGACCGCCAAGTGGGTATTTCGAATAAAAATAACACCGAAACTCAAATTACTTAAATTTAACACATTATGACGGAGTTTATCCCACAACCCCAAGATGTGGTCGTTGCCTTGGATATTGGCACGACAAAAGTCTGCTGTCTGGCCGGGCGCAAAAATGTACACGGCAAACTCGAGATCGTCGGAATCGGCAAAGTCGAAAGTGCTGGCGTATTGCGCGGCGTGGTTTCCAATATTGAAAAAACCGTTGGAGCCATCCGCGAAGCCGTGGAAATCTGCGAGCGCAATGCACGCATGAAGTTCCGCACCGTACACGTTGGCATTGCAGGACAACACATTAAAAGTCTGCAACATCGTGGCATACTGACCCGCGAAAGCGATCACACCGAGATCGCCAACCGCGACATTGACCGCCTTGTGAACGACATGTTCAAGCTCGTGCTGCCTCCTGGCGATAAGATCATCCATGTCTTCCCACAAGAGTTCACCGTAGACTCGGAGCAGGGCATCACTGACCCGGTTGGTATGTGTGGTGTGCGATTGGAAGCAAATTTTCACATCATCACGGGACAGATAACTGCCGTCAATAACATCTCCCGCTGCATCGAGAAGGCAGGCCTTAAAATAGCTGACCTTACACTCGAGCCTATTGCCAGTGCCGACGCGACCCTTAGCGAGGAGGAAAAACAAGCAGGGGTAGCGCTTGTGGACATTGGTGGTGGCACTACCGATATCACGGTTTTCCACGAAGGGATCATCCGCCATACAGCGGTCATTCCTTTCGGCGGTAACGTCATCACAGCTGACATCAAAGAAGGATGTAGCGTCATGCAAGCGCAGGCGGAAAAACTTAAAGTTAAATTCGGCTCCGCCCTGGCTATTGAGGTCTATGACAACCGGATCATCACCATTCCAGGTCTGAAAGGCCGTGATCACAAAGAGATCAGTGAGAAAAACCTCGCCCGAATCATTCAGGCGCGGATGGAGGAAGTGCTCGATTATGTGTTGTGGGAAATTCGTCGTAGCGGTTACGAGCGCAAACTCATCGGTGGTATTGTGCTCACAGGTGGTGGTTCGCTGCTGGTAAATACGGATAAACTCACGGAACTCCACACTGGTATGTCTTGCCGCATTGGAGTGCCAGTTGAACACCTGGCACATGGATACCATGAGTCTGTGAGCAGCCCGATCTTCAGTACGGCCATAGGCTTGTTGCTGCGCGGCCTGCAGGATCTGGATACCTCAAAATCCGTAGAGGAGGAGCCCAAAGCGACTGTTTTAGATGAAAATCGCGAACCATCCAACGTGTCCGAAGAAAAAGGTGCAAGCTGGTTTGATAACGTATTCAAAATGACCAAAGAATGGTTTGAAGCAGAACCTGACATGGATTTTGAACAAACTAAAACTAAAGTGTAAGGTGAAGTGCTCATCTGATCAGACGACACAAAGCTGTCTGATCAGTTGGCAAATGAATACCCTTTTATTCGTCTGACGGCTCAAAGTTGTCTGACGAACAACATTCGATCACTCAATAAATTACAAGATTATGTTGTTCGACCTTCCGAAGGATGAACCTTCAATCATAAAGATCATTGGTGTAGGTGGTGGTGGTAGTAATGCCGTTACCCACATGTACAACCAAGGCATTGTCGGCGTAGATTACGCTATCTGCAACACCGACGCCCAAGCCATGCACCTCAGCCCCGTACCAACCAAGATTTCACTCGGCCAGATACTCACCGAAGGCCGCGGTGCCGGCAGCAAGCCTTCTGTAGGCAAACAAGCCTGTATTGAGAGCCTCGAAGAGATCAAGCGATTCCTGGATGATGGAACCAAAATGGTGTTTATCACCGCAGGCATGGGCGGCGGAACTGGTACAGGCGCAGCCCCCATCATTGCCAAAGCCTCCCAGGAATTGGGTATTTTGACGGTTGGCATTTGTACCCTGCCATTCACCTTTGAGGGCAAAATTCGTGTCGGAAATGGCATGGAGGGACTGGAAGATCTGCGCAAAAATGTAGATTGTCTGGTAATCATCAGCAATGATAAATTGCGCGATATCTACGGCAATCTCACCATTTCCGCGGCTTTTAGCGAGGCCGACAATATCCTCTGTACTGCAGCCAAAGGCATTGCCGAGATCATCACGGTACCAGGCTATGTCAACGTAGACTTTGAGGACGTGAACACTACCATGCGCGGCTCTGGAGTTGCTATCATGGGTACTGCTTGCATCGAAGGAGAAAACCGTGCCTTCCGTGCAGCCGATGAAGCATTGCGTTCACCCTTGCTCGAAGATAATGACATATTCGGAGCGAAAAATATCCTGGTCAACATTACTTCGGGGGCAAAAGAGGCCACGATGGATGAGATCTTTGAGATTACACACTTCGTACAAGAGAAAGCTGGTGAAAACGCTAACCTTATCTGGGGCAACTGCTTCGATGAGCGTTTGGGTGACAAGCTCGCCGTCACGATCATAGCCACAGGATTTGATGTAACGGAGCGTCGCAAACCAGCTCAAGCCGGTCAAAAATCGACTCAAACCAACGAACGTCAGGTAGTTCCTCTCGACGGAGAGAGTCTTGGAAAAAAGAATCAGCCTACTCTCTTTTCAATTACGAATGAGCCGTATGCCCCGGTGGAAGAGAAGGCTGCAAGTGGAAATGAATTCGTGTTCCAAAATATCCGGGAATCTGTGGATAATATCCGCCGTACTGCGCCAGTGAGCAATGATCCTTACCTCCGCGAGGAAGAGGAGGAAATCACGCCCGAAGAGCGTCGCCGCCGCATTGAAGATGCCCAGCGTCGCCGTCAGGAAGCACTTGCACGGTCTATCAATGTGGTGAAGCTCTCTTCCCCGCAGACGATCATTGATCTGGAAAGCCAACCCGCCTATCTCCGTCGCAGCGTCAATCTCGATGATGTACCAGATTCAGAAAAGCAGGAAATGTCCAACTGGACCATTTCACTGGAAGAAGAAGGCGAGATTAAAGTGGGTGGCAACTCTTTTTTACACGACAATGTAGATTAGACCTTAGAATGTTAAACATTGGACTTGTTTCGTCAAGTTTCAAGGTCCAAAAAGAATATTTCTGCTAAGTGTGGCGGCCTCGGTGTGTGGGACATCAGGCCGCTTTTTTTATGTGCCAGCGGCGTTGGCCGTTGTCGTGCGATGAGAGGAAGTACGGGATAAAGGTGCCAAAGGCCTTCACGTATGTCGTTTACTTGCCCAGGGTGTTAAATTGATGGAGCAGACCTTACCCTCCCTTCCGCTTAGGCGCCTTCTTGATTGGCTTTTTATACTTCATGTCCCGAAGAAACTTAGTCTTGTTTCCTTTATTCACCTTCAAGTTTTTTGCCTTTTTTTCATGAAACGCCCCCACAGGTTTGGGCGGTAGTTTGAGTTGAATTTCGGGCCCTGTATACCGCTCACTCTCGATCAAAACATCTGAGAACAACAAGTCCTCTGGTAATGGGAGGATTGGGATCTCTTTTTCCATCAGGGTTTCGATGGCTTGCTGGTATGGAAGTTCAGCTTCTGTGACAAAGATAAGGGAAGCACCATCCCGGTCAGCGCGGCCAGTACGTCCTATGCGGTGAATATAGGTCTCTGCATCTGTAGGGGTGTCCACATTAATCACGTGTGTAACGTCAGAGACATCGAGGCCTCGCGCGAGTAAGTCGGTGCAAATAAGGCCCCGGCAAAGCCCTTTTTCGAATGCGGCTACCGCATTCAAGCGGAAATTTTGAGACTTATTGGCGTGTACAATTTCAAATTTTTCTGGAAAACGTTCATCCAACTGTTTGTGGATCACATCAGCCATTCGTTTGGAAGGACCGAAAATCAGTACTTTCTGCATCGAATCATCTGTGGCGAGGAGCTGTTCGAGCAGGTTAAGTTTGGTATAGAAATTGGGTACATGGTATACGTGCTGGTCAATGCGCTCCAATGGCGTACCTGCGCGCACGGCTTCAACGATGACCGGTCCTTTGAAAAAATTCTGAATCAGATCGTCCACTTCTTCCGACATGGTGGCGGAGAAAAGCAGCGTCTGTCGTTTATTGGGTAGTAGATCGAGGATGGTAGTCAGTTGCGCCCGAAAACCAAGGCTCAACATTTCATCCATCTCGTCGATCACAAATTGTTTGACGTATTTCAGATTGAGATATCTACTCATGGCGAGGTCTACCAAACGCCCTGGTGTAGCAATCAGGATATCCAAACCCTTGGTTACCAATAGTTTTTGGGTGTTAATGTTTGTGCCTCCATATACCCCTTCAACGCGGACATTCAGATAGGTCGTTAGTTTTCGAACGTCTGCCACCAATTGTACCACCAATTCACGGGTAGGTACCACGACCAAAACGCGAGGCTCTTTTTGCTTGGAAAAGGTCAGTTGACGCAGGATTGGGAGCAGATAGGCAAATGTTTTACCAGTTCCGGTCTGGGCAATTCCCACAACATCCCGGCCCGACATTACCACCGAAAAAGCCTTTTGCTGAATGAGGGTTGGCTCTGTAAAACCCAGATCATTGAGGGCATTCAGCAGCGGGGTATTCAAATTAAAATCTTCAAAAGTCATAGATCACAATCTAATTTGGAGCAAAGGTAGGGGAGGAGGATGCGTTTTCGTGTATGATTTTACTGCTTGGCTTTTCAGCTACATAGTTCACATCGTTTTGAAAAATCAATTGGACTAAAACAATGTTTGCCAGGTGAACTGTGTGGTTAAAAAACAATCAGTAAAAATTCAGGTGGTTAAAAAACATGTTGTTTGCATTTCTACTTCCATAAAACAAAAACCGGCGGCTCGCGATCAGCGAATCTGCCGGTTCTGCCATACTTTAAAGTTGGACGGATTAAAAAAAAAGTATTGATGAGGAAACCCTAAGTGTGGGAATGTTTTTTTGCGAATTTCAATGCCCAAAAGTAAGCTTAATTTTTTAAACGCAGCCTAATTGATAAGAAATCCTTCAAAAATTCCAACAATCAACTGAAAACCACATTCCAATGGTCAGTTTAATAGGTATGCTTTACAAACTTTCAACGCTTAACAAGCCAACTTGAAACTTATTTTCCCCTAAAGTTAGGCTTGCGTTTTTCAACAAATGCAGCAGCACCTTCCACAAAGTCTTCTGTGCCACAGCATTCCCCAAAAGCACTGACCTCGTGTTCAAAACCATCCTCTTCAGCTTCGAAGTAAGCATTCACGGTTTCTATGATTTTTGAAATAGCAAGAGGGGCTTTGGTTGCAATTTTTTCAATTAGTTCCTTCGCTTTTGCCACTTCTTCTCCTGCTGGCATGACGTAATTCACCAGGCCCAAATGAAGCGCGTCCTCTGCTCCGATCATATCCGCAGTCATTAGTAGCTCTGTAGCTTTGGTTTTGCCGATATATTGTATAAGCCGCTGGGTGCCTCCGTAACCTGGGATCAGGCCAAGGTTGACTTCCGGCTGACCAAATTTGGCCTTTTCACCGGCGATCCTCAAGTGACAAGCCATTGCCAATTCACAGCCGCCGCCGAGTGCAAAGCCATTCACAGCCGCTACCACTGGAAGGTTAAAACGCTCAATGAGGAAAAAAATGTCCTGACCGCGTTGGGCGAAAGCCATGCCTTCAGTAGCACTAAGGCCACTGAACTCGGTAATATCGGCTCCGGCCACAAATGCTTTCTCACCAGCTCCAGTGATGACAACACCTTTCAGCCCTTCGATTTTAGTGCCAGCATCGCCAAAAAAATGACGGAGTTCGAGCATCGTCTGGGTGTTCAGTGCATTCAGTGCTTTCTCACGGCTGATAGTCAGGACGGCGATGCCGTTTTCCACTGCTACTTGTACGTTTTCGTATACCATTATGCTTGAATTTTTGTGTAATCGTTGTTTTGGTTTTTCAGGAGTACAAAACTGGGAACCCTGTGTAACCCAATCCGTAGATCCACGAACCTACCATTTTTTAATCCTCCACTCTAAGAACTTCAATTTCCTCAGCCTTCCAATGCACTGCCCTGTCGAGCCCATAATTGCTTAGGCGGTTGTGGTAAAAATAAAGTACCCGGAAATCAGAGGATACAATTTCGTTGTCTTTTGTAAATTGAAGTGGCTTTTCAGTGTGGTAGATGCCAAGGTTTTTCACGCCATCGCGTACCAGTTCTGCTGGGGACAATCGAATTTCCGGGGCAAGTTTGATTTTGTCTGCGCGTCCCCACTCGAAAAGTTTTTCCTGCATTTGTTCCACCACCTCTTCAACCGCCCGGAAAGGGAAAATATAATCGTCCGGTGGAAGTCGAAGAATTCCGAAAAGATCAAGTTTTGGATTTTGATGGGATAGCATCTCAAAAACGGCGTGAGCAATCAGGTGACTGCTAAGCACTACATTTTCAACATGATAACGCGTTGCAATGCGCTCTGCAAGCAGCTTGGTGTACTCCTCTTCTCGCTGTCGGTCTTCGGTGACTTCACCGTGTGCGATAAAGTATTCGCGGATATCCAACTCGTTACCGTACTGGTCAAAGCTTTTGCCCGCTTCATTGACGAAATTACCCATCACATCCATCGGCTTGCCTACACTGAGGGTTATGTCGCTTGTGGTGCTAAAGAATCGCCAAATGAACCTAAACCATGAACGGACACTTTTACCCTCGTCTCGGAGTCGGATATAATTTTCTTTCCCGGTGTTTCTCAAATGCTGTTCAATCAAAAATGGTGCTTCCAGTACAAAATTATAGCAAATGACAAGTGGAACGATGAATACTTTTGGTTCTGAGGGCTGCTGGTCGATTAGCGATGCCTTTTGGGTTTTAGTCCTTGAATCTTGCAATTTGCTGTCCTTCAATTGCTTATGACTTCTGTATGCCATAGCCCGCTGTGCTTCTACGACCGTGCCAAGTAGGCCCATTTTAAGCTCAGTTTCGATAGCGCCATCGCGTGAACGTGTACCACCGGGGAAAAACAAGCTATTTACCCCTTGTTGAATACTAAGGCGGCTCATTGTTTTGAGCGTTTCGAGATAGATAGGGTTTTTTTTGCGACGATCCACCCGGTAAGCACCTAGGCGGTTCATGTAATACGCTGCTGGGCCAAAATTATAAAGGTTCAAGCCTGCACCGTAACTGAAGGAGGGCAGCCCCATAATCTGATCCATGGCGTAACCAACAAGAATCGAGTCCAGGTTGCTGTTGTGTGTAGGTACGACTACCACTGTTCCATGCTGGAAGAGCGACCGAACAGTTTCCACATCGCCTACTATATTAAGTCGCTCAAACAGGTTTCGTTTGCCCCGAAACATGGCGCGAAGACTTTTTCCAACAGCAGCATTAAAAATCCGGTTAAAAAATGCCGTCAAAAATCGCTGCGCAAATCTGAATGTGTTGATCTGGAAGGTTCCAACGATCTCTTCAGAATATCGGTGAACGATTTTTCGAAGAATTTGCTCGCTCACCTCCCTGGCTTCAGCATCATTGCGGTCGAGACTTTTTTTAATGAGACGTTTGCTGATTCGATTCCAGAACGATCGGTCATTCGGCGGATCTACTTTATAGGGGTCTTCTTTGATTCGAATGCGTTCCTGATAAATTGTTTTCACCAGCACATCAGAAAGATCTTGCTTGTGCTTAGTAGCGAGTCGCTCGAAAGTGTGCTCGTCTATCTCACGCAGGAATTCTGTGCGGTCCTTGCTCAAAAGATAGGTTGGCCAATCTTCGATGCGTTCAATGACGCGAGGGTATATTTTGACTTCTTTTTTCAAGATCTAAATTTACTTGGGCTCTGGAGGATTCGATTTCATGGTTCGCAGTGTTTTTCCAATAAATTCCAGCATTTCATCACGCCCGGTACGACGCTCGGAAGAAGTGATAAAATAGGTTGGCAATGTTTCCCAGGTCTCTGAAAGTTTACCCATAAAATCGGCCACATTTTGTTCCATTTGAGGCCTTCCGATACGATCTGTTTTGGTGAATGCAATAACAAAGGGAACTTGCATTTCTCCCAGGCTATTGACGAATTCAAGGTCATTTTTGCTTGGAGCAATGTTTGAATCGATCAAAACAAACGCACAACTGAGTTCGTCTCTACGAGCAAAATAGCCATTGATGAGGTTCTCCAAAGCCTTTCGCTCACTTTTGGACACGCGTGCATATCCATACCCTGGGAGGTCTACTAAGTGCCACTGCCTATTGATCAGGAAGAAATTGAGTAATCTGGTCTTTCCTGGTGTGCCAGATACTTTTGCCAATCCTTTCCGATTGGTGAGCATATTGATCAGCGAGGATTTACCTACATTTGATCGGCCAATAAATGCGAACTCAGGCGGTCCGCCTTTTGGGCAAACACTCTCCTTCGGGTAACTTGCAATAAAGTCTGCGCTTTTGATTTCCATAATTCTGTTTGCAAAGGTAGCAGAAGCACCGATTTGAGCGGACTGATTTACAAAGCTCATTTATAAAACTGTTAAACTCGGGTTAATTCATGATTTGTCAGGAAACGGTGCACACGAAGCACTGAATCAGGCCGTTCAAGGACTGAATTTAACCTACCTACTTCAATTCTGTTACTACATGAAAAAACTCATTTTTGCAATTTCCTGTCTATTGGTAGTCAGCACCACTCATGCCCAGTTTTTCTCCTTTGGCCTAAAGGCTGGTCTTAATACCCAGATCAATCATCAAAATGAAATTACGATCGGTAACATTGGAAATCCCAACTTTAATTTTGGTTTGGATGGGCGAAATTTCGGAGCCCAGTTTGGCGTGTACACGCGCTTTGGCAATCATTTTTTTGTCCAGCCTGAGGTGCTTTTTAATTCCAATAAAGTAGATTACAAAATCAGCGAGACGGGCGTAGCAGATGTAATCAAGAATGAGAAATACCAATATCTGGATATCCCGGTACTGTTGGGCGTAAAACTTGGCCCGGTCCGCATACAGACTGGTCCAGTCGGCCACTATTTTCTTCATTCTACCTCTGAACTTACGGATTATAATGGCTATAAAGCTAAATTCAAACAGTTGTCCTGGGGTTGGCAAGGCGGCCTGAATGTCGGGTTTAAACGGATATCACTCGACTTCCGCTATGAGGGTAACTTCAGCAAACAGGGCGACCACATCACGTTCTTTGGTGATCAATATCATTTTGGCCACTCGCCTGAACGCTTTATTGTGGGGGTCAATTTTGCGATTGTGAAATAGGGAAGCCTATAGCAGCATACATTTTTAAGGCAAGAGCCACGTCGATAGATTCGGGGTGGCTCTTGTTATTAGGTCTCTACAATCTGCAAATATCTTCCGAACCATACTACTGGATATTTATGTTTTGACCCCAGGCCTATAAGGTCTTTGAAAACCTCATAGAGCTCAATTTTAGAAAATGTCTAGTAGTGTGCTCCCGAACAATCGATACTACTCAGCTATACGACACTTCCCTCAATACCTCGTATACCTCTTCTGCCGCCCTATCCCAATTAAACTTACCTCGCTGAACACGCCCTTTTTCCACTAGTTTTTGTGCAAAATTCTGATCGCTCCAAAGCTTTTCCAAACCTTCAGCCATCGCAGCTTCTGAAAACGGATCAACCAACAGTGCTGCATCGCCTGCGATTTCGGGAAGGCAGGAGGTGTTAGCGGCTAAAACAGGCGTATCGCAGTGCATGGCTTCGAGTATTGGCAGGCCAAATCCTTCGCTGATCGAAAGGTAGGTTAGTGCAGTGGCAGCAGCTGTCAACCGAGGCAGGTCTTCTTCCGGAACATAGCCAAGGAATTGGATATCGGCACGGTGTGTTGCCTGCTCGTAGGCCGAAAGGACTTCACCAGTTTGCCAGGCGAAACGTCCAGCAAGGAGTAATTTGAGTGGCGCAGCAGTTTTGGTTTTGAAAAGGTCAAATGCCCGGATTAAGCGCTGAATATTCTTGCGTGGATGAATAGAACCAGCATAAAAAAAGTAGGGCTTGCCTGCTGAAAATCTTTGTCTGACTATTTGCTTGTCAGTTTCATTTAAGGGAATAAATCCTTCGCGGCAAGCATTGTAAACTGCTGTTATTTTCTTCAATGAAATGCCGCAAGTTTGGGTAATGTCTTGCTGCACATAGGCTGATACCGTTAGTATACGATCGGCGCGGCGCAAAAATTTTGGTAAAACAAGGAGCAAATAATGACGGTGTAGCCGTGGGACTTGTTCCGGAAAGTGCAGCGGTACCAGGTCGTGGCAAGTCATCACAGTCGGTACCCTGGTAGAGAGGCTGCACATAGAATCCGGTGAAAAAAACACGTCAGCATGGTACTTTTTCAATGCCTTGGGAACAGACCACTCAAACCAGGCTAAAAACTGCAAGGCAAATCGGGCACGCGGAGCAAGTGCCACCGGGGTTACATTTTCTGCATACACAAATCGCTTATCATATGGCCGGTCAAAGAGAAAAATGAACTCGTCTTCCGGATGAGCCAATACCATGCGCCGCACAATTTCGTGCGTATACCAGCCAAAACCTTCCAATTGGCCAGGGAGTAGGAAACGGGTATTGATGGCGATTTTCAACTTGGGAAGAATGATGAACTATGAACGATACACGATGAATAAGCTGACAGTGGAAGGCCACTTGGCAAAGCAAATGAATAGAAGACAACGTAAAGGTCGGAAAACCTGCAAAAAAACATTGCATCCTTTTCGGCTCCACTCTTTCAAAATTGTGCTTTGATAAATTCAAGGATTAAAAAATCCGGTAAACCCAAAACATTCAGGCTTAATAATCCTTGGGAATATAGATTCAAAGCTAAATTTGTGGATAACTTGTACCCGTTTCAAGCTATGATGCGCACTACTTTTGCGCTGCGAATAATTCATCGTTTATAGTTCATCATTCATAGTTGAAAAGAATGTTAGATTTTTCCTCCGCCCGACTTTCTCGTTTTGCTGCCACCTGGGTAGGCAACAAGAATCGTTATGAAGGCATTGTAGTGCCAAAGCAAACCCTTATTCCAATCCATGATGCGGCGGAGGAAAAGTTAATTGTTTCATTCCTCAAACCGTTCGAAAAAACGGAAGAGTATTTCTACTTCCACCACGATGAGGATGTGAGCCAACACCAGGTTTATCAGGCTTGTATGGAGATTTTTCAAAACCCGGAGCTCCTTTCTGATCAGGCGGCCAATCTGGCTCAGATGCTATATGCACACTGCGAAAATCCTAAAGTGCAGGGCGGAGAGTTTTTTCTGGCCCATTTTGAGGATCTGCTGTTGCAGGGGGAACCTACCAGCGCCATTGGACTTTGGAAGGTCGAAAACAAAGACTCTTTTTTCAAAACAGAACGCACCCCAGAGTCTTTTGCGCTAAACATTATGGAAGGTATTCCATCAGGAAAACCACAGGTTGCAGCAGTGATTTTCTATATGGATGAGTCAGAAGGATACCGTATTTGTGCCGTGGATACGGTGACGAAAAAAGACGAACGTTCCTTTTGGAAGGATGAATTTTTACGAATAAGGCCTATCGAGGACAACTATTTTAATACCCGTCACCATATCAGTCTTGCAAGCGAATTTATCAGTCAGAAAGCACCTTTCAAATTTGGTCTGGACCGCACAGAAACCATTGACTTGCTGAACCGTTCGGGCGAATATTTCAAAGAGAATGATATGTTTGAGATGGATGATTTCACCCAGACCTTATTTCCTGAAGTAGCACAACAAGAAGCATTCAAGGAATTCAGAGAACAATATGCAACGGCCTATGCGGTACCGTTGGAAGACAAATTTGATATCAGTGACCAGGCTGTAAAACGCGATTTTAAGGTTTTTAAAAGCGTTTTAAAACTGGACAAAAACTTTCACATTTACGTTCATGGTCGTAGAGACCTTATTGAACGCGGTTTTGATGATGATAAGGGAAAGAAGTACTACAAGGTTTGGTTTGAGAATGAAGAGTGACCTATAGATTAGTTAGTGGAACCTTACATGGAGTGGAATCCGTTTACCGGGCGGCAAGCAACCCGCTCCAGCGTGAATACCCTTCAACTAAGGCCCCATACGTTTGCTGCGCAGGCAAATATCGGGCTGCGGGAGTAAGGTTTTGCCCTAAAGCCTCTTCCGGACTGCTAAAAATCCCGACCGAAACACCCGCTGCTTTTGCTGCGCCAACAGCTCCTGTGGTTTCTAATACTTCTATTTCCAGGTTCATCAGGGTTGCGATCGTATTGGAAAAGATGGCGGATTGAAACAGGTTGTCATTGCCAACGCGCAAGGTTTGGACTGGAATTCCCAGGTCACGCATGGCTTCCAGGCCGTAGACAAAAGCGAACGCAATACCTTCCAGTGCAGCCCGAAAAATATGCCGCTGGTTATGCCGGTTGAAATGAAGTCCCATTATTTGGGCGCCGGGGTTTTGATTGCCCAGCATTCGTTCAGAGCCGTTGCCGAAAGGCAGGATGCTCAAGCCCTCACTGCCGATGGGAATTGTGTTGGCTAGTTGTTCCAGATCAGAATAGCTCAATGATTTAGCCCCCATATTTTCCCGAACCCAACGATATAAACTTCCGGCTCCATTGATGCATAAGAGCACGCCTGTCAAGGGGTTTTCCGGAGTATAATTGACATGGGCAAAACTATTGACCCGTTGTTTTGGGTCAAAAACCGGCTGCTCAGCCACCGCGTATACCACACCTGAAGTTCCGCCGGTGGCAGCTACCTCTCCGGGACGGAGTACATTCAGAGAGAGCGCATTGTTGGGTTGGTCGCCAGCCCGATAGCCGATAGGGATGCCAGAAATGAGCCCCAGTGACTTGGCTGCATCTGCGGAAAGATTTCCTTGTCTTGCAAAAACAGGCATGATTTCAGGAAGCATGTTTTCAGGGATCTGGTAAAGATCCAAAAGGCGTTTGGCCAGGGTTTTTTCCTTGAAATTCCAAAAAACACCTTCTGAAAGGCCAGTTATCGTGGTACAGATCTCATCAGTCATCCGATAGGCAAGGTAATCGCCAGGCAACATGACCTTGTCGATCCGGGCGAAAATATCCGGCTCGTTTTCGCGTACCCAACGGAGTTTGGAGGCTGTAAAATTGCCCGGCGAATTGAGGTAGTTTTCCATACTAAAATCAGAGCCTAATGCTGCAAAGGCTTGATTTCCGATTTCCACCGCCCGACTATCGCACCAGATAATGGCAGGACGCAGTACTTGACCCTGTTTGTCCAGCACTACAAGCCCATGCATTTGGTAAGCAATACCGATGGCCGCAATTTGCCTGGGCGATACCTGAACGGTTGCCAATAATTTTTGAGTAGCGGTACAGGCTGCTTCCCACCAGTCTTCCGGGCTTTGCTCCGCCCAATCAGGGTGGGGCGAGGAGATGAGCATTTCTGTTTCAGGATGCTGAGCAGTGCCGCGCACTGTGCCATCAGTCGCGTTCACAAGTGCGACTTTAATGGAAGATGAACCGATGTCGTATCCGAGTAGGTACAAGGTTGGAATTATAAGCGATGAAACAATAAAAAACTTCTATCACTTCGGGCGCAATTTTTGTTTCTTTTCACCCTGGTGCCGGGCCCCAAGGTAATAGATTTGAAATATTGAATCATATTTTCAGGCAATTCCCCCTTTTAATTTTCGTTAATGTCCCAATCAACTAATACGCCCTACTTTTGCGCCCGCAAAAGAAGGGCAGTCCGTAATTAGCCCGGCACTATACAGCAAACCTATTTTTCAAGCGATGTTCAATTTGATCTCCCGTTTCCCCAATTTTTTGACCCTAAGTTTTATTCTCCTTTTTTCCCAACACATAGTTGCCCAAAAAGCCGGCCTCGAAGTCACGCGTTGCAGTGCAGTCGATCGGGTACTCTCGTTAAAAAATGTAACGGTAGATGCTTCTGGCCGAAGATGGGTCGCCAACTCCAACGGTATTTTTCAGGTAAAAGCAGCGGACCTTTCTATTCCACTTAAAGTTTCAGCAGGCGAAAAAAATGTGCTGGCTTTTCCTGGTGGAAACGCCGATTTCTCCTGGTCTGAAGCGGCATTCCGAAATGCGGTTAAAGAACCTTGTTCCGTAACTTCAGCCTGGTACGATGCTAAGAATCAACAGCTTTATCTCGGCACAGATGAAGCAGGATTGATCAGATTTAACACACAGCCTGAATTTAAATTTGATGTGCAGTGGAAGACGGTAAATTCCAAACTCAAGTCTAATAACATCACGATAATCTTTCAGGATGCATCAGGAAAATTCTGGATAGGTACCGATAAAGGGGTGATGTCAGGCAAGCCTGGAATCTGGAGGGGAGATCTTGCCAATACGAATGTTCAACGGATCCGGGAGTATAATGCCGTTATATATGTGCTGGCAGATGGATTTATCTCCAAAGCACCTGGTGGTGAAAAATGGACAGATCTGACCTTGGATGAAAAATATTTGGAAGGGGATGTCAATGATTTTGACATTGATCCATCCGGTAAAATGTGGCTGGTAAGTGGTAATTTAACACGCTATGATCTGCTCGCCAACACTTATGATGAGTTTGGCGGCCCCGAATATTACACCTCCCAAAACGGTACCTGTATCGCAGTGGACGCCGATGGTGTAGCTTGGGTCGGAACTGCCGATAAGGGGCTTTTTATGGTGGCAAAAGCATATAATATGGTGCTGAATGCCTATGTAGATAAACCCATTGGTTGCGATGGCAATGGAAAAGACGCTGTGCTTATGGCAAAAGTCACAGGAGGAGAAGAGCCTTATACCTATACATGGACGGGCGGTCTAGCTGGCGAAAGCCCCAAAGAAGTAGCGCCAGGTAACTATTTACTTACCGTTACAGATAGTAAAGGAAAATCCCGATTGGGTGAAATTAAAGTGCCTGATTCAAGACTTAAAGTGAATGTTAAACAGAAAAAGCCGATCGGTGGTCCGGGACTTTCTGATGGCGCGGCAGAAGTTGATCTGCCTACCAATGCAGCGGGAATTACCATATTATGGGACAATGGAGAAGCAGTCGCTACCGCGACCAAGCTTAATGCTGGTGAGCATACGGTTACAGTCGCCGATGCAAAAGGGTGTACGTTAATTTTAAAAGTCAAGATTTCAGAAGTTGCACAACCTGTTTCGGCAACGATTAGTGAAAAAATCAAAATAAAGTGCGCTGCTGGAAAAGGAACGCTGGCATTAGAAATAAAGGGTGGCAAAAAGCCATTCACTATCCAATGGAGTAACCCTTTAATCGTTGGTGAAACGCCAGATAACGTGCTGGCAGGCGATTACACGGTGACCATTACAGATGCCACAAACACAACCTGTACGGCAGGAATCAGTATTAAGCAGCCCGATGCACTCGTTGTTTCTGCGATGGTACAAGCTGCTGCAAGCACCGTTGGTTCAGATGGCAAAGCCCTCGCTCAAGCCAAAGGTGGCACGGGTATTTATTCTTTCAAATGGGACAACGGCGAGACTGTTTTCGCTTCTACTAAACTCCCTGCAGGTAACCGAAGCCTTACCGTAACGGATGCAAATGGTTGTACCTCAACGGCTGCTTTTGTCATTCCTGAAAATGTACTCACCCTTACCATCAGCGTTGTAGAAACTGGAAAAATCAAATGCAGTGGCGAAAAATCTGCACTTAAAGTGGAAGCAAAAGGTGGGAAAGCCAACTACAAATATACCTGGAGTGCCCCAGCACTTTCTGGTAAAGAACCATCTAACGTGCCTGCCGGGGATTATGTCGTAACCGTTACAGACGGAGGAGGGGCCACTCAAACTGCTTCCATAAAAGTAAAGGCTCCCCAACCCCTTGTTGCTTCCGCCATTGCGCAAGGTGTTGTAACTCCCGGCGGTTCTGATGGTAAAGCCCTTTGCATGACCTCAGGCGGCTCTATCGTGAATCATAATTTCGTTTGGGACAATGGGGAAATTACGGCAGCCACCCTCCGATTGAATGTCGGGCTTCATTACGTTACGGTAACAGACGACAATGGATGTACGGCTACAGCCAGCGTGATGATGACAGAAACGGTTGTTCCTCTCGAAGTCAGTCTCTCTATAAAGACGCAGATTAAATGCACCGGAGAAAAAGCGGCACTTGTGGTTCAGGTTTCAGGGGGTAAACCTAATTATAAATACACCTGGAGCAATCCATCCTTAGTTGGTGAAGCGCCAGGTGTGGTTGCAGGCGATTATAAGCTGACCGTAACGGATGCTGCTGGCGCTACAAAAACCAGTTCCATAAAAGTAGTAGCACCAGCGCCCTTAACGCTGATTGTTGAAACTCAGGGTCCGCTAACGCCAGGAAAATCAGACGGAAAAGCAATCGCGAAAGTTGTAGGAGGTGCTTCACCCTATAATTTTAAATGGGAAAATGGCGAAACAGCAAACCTCGCGTCCGGTCTTGTACCAGGTGTTTCAAAAGTTTCAGTGACAGATGCTAATGGCTGTACAGCCACGGCCTCGGTCACCATGTCTGAAACCTTTTTACCGATTGATGTCAGTATTTCTGAAAAAACTAAGATCAAATGTGTTGGCGAAAAAGCCACGCTGGAAGTACAGACTACTGGTGGAAGAGCAAAATATAGTTACGCTTGGAATAATCCCGCACTCGTTGGAGAATCACCCATTGCCGCTGCGGGTGAATATACTTTGACGGTAACAGATGCTGCGGGTGCTACCAAAACCAGTTTCATAAAAGTGGTAGCTCCGACAATATTAAGTGTCGTTGTGGAAGCCCAGGGTCCACTGACTCCCGGAAAATCAGACGGAAAAGCGCTTGCTAAAGTTTCGGGAGGCACGGCTCCTTATGATTTCAAGTGGGAGAATGGCGAAACCGCAAGTCTCACATCAGGCCTTGCTCCGGGTGTCTCGAATGTTTCTGTGACAGATGCAAACGGATGTGCGGCCACGGCATCGGTCACCATGTCTGAAACCTTTTTACCGCTGGTTGTCAGCATTTCTGAAAAAAATAAGGTTAAATGTGCCGGCGAAAAAGGCGTCCTGGAAGTATTGGCATCGGGTGGAAAAGCCAAATACAGTTATGCCTGGAATAATCCTTCCCTCGTTGGAGATTTACCCAGTGCCGCCGCCGGTGATTATATTTTGACGGTAACAGATGCAAACGGCGCAACCAAAACCAGCTCAATAAGTGTCAAGGCGCCGGCCCCATTAGCTATAATAGTAGAGATGCAATCTCCTGCAAGCACAGGCAATTCTGATGGCAAGGCACTTGCAAAACCTTCCGGTGGCTCAGGAGGCTATATTTTCCAATGGGAAAGTGGGGAAAGCAGCAATTCGGCATTGCGTCTAACACCAGGAAATCCCAAAGTGACTGTGACGGATGCAAATGGGTGTACGGCCATTGGTTCTGTAGCCATCACTGAGAATATTCTTGCCCTAACAGTAAGCATAACAGAGAAAAATCCGATTAAGTGCGGGGGCTTGGATAAGGCCTCTTTGTTGGTGAAAATTTCTGGTGGCAAACCTGCGTATTCAATTGTATGGAACAAACCTTCCATTACAGGTGCATCGCCAGATGGCCTTGTTGCCGGGGATTATGCCGTTATCGTAACAGATTCAAAAGGTACTACCCAAACAGCCAAAATCACCGTAAAATCCCCAGATCCAATCGTTTTAGAACTAACACAAAATATTGGTGCGACTACATCTACCAGTAATGACGGCAAAGCTCAGATTGCTGTAAGGGGGGGGGGATCACCTTACAAGATCGAATGGGATACCAAACAAACGGGTCTGAGCGCCCCAAAAATCCCTTCTGGTAAACACAGCGTGACCGTAACAGATGCATTAGGTTGCAGTCGGACCCTGGACTTTGAAACAGGACGGCGTGCTATGCCTGAACTCACCCGCGCCATTGAAAAAGGTCAAACAATCCCCATGCGTTTGCTAACGTTCGCGACGGATAGTGCAAGTCTACGCCCTGCGGTGTATACTTATCTGGATGAACTGTACGAGTTTTTATCTGAAAACCCGACCGTTATTATCGAAGTAGGAGGACACACAAACAATCAACCTAAGGATGACTTTGCCGATTATCTAAGTACAGAACGGGCAAAGGCAGTGGCCAATTACCTGATTGAAAAGGGTGTCGAAGCAAAACGGGTGCAGTATAAAGGATATGGGAAAAAGCAGCCCCTGGTTCCGAATACGACCCCTGAAGGCCGTAAAACCAACCAACGGGTAGAGATCAAGATATTGACTGCGGGGAAGTAGTTAG
>CANJPT010000009.1:2500-63945 GCA_947476195.1 Lewinellaceae bacterium | reverse complement strand
GTGCTATCCCTCCCACATTTCAAGCTGCCGCCCCTTTTCGCGATGGCCTTGCTTTTACCATTCTGGATGGCAAATGGCAATATATCAACCGACAGGGGGAAGTGGTCTGGCGGGAGGTTTGAGCGTGGTCATTGGGGTCATTAGTCATTGGGGTCATTAGTCATTGGGGTCATTAGTCATTGAGGTCATTAGTCATTGGGGTCATTAGTCATTGGGGTCATTAGTCATTGGGGTCATTAGTCATTGGGAGTCATGAACAAAACTAAGCAAGTCCAAAGCTCCCAATTACCTCAATGACTAATGACCTAAATGACCATAATGACCAACAATACATCCTCACATATCATAAGTCAATTCCACAACCTCAGTCTCGAGGTGTGATTGACAGGTAAGTATATATCCGGCCTTTACTTCCTCGTCATCGAGTGCATAACAGGCTTCCATTTTGACTTTCCCGTTGATTAGTTTTGCCATGCAAGTGGAACAGGCTCCAGCGGTGCAGGAGTATGGCGGATCCATCTTCGCTTTTACGAGCACATCCAGAATAGTCGCGCCCTCTGGTACCGGAAGTTCTATACGCTGTCCTTTAAGATGAACGATGATACGTTTTCCGCTTATGCCGCCCTCAGAGATATCACCGGGCGTGTGCGTTGCATTGACAAAACGCTCGGTATAAATTTGTTTGGCTGGGATTTCCCGTTCTAAAAGGGTAGCTTTGATCAAATCAGGCATGTCACCGGGGCCACAGATAAAATAGATACAATCTGATTCAGGGCCATGTGCCAGATTATCATCTAAAAAAGTACTGGCCGTATCCGCGTTGATCCGGCCGATTTTCCCCTGCCAATTGGTAGTGCTTTTTTTGAATATGCCAAAGAGGCCGCCACCGGTACTTTCTTTCCGGGGTTGACTCAGGACATGCTCAACGTGAAGTTGGCCAACATAGCGTTCAGAGAGTTGGTCAAGTTCATCCCGAAAAATGATATTTTCCTCATTTCGACTGCCATATAGCAAGAAAATAGCGCTCATCGGCTCAGATTCGAGGGTTGTTTTGATGATGGAGAGCAATGGCGTAATGCCGCTTCCAGCTGCAAAAACATAGTAGGTTCGACGCTTATCTGGGTTTAAGTCGTTGAAAAACCGACCCTGTGGCGGGGCAACTTCGAGTGTGTCGCCTACCTTAGCCTGGTCGTGCAAGTAGGTGGAAGCCAGTCCGCCAGTCACTTTTTTCACCGTCACTGCCAATCGATCTTCTAAGGGGCTGGACGACATAGAATACGATCTGCGTAATTCTTGTCCATCCACATGAAGTCGCAAGGTCAGATACTGGCCTTGTTTATACGTAAATAGATCACGTAGCTCGACAGGAATGTCCAGTTCGATGGTGGTGGTATCAGCGGTTTCGGCGGTCTTATTTTTTATCTTTAGTTCAAAAAAATCCATATCGAGGGAAAATAGTATCTTGAAAAGGGTCGGTTTGTTTTAGCGAAAGTTCCGCAAAAATAAACCGTTTAAACACACCGACCGCTGAATAGTTGAAATGAAAAGTGAGTTAAAAAGGAAACCTTCCTGAAAACATGGAATATCCTAAACAACAACTATTACCTTAGCGCCTGAAAATCAGCACTTATAATCATCTAAACACAAAACAAGCACAGTATGAAAAGCAATAGCCTACTCACCTACGTACTCTACGGCCTCTTGAGCTTGTTCATTATAGCCGCTGGTTACTATACCTGCCAAAAACAAAAAGACAAAAAGGAACAAGAAGCCCGTGAGGCAGCAGAATTGGAAGAAACCCTCCAAGATATGGGATATGCTGCTGAAGACACTATGGCTACCACGGGAAGTTCTTATATCAATAAAGATTCTTTGTCAAATTCCAGCACTACCACCAAATTGACGGTCAAACCAGGCACCTCAAAACCTGGTGTTTCAGAAACCGCCACTGCTACGAATACTACCAAACCTAACGCCCCCATCGCAAAGGTGCCAAGCGCTAGCCCTTCCACCTCTAATACCAAAAAGAGTGTTGCAACGGTAAGTAGCGCAGGATCAGGCCGTTGGGCCGTTCGCGCAGGTACATTTTCATATTTGGAAGGCGCTCGTACTCGTCTGAAAGAAGTGATCAAAGCCGGTTATCCCAATGCTGAAATCTCCAAGACCAAGGAAGGTAAGGACGCCGTAATCGTATACCGCTCTAACGACAAAGAAGCTGCCATCCGGGTCGTCGAAAAATTGAAGACAAAAGGAATTGATGCGGCTGTTTTTGACCGGAAATAATTACCACACCACAAACTCCGTCCTGCGGTTTCGCGCCCTGCCTTCCGGGGTGTCATTGGGTTTAAGGGGCGTGCTTTCACCAAAGCCTTTGTACCTCAAACGTTCCGGAGAAATGCTTTTGCTGAGCAAGTAATCGTGTACGGATTTAGCACGAGCTTCCGAAAGTTTTTGGTTAAATCCATCATCGCCTACATTATCCGTATGGCCATTGATTTGAAATTTTAATTCAGGGTTTTCTGTCAGTAGCCTGACCAGACGGTCGAGTTCTGTCATGGATTGCTGGCGAAGTTCTGCAGAGCCCGTTTCAAAAAATACGTTGCGCAGTACAATGGGTTTCCCCTCTTTTACGAGCGCATCAGCGGCGATCGGCATGAGTTCAATGTCCAGCAAAAAAGGCTTTTCAAAAGTAGCTGTATCCACCAGGTTGAAATTGTCGGAGAAAAACAGAAATTTATCCTTGTTGACATTCAGGGCATATTCTTTCCCGGCGGGCAGGCACACCAAAAAAGTACCATCAGATTTGGTGCTTGCACTGACAAAGACTTTCCCCGTATTTACATCCGTGAATTCCACCTTGGCGACAATCGGGTAACCGGTAGCCCCATTGGTCACTTTTGCTTTGGCGTAGGTAACTTTCTGCGGGCGGGCAAACTCAGGCAATTCAAAAGTATAAAGATCCAGACCACCTCTCCCATTGGGGCGGTCGCTGGAGAAATAGGCGGTACGCCCGTCCAGGCTTACCACCAGCCCGGCTTCCCGGCCTTTGGTATTGATGGGATAGCCCAGGTTTTGGGCTTTCCCCCAGGTTCCGTCGGCTTGCTTTCTGGAGAAGAAAAGGTCTGCATCTCCCATTCCGGGCAAACTATCAGAAGTGAAGTACAAGGTCTGTCCGTCCGGATGGAGAAAAGGGCAATCTTCTTTTCCGGGTGTATTGATCTGAGGCCCCAGTATTTCCGGAGTACTCCATTTCCCGTTGGGCAGCCGAACGCTTTGATAAATGTCCGAGTGATTTCCTATACCGCTAATGGTGTCCCGGATAAAGATCAGGGTCCGGTTGTCGGCGCCAATGGTGGGTTGTGATTCCCAGGATTCGGAGTTGATCGTACTGCTGAACGGCACAGGTTTGGTCCAGCCTGTGCTCTTGAGTTGGGACCAATACAGATCACAGGATCCCTGAGAGCCATCCCCTTCCCGATTGCAGGCCGTAAAGGCCATCCAGGATCCATCGGGACTGACGGAGGATGCGCCTTCGTTTCTTTCGGTATTGACGCCCAGAAGCGGGTGGGCCTTTTGCCAAACACCATTGATGCGTTCACCCTGATAAAAATTTTCATCCTGATCCTCATCTCTTCGGGTGAAGATCAGGAGATCATTGTCGGCTGTTAGGGAAGGGAAATACTCCATCCATCGGGTATTGATCGAGTCGCTCACCGGTTTTGGATCGAAGGGCACCGGATGCCCAACCGCATTAGAGGCAAATTGAGCAGAAGACAGCAGGCGTTGCGCACCCAGTTTGTTCTTCGCGTTTTTCGGCTGACTCCGCAGATAACTTGCGGCATGCCCGGCGCATTCCACATATTTGTCCAACTCCCATTCTATCTTAGCGAGAAAGTAAAACGCTACAGGCTTGTAGGTGCTGTCCATGGCAATGGCTTCTTCAAAATGTTTTTCGGCTTTGAAAAAATCCCGGAGCTCTGCGTAATTGTCGGCAAGTGCGAGTTTTCCATCAATGAATTTTGGATCGGCTTTCAGGGCCATTTCAAAATATCCTTGTGCAATGGCCGCCTGTCCGCGTGCTGCTTCATCATTTCCCGCATTATAGGAGGAGAGCGCTTGTGAAGAGGTCGTTTTTACTGTGGTATAGCTTTGAGCGATTCCAGTAGAATAAACGCAAATCAAAAAAATAGCAAGGATAAGCGAACGCATAGGTCAATTTTTAAGGGAAACGAAAATCCAGCGCAGATGTTTTTAAAGAAAGGTAACATTTCAATTTGTTGGAACAGCAACTTATGCGGACATTTGAAATTGATTTTTAAAAGCCACTTATGAAGCACCCGTTAATTGCCCTCGTTTTCATTTTTCTTTCCTCCAATGCGTTTGCACAGGTTCACATCGGCTTGTCGTCCGGGCCCAATTTATCTTTTTGGACCTGGGAGATCAAGGCCGTTCATTATGACCTTGGTTTCGAACCGGCTGTGGGTTTGCGAACAGTTGCGCTTGGAGAATGGGTGGTTTCACCGGTCCTAGGGGTTCGGGCGGAGCTTGGTGCGCAATTAAAGGCCAATAAGACAATTAAAAACCTGGTCTTTCCAAGCGATATCATAGCCGGAAATTTCAATGGAACCCCCTGGAAGTTTAGGGAATATTACCATTATTGGGAAGGAAGCCTGTTGGTACAGGTATCGCCTTTGAAAAAAATTCGTGCACTGTATTTATTGGCAGGAGGAACTGTAGGGCGATTGGAGAACGGCTGGAAAACAACAAGCGGGTCTGAAGCAGGAAATAAAAGTTCAAGCAGAGAAAGTATTGAGGTGAAGGACGGTAATTGGAACCGCACAGCATTTACTGCCGATCTGGGTCTGGGTGGCAATATTCCTTTGGGCAAGTACAGCATCCTGAAAGTGGAAGGGCGTTTTCAATACGGACTTTCCCAACTGGCTCAATCAAACATGGTAGATGCCAGGCTAAGTTCTTGCATACTTACGGTGGGATATTTGCATCGTTTGTGATCTTTAAAGTCTATATTTTTCAAAGCTTGCCAAAATCGTTGTCTATGAAACTGCTGATCTCCACACTTACTTGCGTTCTGAGTCTGACGTTGAGCCCTTTATGCCTGTTTTCTCAATCCCAAACCCCTATTCCTGCAAAAGAACAAGCTAAGCCCAAGGGCATCACCATCATCGGATCACCTGGTGTTAATATTTCAGGGCCAACCACCATCTGCAAGGGCGGGGAAACCATTCTGAAAGCAGAAGGCGATTATGAAAGTTTTGAGTGGAACAATGGGATTCAGGACCGCTTTCTCCGGGTGCGGGAAGAAGGAACCTATGAATTGACCGTAACCACGAAAGGTGGATGCAAACTCACTACTTCTGTAACGGTACGGATGATTCCTTGTATCTGATAATAAACCTAAATTCTATGCAATTTCCAGACCTACCCGACGAAGAACCTGAAATTCCAGTTTCTTTTTATTTTGAAGATGTTGAATTCGAACTTCCTGACGAGCAAAAACTGACCAACTGGCTGCTCGGTGTAGCCGAATCCGAAGGCAAGGATTTTGTATCGGTCAGCTATATTTTTTGCTCCGATGAACGCCTCCGCGAAATGAACGTGGAGTTCCTTGATCATGATTATTATACCGATGTCATCACCTTTCCGTATTCCGATGATGCGGTGCATGGCGATGTTTTTATCAGCTCAGACCGGGTGGCGGACAATGCGCAGTCGCTTGGTGTAGCGTTTGAACATGAGCTTTGCCGGGTGCTGGTACATGGTGTGCTGCATTTGGCAGGCTATCTGGATAAAACAGAAGATGCTGAACGTGTAATGCGGGAGCGAGAAGATTTTTATTTGGCGAAGCTTTTCCTAACTCAACTTATAGCCCATTAAACATTCCGTTTGTGGCCGAAGCCAATCCTACAAAGAGATGTATGCTGGATATTTCCGGCAGACTGGTGTGTGACCTAAGAACATCCCTGGGTTGATTGCCTAAAATTTATCATGTTATTACACAAATAAAGCCCGCTTCAACTCCTCCACCTTCCCCAAAGTCTGGATCCGAATGCCAAAACGCTTCGGATCAATGCCTTTCATCCCGTATTTGGAAACATAGATCTCCTTGAAGCCCAGGCGGTCAGCTTCGGCGATGCGTTGCTCCACCCGCTGCACGGCCCGGATCTCGCCGGAAAGTCCCACTTCGCCTGCAAAACAGACATTGGAAGGGATGCTTACATCCATCAGACTGGAGATCAGACAGACCACAATGGAGAGGTCTATAGCCGGGTCTTCCACCCGTATTCCGCCTGCGAGATTGAGAAACACGTCGTTCATGCTGAAAAAATAGCCGCAGCGTTTTTCTAAAACGGCCAAAAGCATGGAAAGCCGGCGCATATCGTACCCGGTGGCAGAGCGCTGGGGCGTGCCAAATACCGCTTTGGAGACCAGCGATTGCGTTTCGATCAGCATGGGGCGCATGCCTTCCATCGTGGCAGATACCGCGCAACCGGAAAGTTCTTCATCTTTTTGGCTCAAAAGCAGTTCGGATGGGTTGCTCACTTCACGCAATCCGGCCGCCTGCATTTCGTAAATACCCATTTCATCAGTGCTGCCGAAACGATTTTTGAGCGTTCGGAGGATTCGGTAGGTATTGTGCCGGTCGCCTTCGAATTGAAGCACACAGTCTACAATGTGTTCCAGCAGTTTGGGACCGGCGATATCCCCTTCCTTGTTAATATGTCCGACCAGAAAAATGGGCACATTGGTCTCTTTGGCAAAACGGAGGAATTCGCCTGTGCATTCCCGTACCTGCGCGATGCCGCCCGGCGCAGAATCCAGGTGCGGGGTGCTCATGGTCTGAATGGAGTCCACGATCATCATCTGAGGCATAAGCTCCTGGGCCTGCTGCAGGATCTTGTTGGTGTTAGTTTCCGTGAGGATATAGCATTCGCTTTTGAAAGCCCCCACGCGATCGGCGCGCATCTTGATCTGTTCTTCGCTTTCTTCTCCGCTGACATACAGCACTTTAGCGGGAATTTTCATGGCGATCTGAAGCAGCAGGGTACTTTTCCCGATACCCGGTTGTCCACCGATGAGCACCAGAGAGCCTGGGACAATACCGCCGCCCAGTACCCGGTTGAGTTCCTGATCAGGCGTAGAGAGCCGGGGTGTTTTGCCCGACTGCACTTTTTCAAGCAGCACGGCTTTGGGCGATTCAGAGCGGCCACCCATGGTAGGCGCCCAGGATTTCCGCTTTTCTTCCGCGATGGTTTCTTTCTGGATGAGTTCTTCCTGGAAAGTGTTCCATTCGCCGCATTGCGGGCATTTGCCCAGCCATTTGGGGGCGGAGGTGCCGCAGGAGGAGCAGAAGAAGATGGTGCGTGGTTTTGCCATGGGTGGGTTAGCGATAAATTTCTTTCAATGGTGCGTGTACGATAATTGAGATGGACTCCTTTTTATAGGCCTGCTCGTAAATCTTTTCTCTGCCAATGACCTCGTGCTTGAAAGGATGAGCAGATTATTTGAACAGCAGATTTCTTTCACCAGTAGAGAGCGTTGTTCTTCGTGCATGTAAAATTCATTAAATTGCTCAATGCAAAGATTTCAAAATACAGCGCGCAAAGTACAAATAAAATATTTTGTTATAAATTAAAAAACAAAAAGTGTTTAAAATTCTGAATTAGAACAATAACTTTAGTAAGCTGGTTAATCCGAATCTAAACCTTCACTTTTTATTTCCAGATACCATACAATATACCGGTCTATGATCTTATCGAGCTGTAGGTCTTCTATCTGATAGAATTTTTTAGGCAAAATGAGTGGCAGATATTTGTTGATCCGTGGATTCACCAGGTTTTTAGGCAAAAGGTCAGCGTTAAAATCCAGATCATACCAGGGGATTTTGAGGGTATTAGGGTATTTACCTTGAAAACGATAGGATTTAGAGGCGGTAACTACACTGAAATAAACTTCGCTCCATACATCTGAAATGATTGAATAGCCAACCGTATCAAATTCGGTTTTTAAAAAGGTATTGAATAATCGGACGTCACTTAAGTCTTTGGAAGCTGAAATACATTTGCTTGATCTGTGGTCCTCTGGAAATAGCTACCAGTAGCCATAGCCTTTTCGAACTTTGGCCTGAACAGCCTTAGCGGAAACTATGAAGCTAGCAGAATCAAACCCAAAATAGGTGTAGTTGAGCGGGTAATAACTACAATTCAATTCTTGCAGTAAACTGTCTATCAGGCCGTCATTAATCCATTTGGTTTTCATGTTTAGTGCCTTTCGCTTATTTGTTAATCTCTCATTTTTATGTTCATACTTAAACCGATCTCGAAGATAAGCATCTACATGCCAACCCCTGAAGGATGGACTAAGGGCGATCGAATCAGTTTTCCCAATAGTCGCTTTTTGGTCGAAATTATAATAGCCGGCGCTGGACGTGATCTCAATTCTAATCACAGTATCTCCTCTGAAAGTAGAAGCCTGTCCAAACGAGCTGAATGGTCCGCAGAAAAACAACAAGCCAATTAAAATTTCCCGGCTAAAAGCGATTTTACCAGCAACTTGAAAAATGAGTTTTGTGGATCGTGTGGTCATCATAATCATCAGGGAATAAAAGCGTTCAGATTCAATACTCCAGCCATTCAAACAAATACCGCTCTTCATGTGGCACTTCAAATTTTTCTAAAAATGAAAGGTATTCTTGCTTAAAGCTGCGGTTTCTATGCCGTTCTTCTTGATTCAAAATGTACTTGCAAACCGAATCCAGTTGTGAATGGGCATACGAAAAGGCGCCAAAGCCTTCCTGCCATGCAAAACTGGAAGAGGCGAGTTGGTTTTTCTTGATAAAAATGGTCGAGTTAGTTTTGATATCACGCACCAGGTCAGAAATCGACCCTGTTGGTTTGAAGCCCACCAGAATATGGACATGATCGGGCATGCAGAAGATTGCAAGCATTTTGTGCCCGCGCTTTTGAACGATGCCAGTGATGTATCGGTGGATTTGTTCGCGGTGTTGTTTTTGGATCAGTGCTTGTCGGCCTTTTACGGCGAATACCAATTGGGCATAGAGTTGGGTGTAAGTGTTTGGCATAATAAACGGCCGGCCCCTACGGGGCGGGTAATTTGGTTAAAAATTTGGTTTCTTGGCTAGAAACGGGCAGCCCCATCGGGGCTTGTGTGTTGCTAACAAATTTTTTTGAGGATTGCTTTATAAAGATAAGCGCTTAGATGCAAATTTCCAAGGCTTTGCCTGTTGGGCCCTTAACATTATATGAAACCGCTCCGTAGGAGCCCGCCCGTTTCCAAATAGAAAACACTCAGGTTTGCGCTCGATAGAATTGACCATTGATCTCAACCGCTCCGTAGGAGCCGCCCGTTTCTAGCCCCAAAAACGCGGGCATTATAATCTTCACGCCCCGTAGGGGCCGGCCAAAACGCCCCATTCAATTCACCCCACATTCCACCCCCAACAACTCCATCGCCGCAATAAAATCATTCCCAACGTTCACCTTTTTGGCCATAGAGGTAAAAGGCAGTTTCTCTTTGTTCTGGAAATCGATCAGCTCCATGCGCAGGGTGTGCTTGCCCTTGTGCGTGGTGCAAAGTTTTTCGATCTGCTCAATGAAGTCGGCAGAGATCTTTTCCACCGGTATTTTGAGCGTCACAGACTGCGTCTTTTCTTCCCCGATGGTTTCCAGCAGGCGGACATTCAGCACCTTAAATTCCATTTCATCCGAATTGTAGCGCTGCTTGTATTCGCCCTCGACATAAACGGTTGTACCTTCTTCAAAGAAGGATCTGAACTTGGCGTAGCTCTCCGAAAACATCGTGATCTCTAGTGATCCGGTATAATCCTGCAGGGTAAATTTCCCCCAACCGGTGCCTTTTTGGCTGACACGGTGATCAGATTTGAGTACAAAACCCGCTACATTGACTTTGCGGCCTTTAAAATTATCCACATTTGCAAGCGGCGAGGCAAAAGTTTCCCACTCGTATCGGAAGTCATCAAGTGGGTGGCCGCTGAGGTAAACACCAATGACATCGCGCTCTTTCTGGAGTTTGAAAATGAGCCCCCAGTCTTCCGCTCTGGGTGCTTTGGGTTCGGGAATGCTGACCGAATCAGAGAGATCACCAAAAAGCGAGTTGACGGACAGCACCTTGTCTTCCTGGTGAGCAGAACCGTATTTCAGCAGGTTTTCAATGTACGTTTCGTATTTGTCAGTTGGCGTAAAAAACACCCCCCGTGCAAGTCCAAAACTGTCGAAGGCCCCGGCATAAACCAGGTTTTCCATTACCCGTTTGTTTACCACCCGCAGACTAACCCGGCGCATAAAATCGTATATATCTATGAAAGGACCTCCCTTTTTGCGCTCTATGATCATAACCTCCACTGCTGCTTCACCAACGCCTTTTACTGCGCCCATACCGTATCGGATATCCCCTTTTTTATTGACCGCGAAATTTACGCCGGATTCATTCACGTCAGGACTTTTCACCGCCAGACCCATGCGTTTACACTCCTCGAGGAAGAAAGTGATCTTTTCAATATTACTCTGCGAGTGGGTCAAAACGGCTGCCATATACTCTGAGGGGTAGTGGGCCTTCAGATAGGCTGTCTGGTACGCCACCAAAGCATAGCAGGTGGAGTGCGACTTGTTGAAGGCATACATCGCGAAGGCTTCCCAGTCGGTCCAGACCTTTTCAAGGATCTTGGCCTCGTGGTTGCGCGCAGTGCCACCTTCGATGAACTGACTTTTCATCTTGTCGAGCACAGACTTTTGCTTCTTACCCATCGCTTTCCGGAGCACGTCGGCATCGCCTTTGGAGAAACCGGCGAGTTTTTGGGAAAGTAGCATAATCTGCTCCTGGTAAACGCAGACCCCGAAGGTATCTTTCAAATATTCCTCCATGTCCGCCAGATCATACGTCACCGCCTGCCGGCCATGTTTGCGCGCAATAAAGTCCGGGATATACTCCAAAGGTCCCGGACGATACAAGGCGTTCATCGCGATCAGATCGTCAAATTTATCTGGCTTAAGGTCGCGGAGATACTTCTGCATCCCGGCACTTTCAAACTGGAATGTGCCGTTGGTCTCTCCTTTCTGGTAGAGTTCGTAGGTTTTTTTGTCGTCGAGTGGAATGTCGTCAATGTTGATCCTGACATTGTGATTTTGCTCGATTAAGATCAGGGCATCCCTAATTATGGTGAGGGTTTTTAGACCCAGAAAGTCCATTTTAATAACCCCGGCGTCTTCGATGATAGAACCTTCATACTGCGTAATAAGCAACTCCGTTTCTTTGGACGCATAGACAGGTATGATCTCTGTGAGATCTTTCGGTGCAATGATGATACCTGCCGCGTGGATGCCTGTTCCGCGCACAGAACCTTCCAGGATCATGGCTTCCTTTAAAACCTTGCCTTCCGGCGTATTCACAGCGGCCAAATGTTCCCGGAGCTTTTTGGCGTTTTCGATGTCTTCCGGACCGAGGTTTTCTTTTTCGGCCAGGGAGCCTTCGCCAGTGAAAGGAGCGGTAAGCACCCGTTTGAGCGAGGTACCCGGCTTATCCGGTACGAGTTTGGCCAGTGCATTGGCCTGATCCAGCGGAAGATCAAGTACCCGCGATACGTCTTTGATAGAACTTTTAGCGGCCATCGTACCATAAGTAACGATCTGTGCTACCTGCTGTTTGCCATACTTTGTTACCACGTAATCAATGACCTTCTGTCGGCCTTCGTCGTCGAAGTCCGTGTCAATATCTGGCATGGATTTACGGTCGGGGTTCAGGAAACGTTCGAACAGCAACTGGTACTTAATCGGGTCAATGTTCGTGATGCCGATGCAATAGGCCACCGCACTGCCAGCCGCCGAACCACGACCCGGACCAATGAACACTCCAATGTCTTTACCGTGATTGATAAAGTCGGCTACAATAAGGAAGTAGCCCGCAAAGCCCATGGTCTTGACGGTGTGCAACTCAAAATTGAGCCGGTCCTCGACTTCTTGAGTAATCTCCCGGTATTTTTTTCGGGCGCCTTCGAAGGTCAGGTGACGCAAAAAATCGTCCTGGGTCTGGAATTCCTGTGGCACCACGAAATTAGGCAGCAGGATATCCTTTTTTAGTTTCAGGTGCTCGCACTTGTCCACGATCTCCATCGTATTGTCCAGAGACTGTGGCACGTCTTTGAACAATGCTCCCATTTCTGCCTGTGTCTTGAAATAGAACTGGTCGTTCCAAAAGGCAAAGCGGCCTCCTTTCATCACCGTGCCTTCTTCTACAAACTCCCGGATTGCCGGGGTGGCCTGTTTCTCTCCTGTATTGACACAAAGCAGGATATCGTGGGCGTTGGAATCCTTTTGATCTACATAGTGCGAGTCGTTGGTGCAGATCACTTTGACCTTGTATTCATCGGCCCAGCGAAGTAATACCTCATTCACCCGGTCCTGCTCGGGCATCTGATGTCGCTGAATTTCAATGTAATAATCCTCCCCAAAAATATCGAACCACCATTCAAATTCCTTCCTTGCTGTGGCTTCGTCTTTTCTTAAGATAGCCTGCGGCACCATCGCCCCGATGCAGCAGGTGGTGGCAATTAGGCCCTCGTGGTACTGCAAAACTAGTTCCTTATCGATGCGTGGGTATTTGCCATACAGTCCCTGTATATAGCCGAGGGAACAGAGTTTCACGAGGTTTTTATAGCCTTCCGGGTTTTTGGCGAGGAAGAGCTGGTGAAAGCGTTTGTCTTTGTCTTCCTTGGTGAACGTGCGTCGGTGACGATCTGTCACGACATAAAACTCGCAACCGACAATCGGTTTCACGCCTTCATGCTTGGCCGCTTCGGCTACAAACTGGAACACGCCAAACATATTCCCGTGGTCGGTAATGGCCAGGGCTTTCATACCATCTGCCGCGGCTTTTTTGAAAAGGCCTGGGATGGACGCTGCTCCGTCGAGGAGAGAATATTGGGTATGGCAGTGTAGATGGGCGAAATTTGGCATGGGCTAATTTTTTCTATAAAATAATTTACCGTTTGTAACGGTTTTAAACTGAAAAAATAGCGGGCGCCTAAGGGGGCCCACTACAAGGAATGAGGCTCTGGGGTCTGCCCACCCTCCTTTGTTTTTTGGTAAAACTTTCGAATAAATAGCCTGTTCATAACATCTTCACGGCTCATCTCCACCAACTTTCCATCCTGAAACAATATGACTTATTTTCATCCCATTCATTTTGCCCATGTTCAAGGTGAATGACCAGATACCCACCAGATCATCATATAAGATGACTTTGACGTAGCCATCTTGAGCATAAGAATCATATTCGAGGCGAGCGGTATGCATTCTTGTTGATTATTCGGGGTGGTCGAGGCCTTTTAATTTTTCTTTAGGCAGATATAGCAACAAACAAATTATGGGCAAATTTAAAACAATCCGTTGAATATTACACTTGGTTTAGAAAAAAATCTACGAATTAAACACCTCCTGCAAAACCCGCAATGCCGATCCTCGATACTTCAGCACCGACTGCCCGGAAATCTTCTCCGACAGTAAAAAGGGCTCCTCTTCCAGGATTTTCACCCATTGAACCGCCCGAAAGGTAGAGAACTCCTCACCTGAAAATGGTTGAGGCTCGGACTGAATTATTCCGACAGCGGTGATATAAGCCGGAACGCTGTTCTGACTCGGATTTTTTGCCCGAACGGCGTTCCGGCATAATCCAAAAACCAAATCGCCGACCTTCATTCGCTGCGCCCAACAACGGAGATCCCGGAGCAATGTATCAGCGTATTCCGCTTTTAGTCGCTCCATTTTCGCATCATAAAGCTCCTCGTCCCACATCCGATAAGCGATCCAAAAGGGTCCAAGTAGGTTTTTTGGATCAAATGGGATGTAATGTTCTGCAAATAGAATACTGCGGTCGATTTTTAATTTGTCCAAACGAATCAGCCACACATTTGCTCCCTGACTTACTTTTTTGCGCAAATCAGCCATTGGAAACTGCGTTTTTTCAAACAAGGGGAAAGCCGCAAACACTTTTACATCGGCGCGACGTACCTGAAAAATGCGTTGGGTCCTGGATTTTTGTCGCTCAAATTCTTTCCGAAACGCATCCAGCGTCATCGGATCGTCGGTGATCAGCAGATTTTCAGCGTTCGAATTGTAAGTCCAGTTGAAAGAGCCTGAGAGGAGTAGATGATTGTCTAAAATCGCAAATTTGTGGTGCATCAATCCAAGCTCCCTACAGGCCCAGAGTTGACCACCAGACCGGATAAACTTTTGAAAATCAAGTCCGTCCTCCCGGATGTTTTGGCTGTCGTATTCCAACAGAAGTACGATTCGAACCCCGTGCTGAAGGCGTTCAAGCAGCGCTTCAAAAATGTCTTTGTGCGTAAACCAGCAAACGGCTATGTACGCGCTGTACTTTACTTCGGAAAGATATCGACAAAGGTGCTCGGGCAGGTTTTGGAAATGGGCGGTATTCATTGGCTTTGGTCAATTTTCAGACAAATATAAAACAATTCGTATTAAATTGAGCAAAAAAATGCTGGTGGTGGTTTACCAATGTTAGACCTTTACGAGATTCAAGCAAAAACCAAACGCCCTTTTCTACCAATGTTTGGCCCCTACGAGGCTATTTCCTTTCAAAATTTGAGCAGAATCGGGTCCCAAAATAAATTTCATCCCAAAAACTTCAGCACAAATCCCTCCCGCTTAGCCTCCAAAAACTGCCTCGCAGTATCCCTAACCGTCTGCTCCATCGTCAAATACTCAAATCCAAACACCGAGCGGGATTTCTCATTCCCATAGGTGTAGTTCGTCACGCTGGCACGGGCACTTTCCCGGGTAACCATAGGTGTAACGCCCAGAATCTTTTCTTTTAGCCATTCTACCCGCCAGGCTACTTCAGCCAAAAGAGGGCCGACAGTGACCGGCGGTGGTACAGCACCCAATTCCCGGGCGATCATGCCAAAAAACTGCTTGTGGGAAAGATTGTCGCTGTTCAAAATGTACCGTTCGCCAGAAATATCGCTTTCCAGAAGTAGTGTCATAAAGCGCACCACATCGCGGACGTCCACAAAACCTGAACCGCCACTGGGGCAAAATTTAAGCCCCTGATCAATTTTTTTAAAAAACCCGGCCATGCCTTCATCCCAGTACTGACTCCCAACAATGACCGATGGGCTGACGATCGCTACCGATAGTCCTTCGGCGATGCCGCGATGCACTTCCATCTCGGCGCCGTACTTGCTGATTGCGTAACGACTGTTGTCTTTACTTTCTACCCATTTACAGCTTTCATCCAGATGTGGGCGATTGGTCGCCCGCCCCAAGGCAGCGATACTACTTACATACACCAGTTTTTTTACACCAAAGTCGAGGCAGAGGTTGACGATATTTGCCGTGCCTTCTACGTTAACTTTCAACATTTTATCGGCATCCTTCGGATGAAAGGAAACGATTGCAGCACAATGGCATACATGGGTCACCCCTTCAAAAGCATCTTCGAGTGCACCCGTATCGGTCACATCGGCCTGTATCCATTCGACTTTGTCTGCTACGCCCGCGAGCAGGTCGAGACGGCTATTTTTACGTCGTAAGGCTCTGACACGCATCCCTTTTTGGAGCAGAGACCGAATCAAATAGGAGCCTACAAATCCGGTAGCACCGGTGACTAAAACGAGTGAATCTTTTTGCATCGAAGATTATTTTTTTAAGGTTTGGGTGTAGGTAGCAACAGCCTTAATCTCGTCAGGATTAAGGATGGTGCCGAATGGGGTCATCAGCTTTCTGCCGTTGGTAATTGTATTGATCCGCTCCTCGATTGGCAGAACACTTTGGCTCAAATCTTTCGCACCGTTGAGGCCAAGTGTACCGTCCGCGCCATGGCAAATGACACATTTTTGCCTGAAAATGGCCATGCCATCGGGAGCCACTGTTAAATTAGGATCTGTAGCGACAGCTGCAGTACGCTTTGTCTGTTCATCATCACATGCACTACAGGTTAAAGAAAAAAGAAAGAGAACCCAAAATATTTTTGAAAACATATTGAACATGGAAGTTTTTTAAGCCTTTGTTTTTTTGTCCGAATCAGTAGCAAAATGCTTTTATGTACAGACTGTTACGAATGCTGTCCAAATAATTAAGGACTGACTATCGGCAATATTTCACATTTTTGATTTTTTTTTGATTTTTTTCTTTTTTGGCACAAATTTGGTAGTCTATCTACTGCTTCATACAATAGAAACGGTTTAGTGAAAAAGCCCAAGGCAAACGTGCCTTGGGCTTTTCTTTTTATATTCATTTCACCGTTCTTAAACGAAACACTCTAAGCATTTGTTCTGGATTTGGGATTGGGCTACCCCCGGCAATTTGTATTTCAATTTTCGTTAAAACTTTTGCCTTAGCACCCCAGATTGAGCTACAAATTTTGCCTCGCGCCCCCCAAACAAGATCTAAAGCATTTTTTACCTGAGTAGCGTTAAGCTTCCAGCTTTCACTTTTTCCACGCCATCACATTTGTACCGCAGACGGTAAAGGAAAACTCCGGGATTGTTAGGTTTTCCGTTAGACATTCCATCCCAGGTATCAAATTGGGTATTTGCAGCAAACACCCGTCCACCCCATCGGTCAAAGATCTCGAAAGAGATAAATTCGTCCACTGCAAAAGGGTTACTGATCCCAAACATATCATTGATATGGGGCGTTTCACCAGGAGAGAACGCATTGGGAATGAATATTAAATTGCAATCAAGCGTTTCAGGATCAATGACCCTGACGTGGACCGTATCATTGGCTACACAGCCATCTGAATAGCTGAATGTGACTCCATAGGTGGTCGTGGTGGTGGGTGTAATAATAGGTTCTGCTTCGATGGGATTATCAACCCCAGCTATTGGCGACCAAACGAATTGTTCTACACAGTACTGTGTAACAATTGGTTGGAAAGAATTGCCCAAATAAACCAAGGTATCCCTGGTCAAAATCTGGTCAGCATGAAGGTTATATTTTTTAATCTCGTCCACACTAAGAGCTTTACTGTGAAAGCGCAATTCGTCGAATACTCCCTTCAACTCCAAATCAAGTGGACAAACCGGTTCGCCAATGACCAATGGAGTTGTATTGGTCAGATCTATCCGTGCCGCTGAGGCGTGTGAATCGGCCAGAATACCATTCACGTAGAGGGAATATCGGGTATTGCTCCGCGTTAGTGTGATGAACTGCCAACAAGTATTTCGGTCAAGCTTCGCCGTAACTGATACAAGCAGTGAATCGTTTTCGCTGATCCCGGAGGAAATGGTTCCGACCAGTCCATAGTCGTTATATCGTACCCAAAAAGCATTTTTCAAACTGCATTGGTCTTGCTTGGCCATCACCAGTTGTGAGGCATTTTGCTGACTATTTTGTGGAGTGGGTCGAAAATAAAAGCTGACAGTGAAGTCGCTGGTACTAAACACATCGGCGAAAGGCCCCACAAGGTTAATCGCGTCATTGTCGTCCACGAAGTACATGGCAGAATCCCGGAGGCCACAAGTACAGCCAATATTGCCTTTTAGGGCGCCGGTTGAGCCATTGCCACTGTCATCAACACCATTGCAGTTATCGAACGAAAAATAGGCTTCCAGTTTATCAGAAACAACCTGAGCAGAAGCCGCTGCAGCAGAAAGAAAAAAGGAAAAGAGAAAAAATAATCGCATCCGAGATTCGAGTTTGGGTAAGTTGAGCTTACATGATTTATTAAGTTACAAAGTTAAGTACCGATGAAACAACAACCTCATGATTTGGAGTTTGTTATTTCATCGGTACTAAAGGCCATCTGTGACCGCATCTTTATTGATCTTCCGGATCATACCTCGCAATACAGCACTTGCTCCTACTTCCACAAACTCCGTGATGCCATCGGCAATCATATTTTCGATCGTTTTGGTCCAGCGCACCGGGGCAGTTAGTTGTGCTACCAGATTTTTACGGATCTCTTCAGGGTCGGTAACGGGTTTGGCGTGAACGTTCTGATAAACCGGACAAATTGGTTTTGAAAAAATTGCCGCGTTGATGGCCTGTTCCAACTCGTCTTGTGCAGGTTTCATCAAAGGAGAGTGGAATGCCCCACCCACAGGCAAAACCAGCACCCGCTTTGCTCCAATTGCCATAAGTTTTTCTACTGCGATCTCAATGCCTTTACGGGAACCAGAAATGACAAGTTGGCCTGGAGAATTGTAGTTCGCTGCCACAATAATCTCATTTTCAATGCCCAGGCAAACGGCTTCTACCGCTTCATCTTCCATGCCCAATACGGCAGCCATGGTTCCATCCGCCAGTTCACAAGCTTTTTGCATTGCAAATGCCCGCTTATTTACCAGCGAAAGCGCCTCCTCAAAAGACAATGCTCCCGCTGCACAAAGTGCTGTAAATTCGCCCAATGAATGCCCGGCTACCCCAGAAGGCTGAAATGCTGTGCCTGATATCCTGGCCCGCACAATGCTCTCTAAAAATACGGCTGGCTGAGTCACGTTGGTCTGGGTCAGATCTTCCTTTGTTCCATTAAACATCACCTCGCTGATTCGCCAGCCGAGAATAGCGTTTGCTTGTTCGTAAAGCTCATTGGCCTGGGTATTCGTCTCGTAAAGTTCTTTGCCCATGCCCACTGCCTGAGAGCCTTGCCCAGGAAAAACGTATGCTTTCATGTGTCAAGTATTTTCTGCTGAATCTTCTGGTTAGACCAGCTGGTTTAATTTTAAATTTTAGGAACGGGTAGGTTTTAGGCTGCAAAAGTAATAAAAGGGTAAACCCTTCACAGCAGAAACCTTTAGCGCTTATTCGGAATGTAGATTTTGGTACGTTTACGGCAAATATTTATTTTAATTCGCGTTAAAATTTTCGCCGTATTTACCACACACAACTATAAATTTCGACTCCATTAAAACAATATCGACTCGAGTTCGCCTCAAAACTAAATCCCTAACAAGCGCTTAGACCTCGGGAACACGTGCTACTTTTGCCCGTTCCAATAGAACATTGACCCCAAGTATCTTGGCAAATTTGATTGAACCACCGATTTGACTTCAGCCCATTAAATAAACAAATCCCTGTATTCGAAAGCAAAATGGCCCAATACTTTGACCTTCAAGCACTCAACCACCAGATTCATCTCGAAAGTGGATTTGTGGAACTACTAAAAGCCGAGACTTCAAAAGTTATTGTCGGCCAGGAGCAAATGATCGAAAAACTGCTCATTGGACTGCTGACTAAGGGTCATATCCTACTTGAAGGAATGCCAGGATTGGCAAAAACCCTGGCGATCAAGACCTTGGCACAAGCTGTAGATGCTAAATTCAGCAGAATACAGTTTACACCCGACCTACTGCCTGCGGATGTATTGGGCACAATGATTTACAACCCTGCCCAATCAGAATTTACGGTTCGCAAGGGCCCGGTATTTTCCAATTTTGTGCTTGCCGATGAGATCAACCGGGCACCCGCCAAAGTGCAAAGTGCATTGCTTGAAGCCATGCAGGAGCGACAGGTCACCATCGGCTCTGAGACGTTCCCTTTGGATGATCCATTTCTGGTGCTGGCTACCCAAAATCCTATTGAGCAGGAAGGGACCTACCCGCTCCCTGAAGCACAAGCCGATCGCTTTTTATTAAAGGTTAAAATTGGCTATCCCTCCAAAGATGAAGAACGCGATATCATGCGTCGCAACCTTTCGGGAGAGCAGCCTTATGTGCATAAAGTGCTCGACACCGCCACCTTGCTCCGAGCCCGTGAGGTGATGCATGGTATTTATATGGACGAAAAGATAGAGCAATATATCCTTGATATTGTATTTGCTACTCGTAACCCAGCTCAATTTGGATTAAAAAATCTTGCCTCGCTGATTCAGTACGGTGGGTCTCCGAGGGCCAGTATAGCGTTGGCGCAGGCATCCCGCGCCACGGCCTTTTTGCGCCGCCGGGGTTATGTGGTACCAGAAGATGTACGTTATATTTGTGCAGATGCACTTCGGCATCGTATTGGTCTTACCTATGAGGCCGAAGCAGAAGGACTCACCGCAGAAGACATCGTGAGGCAGGTACTTAATGCGGTGGAAGTGCCGTAAGGGTTAGTTTTTATTCAATAATTGTGGAAATTACTATGTCAGATATCGCCAAATTCATCGAACAGACACTCCTAAAGCCAGACACCTGCTTAGCGGATGTGCGTCGCGTTTGCGAAGAAGCCCAACAGCATAAATTCGCGGGAGTATGTATACCACCCTTTTTTGTTCGGGATGCCCGGCGGTTTATTGACGAGATGAGTCCAAAAACGCGCATCGTGACTGTAGTGGGTTTCCCCATGGGATATTCAGCGATCGCAGCCAAAAGTGAAGAGATCAAACGTGCTACCGAAGAGGGTGCAGACGACATTGATGCTGTAATCAACATTTCAGCACTCAAAAGCGGAAACTGGAATCACGTTGGCAACGATATCGAAGCGATCGCCCTTGCAACCAATTTGCGCGGCCGCACCCTCAAAATTATCCTGGAATGTGGTTTGCTTACCTACGATGAAATTCGCCGTGTCTGCGAACTCGCGGTCAGCTCCCGTGTGGCCTGGCTTAAAACGGGTACTGGTTTCCATGGCCACCCCGCTACCCCTGAAATGGTGCGTACCCTTAGGGCACTCGCTCCTGCAAATATCAAAATCAAAGCAGCTGGAGGCATACGCACCCTGGCCGATGCCCAAGCCCTGATCGATGCAGGTGCTGAACGAGTGGGTACTTCTGCGGGAGTAGAAATCGTTAGAGCATCCAGGTAAATTTTGCCTGTTAAAAATTTGGAGGAAAAAATATTCTTACTTACTTTCGTACATAACTAATCCTTTAGGTGCGATGAAGACCAATTCCATGATCAAAAGCGGGCAGCTCCTGGTAGCCGAGCCCTTCATGCTTGACCCGTATTTCCAACGTGCCGTAATACTACTTTGCGAACATCATGAGGAAGGGAGTGTTGGCTTCATCCTTAACAAAAAAACAGACATGAAGGTGACAGAACTTATCAACACGTTCCCAAACTTCGACGCTGAGGTATTTTATGGCGGCCCCGTGCAAACAGACACCCTGCATTATGTCCACAATGTGGGCGATTTGCTGGAAGAAAGTATCCAATTGACCGATGGCGTATGGTGGGGCGGCGATTTTGAAAGTCTTAAATTTTTGATTTCCAATGGTTTAATAGAGCCTAATAACATCCGATTCTTTGTCGGATATGCCGGTTGGTCAGGTGGCCAACTGGAAGAAGAAATGGAAATAGGCTCCTGGGTCACTGCACATATGGATGCCAATTACCTGTTCAAATCCAAGCCCGCACAGTTATGGAGTCAGGTCATGTATAACAAAGGCAACCGCTTTGAGGTCATTGCGGATATTCCGGAATTTATGAGCTGGAGCTAATTTGTCAGCAAACGACCATTTTACTTCATCAAAAGGAGAAAGGATTTTCAGCGAAAGCTATCTTTGCCCAAATATCCTTCCTTCTTGTATGAAAAGACTTTTCCTTTTACACTCTTTTATCGCCCTTTGCTTTGTTGGCTTTGCCCAAAACAACTCCCATATTACGGGAAGCTTTCAGGGGAATGGCAATTTTTTCTTTGCCTCTGACTCTGTGTTGGGTACCGCTGGTATCCCACAATATGACTACCTGAAATTCGGCGCTGAAACCTGGCTTTCACTCAATTATTCGCACAACGGACTTGACATGGGCATGCGTTTTGACATGTTCAACAACTCCAATTTGTTGAATCCAAGTGCCGTCTATACTGACGTGGGTATCGGCCGCTGGTTTGTACACAAGCAAATCGATAAATTTGATGTGTCTGGTGGCTATCTGTATGACCAGATCGGAGCAGGCCTTATTTACCGGGCCTACGAAGAACGTACCCTTATGATAGACAATGCATTGTATGGTGCACAGGTAGGCTATCGCTTCAATGACAATTGGAAAGTAAAAGCATTCGCAGGACGCCAAAAACAGCAGTTCGATCAGTACGGAACGGTACTTAGAGGCGGTTCTATGGAGGGTTTTTTCAAACCCGATTCTACTAAAAACTTATCCTTTGCACCTGGAGCAGGTATTGTAGGTCGTACTTACAATAGTGTAACCATCGACGACGCAAAATTTGAAGTGGCTGGTTATATCAAGGATGAACAGATCGAGCTGCAATACAATACTTATGCAGCAACGGTTTTCAATACCCTGACTGCCGGCGATTTTACCTGGTATGTGGAGGCCGCAGGGAAGACAAAGGATATGATCTACGATCCAAATGCGCCCCATTCTATTCTGATCGGCAACGAAATTGAAACGACCTATGGCAAGCTGGTCAATCGAACCGGATACACAGTATATTCCAGCCTTGGCTATTCCAAACATGGCTTCGGCATTTCATTCGAAGCAAAACGCACCAAAGATTTTTCATTTCGCCAAACGCCAAATGCTTTAGGTACGCAGGGCGCCATCAATTTTCTGCCCCCTATGGCGAAGCAAAATACCTACCGACTAACCGCGCGTTTCTCACCCGCCACCCAGGAATTGGGCGAACAGTCCTTTCAATTGGATACGCGCTATAAGTTCAACAAAAAACTATCTGCAAGTATCAATGTCTCAGACATTCGGCTTTTGGACGGAGTTGAACTTTACCGCGAGATTACGCCGGAATTTACCTACAAACAGAAGCGCAAATGGCAGGTTATCGGAGGCTTACAGGTCCTAAAATACAATATCCTGATCTATCAAGGGAAAGGTGGTTACGTGAACGCACTTACACCTTACACCGAATTTCTATATAAATTCACCCCAAGAAGATCGGTGCGGGTAGAAGCCCAGTATTTAGCCACCGACGATGAATTTGGCTCCTGGGTCAATGGACTGGTAGAAGTAGGCCTGGCTCCCCACTGGATTATTTATGCCTCCGATATGTACAAGATCAAGCACAAATCGCTGGACGAAAACCTTACTCCAGAACAAGCAAAAGAGAAACAAAAATACGATGGCACCCATTTTCCATCTTTGGGAATAGTATATTCTCTGAAATCCACTCGTGTATCACTGGCATACGTTAAACAGGTGGAGGGAATCAATTGTGCCGGAGGTATTTGCCGTTTAGAGCCCGCATTTCATGGGGTTCGGCTTACCGTAAACGCTTCATTTTAAGCACTTCATTAGAACATTTTCTTAGTTTTTTTTTAAAAACGCACTGATCTTTTGACTTCATTAATTCAATTATAGCGATGAAAAATATCCTGCTTTTCCTTTGCCCCGCAGCATTGCTGTTCATGGTAGCCTGCAAGGAGCAACCTATTATTATTCCAGATCCAAGCCTCAATGTAAAAGGAAGAACCGTACTGGTAGAAGAGATAACTGGTGTGCATTGTCAAAACTGCCCCCTTGGCTCTCAGACCCTGGTAGCCTTGCAGCAACAATATGGTGCAGAGAATCTGGTGATTGCATCCATCCATGCTGCAGGTAACTTTTCTTTACCATTCGCCTCAAGTCAATACGATTTCCGCACGGCAAAAACACAGGAACTTGCCAATTATATTGGTGCTCTCGAAGGCTTTCCTACAGCTTCGATCAACCGCCGTCTTTTGCCCAATGAAACCTCTATATTCATTACGCCGCACACCCGTTGGGGCGGTGAAATTGCTCAAGACCTGCAAACAGATCCAAGTCTGGCTGTTACTTTAGAAAACACTTTTAATCCTGCCTCACGCGCCCTAAGCATCAAAGTTGGTATCCTGCCAGACCAGTCGCTATCGGGAGAACACCGGTTGACGATCTTAATTACGCAGGACAGCATCGTAGATCCTCAGCTTTTTGGATCTACACTCATTACAAATTACGTTCACCGCCACGTGGTGCGCGATGTGGTAACCGCTCCCAGCGGCGACATCATCACAGAGCCACTCGAAGTAGGACAATTGGTCAACAAAACATTTAATTTTTCACTTCCGGCAGATTGGGAAGCAAAATATTGCAGTGTAATAGCCTTCGTTCATCGTGGCGTTACGGACAAGGAAGTACTACAAGTGGCTGAAAAACATGTGATCCAGTAATTTTTTCAGCAGTTTTATAGCACCCCGTTGAAAGTTTTAGACTTTAACGGGGTTCTTTTTTTTTAGCGGTCGTACTTTCGCCGCCGTAAAACCAATCTATCGTTTCACCACAGGGAAATAGCTGCACCGAAATTCGTTTCAGAGGAAAATTGTATGAAGCGCAGCCTGTACCGTCAATCGTTCAAATAATGTTTCACCTAACTGAAGAACAGCTCGCTGTGCAACAAGCTGCCAGAGATTTTGCCCAAAATGAGCTCAAGCCCGGCGTAATCGAACGCGACAGCAAAGGTCTATATCCCACCCAGCAGGTCAAAATGATGGGTGAACTTGGCTTTTTAGGTATGATGGTTTCGCCCGAATATGGCGGCGGTGGTATGGACTCTCTTTCATACGTACTTGCAATGGAGGAAATCTCTAAGGTGGATAACTCCTGTTCCGTCATCATGTCGGTGAACAACTCTTTGGTTTGCTGGGGAATTGAAACCTTTGGTTCAGAAGAACAAAAGCGCAAATACCTGCCCAAGATTGTTACCGGTGAATGGATCGGTTCTTTTTGCCTTTCGGAGCCCGAAGCTGGCTCTGACGCCACCAGTCAACGGACTACGGCGATTGACATGGGTGACCACTATTTGTTGAATGGTACGAAAAACTGGATCACGAATGGCGCTACCTCAAAACTTCACCTGGTAATGGCACAGACTGACGTCAGCAAGGGCCATAAAGGAATCAATTGCCTCATTGTAGAGGCGGATTGGCAGGGCGTGGCGATTGGTGCGAAAGAGGATAAGCTTGGTATACGTTCTTCTGACACTACTTCCATCATGTACTCTGATGTAAAAGTACCCAAGGAGAATCGCATCGGTGAAGATGGTTTCGGCTTCAAATTTGCCATGAAAACCCTCTCTGGTGGTCGAATTGGTATCGCATCTCAGGCATTAGGCATCGCAGCCGGAGCATACGAGCTCTCTGTCGCCTACGCAAAAGAACGCGAGGCATTCGGCAAGCCTATCAGTCAACATCAAGCCATTGCATTCAAAATTGCAGACATGGCCACTGAAATAGAAGCGGCTCGTTTGCTTGTTTATCGCGCTGCGATCATGAAAGACCAGCACCTAAACTATGACCAGGCCGCTGCAATGGCTAAATTATTTGCTTCAGATGTAGCAATGCGCCATACGGTAGAAGCGATACAAATCCACGGTGGTTATGGTTTTGTAAAAGAATACCACGTGGAAAGATTAATGCGTGATGCTAAAATCACCCAGATCTACGAAGGCACCTCCGAAATCCAGCGCATCGTAATATCGCGCAATGTGCTTAATGGCGAACTTTACGTACCCATGATTTAATTGATTTAATGTAGTCAATGAGATAGGATCCTGCTGCTTGGCCGAGTCCAAAGCAGATTTATCTCATTGACCACATTCATCCCATTGACCCTATTAAATAATGCATCCCATATTTGATTATCAGCTGTTTAGTATAGGTGAATACACCTTCACGATGACTATGCTGATGGGTTTATTCCTGGTGTGGCTACTTAGTGCACTACTCCTACGTACCATCCGTAGGGTGATAAATCGGGATGGAAAAGGGCGACTCTTAAAGCTGTCTGACAAAGGCCGGCGGATGTCGATTTATCTCCTTGCCAGATATTTTATCTGGACCGTTGCAGTAGCTGCGATGCTGGAAATAATCGGCATCCATATCTCAGTGATCCTGGCTGGTTCAGCCGCTTTATTGGTCGGACTTGGATTGGGGGTTCAGCCAATTTTTCGGGACATTGTATCTGGCATTTTCCTGCTTTTTGAAGGCACCATTGAAATTGGCGATGTATTGGAGGTGGACGGCAAAGTAGGCAAGGTGGAGGAAATAAACCTCCGTACGTCCAAGGTACTCACGCGTGATGGCCACACAATGATCCTACCCAACCACAAATTTATTACAGAAAACGTATTAAACTGGACGCATCACGATACCCATCCATCAGCCTTTAGAATTCAAGTGCGCGTATCTCATGCAGCAGATGAGCGGATAATGCTGGCATTACTTACTGCGGCAGCCGCGTCTCAACAAGATATTTTGAACAATGACCCCGAGCGTCGCACAGAGGTTAGATTTTCTGATTTTCAAGATAAATGTGTGGTGTATGAGGTCAGGTTTTGGACGCATAAAAAATTGGAGGCCGAGCAGGTGCAAAGCGATCTGCGCCTTGCCATACAGCAGCAAATTCGGGAACAAGGCATTCCATTTCCCAAGGACTAATGTGGCCCCTAAGTTAGGCGATTCCTGAAGCTACTTCTCAAACTCTGCTATATCCACCCAGCGTCTTACCGGCACCCGATCCATGGGCGACCAAACCCCAGTCTCCCAGTTTAAGGCTTCTAAACCTTTGACATTTAGTTTGTAATCAAACTGGGATGGAATGTCGTACGCATAGCCATGATAATAGAATTCCATACCCGATTCTTTGGCGATGAGTAGCTCCAAAAGCATTGTAAGCGTACCGAGACTTCGGCGGCTATGGGCAGGGTCAAATACACAATAGGTGCCCGAAACGGCCTTTTGGCCAAGATGAAAAAAAGAACATGCTATGAGCTCGTTGTTCAGATGCACCTCTAATTCTCGACCCACCGTAGGGTAAAGGTTTGGGGATTCAACGTGAATGAATGAGGCAAGTGTAGTAGCCTGCTTTTCATGAAAACGCATCCGGTGAAGTTCGAAAAGCCGCTCTCTTTCCGAATCAAATCGGGCCGGGGCACTTAATACACGAAGATCTTCATTGCGCCGAAGGGTCTGGCGTTGACTTTTAGTAGGTTCAAATTGTGCCAATCGAACCCGGAGCGGAATAGTACGACAGAGTTTACGATGCCAGGTTGAAAAATTATGGCGTACAAAACGCCGTCCAAGTAGCCGCCAACCTTCTGAAAGGATATGATCCAGGCCAACAGGGTCTAACTGGACCATTTCGGCACGTTCGTCAATAATATTTTCAAGGATGGTGGTGGCGCTCATAATCGGGCAAATTTCGGCATTTATACGTTGCGGAAGGTGTGAAATATGTCGTTAAGGTGAGTCAAAAATTATTTGTACCAGATCTTTAAAAAATCAATTTGCAAAAACAGTATAAACCCGTGCACAACCCGATTGCAAAGTGTAAACATTTTGCCCGCCCTGCTGTTTGAAGGAAATTATTGGCAAGAATCAATACAGGCTGTTAAAAGTTGGACCAGCGTTGGTTTGATACCTTTTTTTCGAAAGTCGATGCCATGAATATTGCGTAACGTTGTACCGTTCAAACATAAATTAAGCATGCCTGTTTTAGTCTTTTTTCTTGCCCATTGGTTCACTTCCATCTTTTTTCAAACCTTTTTCCATCACCGGTACGCCTCGCATAAAATGTTCACGATGAACAAATTTTGGGAGCGCACTTTTCATTTTTTAGCCTACGCATCTCAAGGTTCATCCTATTTGGTACCCAAGGCTTATGCCATCATGCACCGGATGCACCACGCTTTTTCTGACACTGAAAAGGATCCGCACTCCCCCCATTTTTTCAAAGATGTTTTTGGGCTGATGGCCCATACGGCCAAGATTTTTAGCGGCCTGATGAAAAGCACCCTTGATGTTGCCCCCAATTTTTTAGGTAACTATCCAACTTGGAACTGGCTGGATAAATTCGGAAGCTCTTGGTTTTCTCGTTTAGCCTGGGGTGCTGGCTACATTATTTTTTATGTGGTTTTTGCCACTTCCTGGTGGATGTACCTCCTCCTTCCGCTGCACTTTTTAATGGGCCCGATACACGGTGCTGCAGTTAATTGGTGCGGCCATAAATATGGCTACCAAAACTACGAGAACGGGGATGACTCCCGCAACACCCTTCCTTTTGACTTATTATTATTGGGAGAGTTGTTTCAAAATAACCACCATAAACATCCGAACAGTCCCAATTTTGCCTCAAAACCCTGGGAATTTGACCCAATGTATCCGGTGCTCCGCCTGCTACATCATTCCCGGATCATTACGCTCCGCCGGACCTGATTTTTGGAGCATTTATAGCTTGTTCAGAAAGTAGATTTTGGCCGGAAACCAGCAAATTTTATTTTATTCAGCATTATTCCGCTTCAATCGGGACGCTGTATTGCCCACGACTGCAAATTTTGCCTTTCCTGAAATGAAATTTACTCGCTTTCGGATTAAAACTAATTCCCGAACAAGCTCTTAATATTGAGATGCTCCAAGAGCCTCGCCAATAAGCCCTTTAAAAGTAAGCCTCGCCAACGAGATAGTTGACGAGGCTTACTTTTGATTGCAGCATTTCAAATATTGTTTTATACCAGTATCTCCGGTACAAACTGCTTGTAAATACCTGCCTGCATTTTTTCACGAACAGCCGTAAATGCATCAAGGGTAACCTGAATATCTTCCTCTGTATGGTTGGCAGTTGGAATAAGGCGTAGAATCAGCATTCCTTTGGGAATGACCGGGTAGGCAACCATGGAGCAGAAAACACCATATTGGTCGCGCAAATCTTTCACAAGTGCCATCGCTTCTTCCACCTCACCGTGCATATACACAGGGGTTACGCAAGTATTGGTATCACCTATATCGAAGCCGCGCTCCGTGAGTCCGGCTTGTAAGATGCGCACATTGTGCCAAAGTTTTTCACGAAACTCAGGATGCGTAATAAGCAATTCAAAACGCTTCAAAAGCCCCTCTACCAAGGGCAATGGCAATGATTTGGCGAAAATCTGACTGCGCATGTTGTACTTCAGAAACTGAATGATTTCTGGTTGTGCTGCGATGAATCCACCAATAAGCGCCATGCTTTTCGCAAATGTGCTGAAATAAATGTCGACATCCTCCGTCACATTTTGCTCTTCAGCTGTCCCAGCTCCTGTTTTCCCAAGCATTCCGTAACCATGTGCGTCGTCAATGAACAGGCGGAATCCGTACTTTTCTTTCAGGGTGCATACCTCACGGAGTTTGCCCTGGTCGCCACGCATACCAAATACACCCTCCGTGATAACGAGGATACCGCCGCCGCTCTCTTCGGTAAGACGTTTGGCGCGTACCAGACATTTTTCGAGACTCCCTATATCGTTGTGCGTGTAAGCAAAACGTTTCCCCATGTGCATACGCATTGCATCCACGATACATGCATGACTTTCAGAATCGTATACCACTACGTCATGGCGGGTTAGCATCGCGTCAATAGCAGACATCACACCCTGATAGCCGTAGTTCACCAATAAGCCGGCAGGTTTGCCAACGTGGTGGGCAAGTTTCGTTTCGAGTTCGTGGTGGAGCTGGGTGTCGCCGCTCATCATTCGGGCGCCCATCGGGTAAGAGAAACCCCAGCGTGCGGCAGCTTCTGCGTCAGTTTTGCGGACTTCGGGATGATTGGCGAGCCCGAGGTAGTTGTTGATACTCCAGCAAATCACCTCTTTGCCTTGAAAAGTCATGCGATTGCCGAGTTCTCCCTCCAATTGAGGAAACATATAGTAGCCCTCAGCCACCTCAGCGTATTTGCCCAATGGGCCAGCTTGATTGTAAATGCGGTCGAATAAATCCACTTCTTGTTAATGATGAATGATGAATGAGAAATGATGAATCATGGGAGACCTCATAGGTTTTAGAAAGCATATGGAATAGTCGTCACAAAACTCCATGCTACGCAGTCGGCGAAGCCGACGTATCCTGTTCATCCTGTATATCCTGTCAAAAAATATCGCTTGATCTATGACACAGTTTCCAGTTCCTGCTCCAAAAATCCTTGTTGGATCATCCACTTGTCGCTGAAGAACTTGGTAACATATTTCGAGCCATGGTCTGAGAAGATCAATACCACCAGATCGTTTTCAGTCAATTCGTCCTGAATTTGCTCAAGCGCCTGGAGTGCTGCACCGCTCGAATAACCGACCATCATGCCTTCCATGCGGGCGAGTTCGCGGGCGCGAAGGGCACTATCTTTATCGGTAACCTTGACGAACCGATCGATCAGGTCAAAGTCCATATTAGCCGGGATGATGTTTTTCCCAGTTCCTTCGATACGGTAAGGATAAATCTCCTTTTCGTCATACACACCAGTCTCGTGGTATTTCTGAAGTACCGAACCATAAGCATCCACCCCGATAATCTTAAGATCTGGGTTTTGTTCTCGAAGGTAACGGCCAGAACCGCACATTGTGCCACCCGTACTGGTAGCGCCGATAAGGTGTGTGATACGCCCTTCTGTTTGTTCCCAGATCTCCGGGCCTGTGCTAAGATAGTGTGCTTCGCTGTTTTCCTGGTTGAAGTTTTGATTGATATAATAAGCGCCCGGAATATCCTTGGCAAGCTGTTCTGCACGGCGGTAATAGGACGCCGGATCGTTTGGCTTGGCCTCCTGAGGACAAAGGTGTACTTCAGCACCCATTGCTTTCAGGTTGTTCAACTTGTCTTCGCTGATTTTGCTGGTTACGGTAAGCACGCACTTATAGCCTTTGATAGCGGCCACCATGGCGAGACTGAACCCAGTGTTGCCACTGGTAGCATCTACTATAGTACCTCCGGGCTTAAGTTTGCCCAGGCGCTCAGCGCGTTCGATCATGTGAAGGGCAATGCGGTCTTTAGCACTCAACCCAGGGTTAAAGGCCTCAACTTTAGCATACACAGTTGCAGGGATGTGTAGTACGATATTGTTCAGGCGGATTAGCGGGGTCTTGCCAATTGTCTCAAGAATGTTGTTAAAAACCATGCGCCAAAGACTTTAATTTAATGATAGACAGGTGAAATCGGATGCAAAAGTAAATAGAAAACCTCTTTAGAATGCCACTCTTTAAATAAATGTAAATTTAACAAAAAAATCCTGTCGATTACTTGTTAAACCCCAATAGAACTTTACCTTCGTGCCCCTTAGCAGAACTATAATTTGCTAAGACACAGGCAGACTAAATCGTTTCACTATAATCAACACTTGTTCTATGCTTGTATTATTTACTGCTGTAGCCACTATTGCGTTGGTACGTTTTTCCCCGCAAGTAATTGGCTATTTTTCGGCTTTAGCTGCTCGTCTTTAAGGATCGGCAGGCTTTTAATCCAACACCGATTTTGTTCTTCAAAAAATTAAATAGGTTGACCATTCCCCCGGTCAACCTTTTTTATTTGTAACTTTTTTACACGAAACCAATTTTGCTCAGTTAGTTTGCGCCTAATTCAACAGCTGCCACCATGCGCAATCTTTCTCAAGTACTCGATTTAATTGCTTCCTTTTCAAACAAAAACCCCTTTCCTGCCTCACCACCAGCGCTTTACGAGCCCTGTGCGTACATCCTGACCCTTGGTGGAAAGCGCCTCCGCCCAGCTTTGGTCCTGATGGGACACGAACTTTTTGAGGATAACGTAGAAATTGCGCTTTCAGCGGCCTGGGCGGTCGAGCTTTTTCATAATTTCTCGTTAATGCACGATGATATCATGGATGCCGCCCCCTTACGTCGGGGGCAGCCTACGGTACATCACAAATGGAATACCACGACTGCCATCCTGAGCGGTGATGTGATGTTGATCTTTGCCTATCGCTTTTTGGCAAGCATGGAGGATGCGGATACTGCGCTTCGATTGATCCGGATTTTCAACCGGGTAGCTACAGAAGTATGCGAAGGCCAGCAAATGGATGTGGATTTCGAAACGCAGCCGAAAGTAAGCATCCCTAAATATTTGCAGATGATCGAATTGAAAACGGCCGTTTTGCTCGGTGGTGCACTTGAAATGGGCGCCGTATGCGCCAAAGCCTCCGAAACCGATGCACGTCATTTGTACGAATTTGGGCGCCTGGCGGGGGTTGCTTTTCAGATTCAGGATGATCTGCTGGATACCTACGGCGACCCGGCCAAGTTTGGCAAGCAGGTGGGCGGCGACATTTTGCAAAACAAAAAGACGCTGCTTGTACTAAAAGCCCTGGAAACTGCCCCCACTGCGGACTGCAATGAATTGCTCGATTGGATGAAAACGGGCGCAGAAAATCCTGATGAAAAAGTGGCAGCAGTGCGGGCCATTTTTGACCGAAATGCTATTCCTGAATTGGTTTCCAGAGAAAAGCGGCGTTTCCAGCAGGAAGCTTTCCAGCATTTGGAGGCCATTCAGGTACCCGAAGACCGCAAAGCGATTTTGAGAAAAACTGTTGCTGATCTGTTGGAACGGGAACAATAGCGTTTCAAGGGGGTAGTAAAAGTATCAAGTTGAAAGTTTCAAGTGGAAAGTTGGACCTGCCCAAATAACGAATGCCAGGCCCTGGTAAAACTTTCCACTTGAAACTTGATACTTTTAACTTAATCCGTGTAATTGAAGAGGAAACTGTTTTCTCCTTTGATCTTATTTCCGGTAGCACCTTCTATCAGTTCCAGGTACTTTTTGTGCATTGCTTCGGATTGTTTTTTCTTGTTGATCTTTAATTCCGAGGCATTCAATTGCATTGAAAAGTGCTCCGGGTCCGTGATAAGACCATCCCGCAGGAGTTCCTTTTTCAACATGTCCTGCATGGCTTGATTTTTGGCCTCCACAGCACGGGCCTCGGCCTGCCATTTTTCCTGGCTTGCTTGCCAGCTCTCTTGTTGACGTGCCCAGTTTTGCTGCTCCTTAGCCCATTCTTTTTGCCCTTTTGCCCACTCCTTTTGTTGTTTCTCCCATTCTTTCTGGTTCTTCTTCCAATCTTTTTCCGCTTGTTTCCGGTCAAGCTCAAAGTTGCGTCGGTGCGCTTCCATTATTTTTGCGTGCTCTTCCCTCAGGCTTTCCATTTCGGCTTCCAGCTTTGCCCGTTGTTCCGGAGAAATACCATGTGCAATGGCATCGATATCTCCAAAAGCAAAGTTTCCATCCCCAAAGCCATAGCCAATACCATCCGCACCAATATTGAAAAAATACTGCCCATCCTCTCCGAAGCTGAAGCCCGGAATATCAACAGACTCGCCTTTTTCTAATTTTTTGCCATCGATCCAGATGGCGCCATCTTTTACAATGACCTCGGTACCCTTGCCGTGGTTATCCAGGCGGATAATGGTGTTTCCAGCTTCGTCCTTATCTGACAAGATACTGATTCCACCCCCGAGCGAGGCCATAGGAGGCAGCGGCGCAAGTGGGGGAAATGCAGGACCGAATCTGAAAAAATCCGGCGCCTCTGGAGCCTCAGGGGCTTCCGGAGGCTCAGGAAATTCAAACCCACTGACACCCGGTCGGTTTCCAAAAAAATCTGCCGGCGGCGGAGGCGGTGGGGGTGGCGTGTCCGCTGCCAACTCCTCGATAATAGCCTCGTGCGCTTCAAATTCTGCTTCCGGAATTTCTTTTCCGTCGATGTTGAGGCGGGTGATCCTGCCGTTTTTGAACTCCGCTTCTACGCGTCCATTGTCGTCTTCCCGGGTGATCTTTCGGGTGTTTTTGGGTTTGGGTACACTGTCATTTGCCATTTGATCCCCATCACTTTCTCCACCAAAAAAATTGGCAGGTATGTCGGCGATCTGGGCAAAGGCCGCTTCGATGGACGGCACAGAATTGGCCCGCAGGCCCACGAGGGCCAATAGCGCGAGCAGTATAACAGTTGCTGTAATTTTTTCCATAACTTGATGTTGTTGTTGTGGTGCTTGATTCAAGATCCGCCTGACCCGTTCCAATAATGGGCGGCGGCGTTTGCCACTTAAGGCGAGCGCAAGGGCTGGTACCGGAGCGGCCATTTCCTGTACCTGTACCAACGCGCGGGCAAAAGCGAGTGGGTTGCCTGTGGCAGCCAGCGCAACGTCGTCGCAAGCGTTTTCACGTTCGCGGCGCACGACCTGCGAGATCCACCACACGGCTGGGTGGTAATAAAAAATACTTTCAACAAATGCCTGCAGAAGATTAAAGATCCAATCTCGCCGGGCGATATGCGCCAGCTCATGTGCCAGCACAGCTTCTACCTCAGCAAATGAAAGGTGGTTTACAAAACCAATGGGCAACAGGATCGCAGGCTTCAACCAACCCATCGTGAGCGGCGCGTGTACCCACGCCGATTCAAAAAGCTGGACACTGCGGGAAACCCCGATCTGCTCGCTTAGCGTGCGGATCTTTTCCTGCCAAATAGCTTCCAGGGTATTTACACCGCGGGTCCTGAGTCGATGCGCCTGCCAAAGCCCCATCCCCAGTCGAAGGAGAAAAAACACAAATCCAATGAGCCAGATGGCAACCACGAGGGTGTGATTTAACTCCAGCCAATGCGAAAAGGACTCGACCAGACTTGTACTTAAGTACTGGTTAGACCCGAAAAAAAAGATGTTTTCCGGATTGTTTACCTGCACTCCTGCGCCGGCAGCCGAAACCGGCTCGTACATCCAAATGAAAGTACCCACTGCCGCTGCCAAAACGGCCATCAACGCGCCATAAGCTGCCCAATATCGTTGCCGGGCCGTTTGCAACGGGGGCAACAAAATAAGGAGCGCAAGCGCAGTCACTGCAGCTTGCCAGAGGGAGTGTGTAAGTGCCCATCCAAGGGCGCGAAGTAAAGCGTCGGGCATTGTCATCATATTCTGTGATGAAAGTGATTTTAATGATTTGAGTGATGCAAATGCGTGATTTCAAAATGATTGAAAACCGTCCGTGCTCAAAACCATTCTATGTTTGCTTTAGCTTATTTCTCAGATTCAATTTTGGCAATCAATGCTTTGATCTCATCCAGTTCTGCAGTGCTGGCTTCATGGTTGCCAAGTGCCTGCATAACTAGCCGGGCGGTGCTGCCTTTAAAAGCGTTGTCTACAAACTGTTGCAGGAGCACCCCTTGCGTATCACGTTCCTGCACGAAGGCAGTGTAGGCGTGCGTACGCCCTTCCTCTACCCGGGTCACCAGACCTTTTTCAAACATGATCTGCATGAGTTTCAGGGTCGTGGTATAGCCCGCAGACTCTTTGGCTGATGGAGTATTTCGGCGCTGCTCGTTGAGCAGGTCATTTACAGTGCGCACGGTACTGGGTCCTTGCGACCAGAGGATGTGCAGGATTTCAAGTTCAGAGTCGGTTGGCCGGGCTAAGCTCATAATTGTTGAATTAGGTCACTCGTGATCCGCGAGTTGGGTGATTAGAACGCAAAGATTCTACGAAATATTTCGTAGTTGCAAATTTTTCTACGAATTTATTCGTAGATACGACAAGCAAATGCTTTTAAACTAATTTTTTTGTCTCCAAATATTTGACTATCAATTACTTAAAATTTATTTGAAGAAAAATAAATTTTTCTGGCAGCGCCCGAATAATCCTGCGCGTTATGAAATCATTAAAGGTCGCAACAGATAAGCGTCGTAAATTTTTAATCACTAAACCGACAATACTTAGCCATGACAGCAACTTTCACTTACACAATGGTACTTGCCGCGATTTACGCTGGCCGCAAAATTTATGCACTGAGAGCCCCAACGACCATCTAACCAAATTTTTTCACCACCTTTCATGACAATGCCCCGCCGAGCGCAAGCTCGACGGGGCATTGTTTATTCCCGTTCCAGCCAATTCAGGAATTCGTGGTTTCTAACGATTTCGGGCTTTTAGTCACAGTCCCAATTTCCTCTTAAGATATTACATTGTCTACATTGAAAAACATAATATGTGGCATGCCACTCAACCAGTTTTTCTTGCTCTTCGTCCAGTGATTCATCCCATAAATGCAACAGGTCTTCGTTTGTCATTTCCAAAAATAGTTTTCTTCCGTTCCCATTTTGACTGTTTGAATAAAAGTCTTTCTGTTCCCAAGTCCCTTTATAAATCATAAAATCATTGCAGTGTGTCAACCAAAGTTCTTGATTCCAGGTTACGATTCTTGGTGTTCGAAGCATCTCTTTGAGAAGATCTTGAGGAATAGCAGGTGGATTGTCCATATTATGGTTATACACTTTTGAGAGTCCATTTTCGTCAAGCATTCCAAATTCTGTATCGTGCCAAAAACCAAACTTGCCTTCTCTTAAACAAGCATAACAACCAACTTTACCTTCTTTTTCATTTTGGTTAAACTCGTTTGTCAAAGCATAGTCCAGTTCAAAGCAATTGTCAATTTTGCCACAAATTGAACAAGTGGTTTTTATGTCAACTAAGTCTGACATGTCTTCACTAGGTCCCTTAAAATATATATAATCCATGCTTGTTGTCATTTTGTTCCAAAGTTGCCACTAACAATAAACTTGTAACTCCTAACTTTAAATACTCTTCAAAGCTTCCCGCCGGGTCAAAGGAGCCAGGCGCGTTTTTTCAACAAATGCCCGCACGGCTTCCGGGTTGGTTTTGGCCAATTGTCGCAAAGCCCAACCGGCTCCTTTTTGCAGAAAAAACTCCTTGGAGCCAGCTACCCTTTCTATATACTTAAAAAGCAGGGCCGTGTCTGTTTTTTCTTTATAGGTGAGTTGAAAGATGAGACAAACGCGCTGTAGCCAGATATTTCCGGAAGCCATCCAGCGTTCGGTGACCGGCTGGATCAATTCGGGGTATTTGCGAAAATGCAGTCCCACCAGTTTATTGATCCAGTCGACCGTATCCCACCAGGAACGGGTGCAAATGAGTTCTTCCAAAAATTCTATACACTCCGAAGGCTGTTTTTTTAGCGTCTTTTCCAGGATTTCCAGTCCAAAATAGTGCATTTCCCGATGCTCATCCTGGAAACAAAGCCGGATGAGTGTTTTCAGATCTTCCCCTTCCGAGATGCCGTTTTGTGCCTGCAAAGTTTTGGTAAGCGCCGTCCACGCTGGCATCTTGAGCCCAAAATATTCAAACTGATTGCGCATATAAGCCATTTGGCCCTGTGCGGTCTCTGGGTTCCCGTGGGTGCGGAAGGTCTCACGCACTGAAGCATAGTAGTCCGAAGGTTGTAACATAGCATACAAAGATAAAGCGGATTAGCCGGGTAAAACAGCTCAAATCGGCAGAGATGCAAGTTTTCGCTTTCGCTGGATATCAAAGGCAGTACCTTCGCATTCAAGATTAACGCTTTTTCTCCGATATGTTCCAACGTCAAACCCGTAGCACTTTTCCAGCCCGAAATCTTGTCATTTTAGGTGCTGTAGTTTTCCTTTTTTTGCTTTTTTTGTTGAAAAACTTAAAAAAAGAAACTGCTCCTACCCCAGGACAGACGCTTGAAAATGAAGGGAAAGATTTGAAAGACACCAGCAATCTCCGCCCGGCAGAGTGGTTATTTACACTTCGCGAATGGCCTGATTTTCGCACAGATATCAGCACCTATACAGCTGCCATGCGAGTAGCACACCAGTCAGATCTGGCAGCAAAATCGCGCGATGGAATAAAAGGTTTTTCGGCTCCATGGAAACTTGAAGGCCCGGGCAATATTGGTGCACGCATCAATACCATTGCGGTTCATCCGTCTGATCCCAACATCATTTACATCGGCTATTCTCATGGCGGTGTTTGGAAATCAGAAGATGGCGGCCAAAACTGGAAATCAGTTTTTGACGAACAAAGCTTTCTCTCCATAGGCCACATCGTTTTTGATCCGAGCCATCCCGACGTTGTTTATGTCGGCACAGGCGACCCAAATATCAGTGGCTATCCTTTTATTGGCGATGGCGTTTGGCGGAGTGGAGATGGCGGAGAAACCTGGCAACATCTGGGACTTGAAGACCAGCGAATTGTGTCAAAGATCATCGTGCATCCAACGCTTGCTTCGCGCATATTTGTGGCTACCATGGGCTTGCCTTTTGAACGTAATACCGACCGGGGTCTTTATAAATCCAATACCCTGGGCGGCTCCTGGCAGCAAAAACTTTTTATCAACAACGAGTCAGGAGTCATTGACCTGGTCATGTCACCCACCGATCCGAATACACTTTACGCAGCCGTTTGGGACCGTATCCGTAACAATCAGGAAAGCATTGTGAGCGGCGAAAACGCCCGGATCTGGAAGTCTGTGGATGGCGGCGAAACCTGGACAAAATTAGGCGGTGGATTGCCCGAAGATGTAAACAGTCGAATTGGTCTGGCCATTGACCCCTCCAATGCCAATCACCTTTTTGCCTCGTATGTGAATACCAGCCTCTCGTTTTCCGGGCTTTTTGAAACCTTTGATGGCGGCGAAACCTGGAACCAAAATCCCTGTCAGAGCCTGGACCTTGGATTTCAGAGCAATTTTGCCTGGTATTTTGGACAAATCCGGATCAACCCATTCAATCCCTCAGAGGTCTGGCTATTGGGAGTTCAAAGCTGGCGATCAAAAGACGGCGGTGAAAACTGGGAGCCGGCGGCCGGATTTAGCCAGGGCGTACACGCTGATCACCACGATCTGGCATTTCTTGGGCCTCAATCTTACCTGCTGGCTACCGACGGCGGCCTTTACCGCTCTACGGATAATTCCGCTACCTGGCAAAAAATTGAGAATATCCCCACCACCCAACTCTATCGGGTAGCCTATAATCCGCACCAGCCCGACTTTTACTTTGGTGGCGCGCAGGACAATGGAACGAGTTCCGGCAATGCCGCCAATCTCGAAAACTGGCTCCGGGTATTTGGCGCGGATGGTTTTCAGGCAGCTTTTCACCCTACAGACCCAAACATTTTCTATTACGAATTTCAAAATGGCGCCATTTTCGGAACCACTGACGGCGCAAATTTCAACCCCGCTACCAGTGGCATTGACGAAAACGACCGCCGTCACTGGGATATGCAATACGCCATCAGCCAGCATGATGCAAATGTGATGTACACTGGAACCTACCGTGTTTATCAGGGTTTTGGGCATTTACCAGCATGGACTCCCATTAGCGAAGACCTCACGGATGGCGATATTTTTGGCGCACGGTACCACACGATCTCAACCTTGAATGAAAGTCCGCTTGATCCGGACCTGCTCTATGTTGGTACGACCGATGCCAATGTTTGGCGCGGAAATCCGGCCAGTCAAACCTGGGTGAATATCACAGCAGGACTTCCCGAACGCTATGTTTCAGCTGTAAAAGCTTCGCCCACGGATGCAAATCGGGTATTTGTTTGTCACACGGGCTACAAAAGCAATGATTTTGCGGCACATATCCACCGCTCAGATGATCTGGGGGCAAACTGGACCTCCATTGAAGGTGATCTGCCCAACCTGGCGGTCAATGATCTGATCATTCTGCCTGACAATCAGGACAGTGTAATTTTCGCAGCCACGGACGGTGGTGTGTATGGCACCACAAATGGTGGTTTACATTGGGAGCGGCTGGGAACAGGTATTCCGATGGTGCCAGTTTATAGCCTCGGAATCAATGATGCACAGAAGACGCTCATCGCAGGGACCTATGCCAGAAGTATACTTTCCTTCCCGATCGATTCTTTAAAACTTGGTGAAAACTCGGGCACCTTCACGCCCAACGGCGGTGCTGCTCCTACACTGAGTATCTCGCCCAATCCAGCTTCTGTAGCAGCCGTATTAAAAATAGAAAATCTAAAATCCAGCCAGGTGGCAGCGGTCAATATTGTCAATGTTTCGGGAAAAACGATGTTTACAAAACAGTTCCTGGGCTTCGGGAAACACGAAGAAGAGATCAGTCTTCAGGACTTTGCACCGGGGGTATATTTTGCTTTTGTGCGCACCGCCGGCAAGGTTTGGGGGACACGGAAGTTTGTGGTGACACGGTAATTTTTTACCACATAGTTCGTATTTAATTTTACCACATAGCACACATAGTTTTCCCGCTTCAAAACTATGTGTGCTATGTGAACTATGTGGTAAAATTAAAATGTGAAGTAAATGTGCTCAGTGGTTACAAAACCACCCGAAGCGCCCGCTCCAGGATTACAAACTCCACCGGCGTTTCCCCCAAAAACTCCCCATCCGCCTCCAGTAACGTCGGTGTATCATCCAGATGCTCGACCCGTATGCTACGCACCTGATGCCCTTCAATTTTGGGATGTTGCAGGATGGTCCCGTTATAAAAACGTGGTGTTTGGAGCAATACTTCCAGTTTTGAAATTTGCCGGGCAAAGGTGAGCGCAAAAAGTCCATCATCGGAAATAGCTTGTGGCACCAGTTGCATTCCCCCGCCGGAGAAGCGACAGAGCCCGATATTGATGGTATAAAAGTAGTCCTCCACCGAATGTCCGTCAAAAGTGATCCGGACTTTGCTAAGCTTATATTCGGTGAGGTACTGAGCCACTTTCAGGAGATAATGCGCCTTATTTCGGGCAGGGTTTTTCATCAGCTTTTTCCCAATGAACCCATCGTAGGCCATCCCAGCCACATTCACAAAATAGCGGGAAAGCGTCTGGCCATCGCGTTGGTATTTGACCAGACCGATATCTTGTTGCACGGTTTTTAGTTCCAACAAGCGCTGCAGACGAAGGCGTGGATCATTCGGAATACCGTATTGCCGGGCCCAATCATTCCCTGTTCCAAAAGGCAACAAGGCGTAAGAAACCTCGGAAGGCGGCACAAATTGCTGGCTGAAGATCCCATGCACGATCTCGTGATTCGAGCCGTCTCCACCAATCCCTAGGATATAACGTCCGCCTTGGAGCAGCGTATTTTCCACCAATTGGGCGGCATGGCCAGGCCGCTCGGTGAAATGTACCGTGTAGGCAAATCCCAGCTCCTGTAAGAGCCGTTCAACCTGAGGCCATTGCTGTTCCACCGCCCAACCCCGTGCAGCTGGGTTGGCGATGATGTGCCAGAATGGTTGGGCTTCAGGTACTTGCATAACAAGGGCAAATGTATCTTTTTAGGGGAAATGTCTGGGGAAAAGAAAACTTTGGGACCTAAAAATTACCCGTGATTCATTTATCTTTGTAAAAAATTCAAGCCATGCAAGCAATCGAAACAACTGCTCAGGTTGACCAATCTGGGAATCTGCATCTCTTGACGCCGCTCAGGTTGCGTAATCAAAAAGTGAGGGTAATTATTTTACTTCCAGAAAGTGCCGATATCGATGATAAAACATGGCTTTATGCAATCCAAAACCCGGCGTTCGATTTTTTGAATGAACGAGAAGAAGGTATCTATTCTAATCAAAACGAGAATCCAATTGCCTTATGAAGTGGAAAATATGGTTGAGCAAAAATTGAGAACTTTGTTTGGCTTATAAGTCTTTTTCCTACCTTCGCTCTGTGTTTCAACCAATTATTTCCGACGGTATTATTATTCGCCAGTGTTTACACACCTGACGTGGTAAGACTGTTTGGAAAAACAGAGACCCCGGCTGGTGTATACCAACCGGGGTCTCTTACTTTTGCGGCTTTTATGGAAGAGTTCTTTGGTGAAATAATTAGAGTGGGAATTGGATATTTTTTCCGGACACCTGGATTTGGTATATTATGGTTGCTTGGTGGCTGCAAACGAGACTTTTCTTACTACACTGAGTTGGATAATTACGGGTACATCACGCATTTCATTGGCTTGATTTTATGGTCAGCGATCATCGCCTTGATTTTCTACTTCAAATAACTGAAAATATATTTTTGGATTACTTCGAACCTTGACAATTCACCCAATCCACGAATCCACAACAGAATATTATATGTATCGCGAATTCAAACACCTGAACCTCCCAGTCATCGACGCCGAGATCCGCCAGTTTTGGGAGGACGAAAAGATCTTTGAACGATCTGTCGAGCAACGCCCGGCCGAAAACGCCTATGTTTTTTACGAAGGTCCACCTTCTGCCAATGGTAAACCCGGCATTCACCACGTGATGGCCCGCACGGTGAAAGATCTTTTTTGCCGCTACAATACCCTCAAAGGTTTTCGGGTAGCCCGTAAAGGCGGCTGGGATACACACGGCTTGCCCATTGAATTGCAGGTTGAAAAAGAACTGGGCATCACAAAAGAAGACATCGGCAAAAAGATCTCTGTGGAGGAGTACAATGCCGCCTGTCGCAGCACTGTCATGCGTTATAAAGATCTCTGGGAAGATAAAACCAGACGAATGGGTTATTGGGCAGACCTGGATAACCCTTATATCACTTTCGAGAACAGCTACATCGAAACGGTGTGGTATATGCTGCAACGGCTTTACAAAAAGCAAACCGCCGATGGTCAGTCTTTTCTCTATAAGGGCTTTACCATACAACCTTTTAGTCCGGCAGCCGGAACCGGACTTAGTTCGCATGAATTAAACATGCCGGGTACCTATAAAGAGGTCACCGATATCTCAGCAGTAGCCATGTTCAAAGTAAAGCGGGATGCGGCCTCAGCACCTCTTTTCGATGATGAAAACGAAGATGTGCGCATCATGGCCTGGACCACTACACCCTGGACTCTGCCATCCAACGTTGCACTTACCGTTGGGCCAAAGATCGAATATGTAAAGGTCAAAACCCTCAGCCCCTACACGGGTGCGCCGGTCAGCGTAGTGCTGGCTAAGGCTCGGGTGGCTGGTTATTTCAATGCCGAGGACGAAAACCAGCCTTTGGATTCTTTCAAGATCGGGGATAAAAAACTCCCCTATCAGGTAGTGAAAGAAGGGATCAAAGGCAGCGCACTGGTCGGTGTCCGGTATGAGCAATTGCTCCCGACCCCGGCAGCTTCCACGCCCGAACTCGAAGCAAAAGGTTTCCAGGTGATCCCTGGCGACTGGGTCACGACCGAAGATGGCACCGGTGTAGTACACACCGCACCATATTTTGGTGCAGATGACTTCCGGGCCTGTAAGACCGCTGGTATTCCATTTATCGGCCTTCCAAACGAGAAAAATTCAGGTCTGCCTTTCCCACTCGTTGACCGTCAGGGGAAATTTGTGGACGAGGTGCCTGAATTCGGCGGACGATATGTCAAATCCGAATACTATCCCATTGAAATTCAAAAGGATAAGGACTTTAAACCGACGGATTTGCTCGTTGGTTTGCGTCTGAAGGAGGACAATAAAGCCTTCAAAATTGAAAAATACAAGCATACTTACCCACATTGCTGGCGAACAGAAAAACCGGTGCTTTACTATCCGCTGGATTCCTGGTTCGTAAGGGCTTCTGCAGCAAAGGATCGGCTATCAGAATTGAATAAAACCATCAATTGGCATCCGGAAAGTACTGGAACAGGCCGTTTTGGTCAATGGCTTGACAATCTTCAGGACTGGAACCTTTCCCGCTCCCGCTATTGGGGCATCCCGCTTCCGATCTGGCGCACAGAAGATGGAGAAGAGGAGATCTGTATAGGTTCAGTCATGGAATTGAGTGGAGAAGTTGAGAAGGCGTTGAAGGCAGGGATGATGGGGAGCAATCCGTTTAACCCCACCCCTAACCCCTCCCCGTCGGGGGAAGGGGACTTGCACTCGGGTTTCTCTGCGAATGGTGATGACCTTGGGGAAGATGGTAGGTTTATGGAAGAATTTCGTGGGGATTGGTTCAAAACAACTTCGCCGGAGCGTTGGGCTTATTTGAAGGAATTTGCGCGGGGCATGCGTAAAAATCAGACGGCAGGAGAGGCTGCTATGTGGGAACTTTTGAGAGATAAGCAGTTGGATGGGGTCAAGTTTCGCCGACAGCACTCCATAGAGAATTTTATAGCCGACTTCGTGAGCCTCGAACATAAATTGGTAGTGGAAGTAGACGGCACTATCCACGATTTTCAACCAGAATATGACCAAATCCGAACCGAACTACTCAATGCCGTTGGTTTTGAGGTAATACGGTTCAAAAATGAAGACATCCTTGGCCACAAATACAAAGTCCTTGATGAACTGCGCATCATCCTCAAAAGGCGTAAGAAAGAATTAGAAACAATCACCAATCAAAACCCTCAAGGAACAAAAGATTTCAAAGCAAATACACAGATCAAGTCCCCCTTCCCCCAAGGGGAGGGGTTTGATCTCCACCGACCCTTCATCGACGAAGTAATCCTTATCTCCCCCTCTGGCCGCCCCATGTATCGCGAAACCGACCTCATCGACGTCTGGTTCGATTCCGGCGCCATGCCTTATGCCCAGTGGGGTCTGGATTACGAAAAACTGAAAAACGGGGACGATAAACCCTTCAAATCACCCTTCGAAGTAAGTTATCCGGCCACTTTTATAGCTGAAGGGGTGGATCAGACCCGGGGCTGGTTTTATACTTTGCACGCCATCGCGGGTATGGTGTACGATTCCGTTGCCTTCAAAAATGTGGTCTCCAATGGCCTTGTATTGGACAAAAACGGAGAAAAAATGTCCAAGTCAAAAGGCAATGTTGTAGACCCTTTTGAGACCCTTTCGGAGTTTGGCGCAGATGCTACCCGCTGGTACATGATGTCAAATGCCAATCCCTGGGACAATCTGAAATTTGATACCGGAGGCATCCTGGAGACCAGAAACAAGCTTTTTGGAACCCTTTACAACACCTACAATTTCTTCGCGCTGTACGCCAATCTCGACGGGTTCAAACACGACGAGTTCAACGTCATGCCGTATGAAAAACGCTCTGAGCTGGATCGCTGGGTCATTTCCAAACTCTACTCGCTGGTGGCGGACTACCGTGCTGCCATGGACGATTATGATGTGACAAAAGCCTGCCGCGCCATCGAAGACTTTGTGGATGAGCATCTGAGCAACTGGTACGTACGGCTCTCTCGTCGCCGTTTCTGGAAAGGAGACCTGAACGAAGATAAAACAGCGGCCTATCAAACCCTGTTCGAGTGCCTGATGGTCACCACACAGCTTATGGCGTCCGTCGCACCGTTCTTTTCAGATTGGATGTATCGCAACCTGACCGCTTCGATCAAAGAGCAGGCGAAGGCAAAAAATACGCCGCTCCGGCATGATTCAGTGCACCTTACGGATCTCGTGCAACCTGACATTTCAAAGATCGATTTGGCTCTTGAGACCCGGATGGACTACGCTCAACGCATTTGTTCCCTGGCATTCAGTATCCGCAAAAGGGAAAAGATCCGCGTGCGTCAGCCGCTACAAAAAGTATTGTTGCCCGTGCTTGATGAGGCATTTATCACGGCAGTAGACGAGGTAAAAGCCTTGATCCTGAGTGAGATCAATGTGAAGGAACTTCAGTACGTCACCGACTCCAGCGGGCTTTTGAAAAAATCGGCAAAGGCAAATTTCAAAACACTCGGCGCCAAACTTGGCCAGGATATGAAAGATGCGGCTGGTTTGATCGCTAATTTTTCAAACGAACAAATTGCTTCTCTTGAAAAAACGGGCGCTCTGGAGGTAAATATCAAAGGGACGGTCTATACCCTTAGTCCGGAAGATCTGGTGGTCGTTACAGAAGATCTGCCCGGCTGGAAATCAGCTTCCGACGGATCCATCACAGTTGCCCTGGACGTCAACTTAACCGAGGAGCTCCTGGCGGAAGGCACAGCCCGCGACCTGGTGAACCGAATCCAGAACATTCGTAAAGACAAGGATTTCAACGTAACCGATCGCATCGCGGTACGCATCGAACGCCATCCGGCGATCGTGTCGGCTGTGGAGCAGTTTGGTGCATATATCCAGGATGAGGTGCTGGCAAATTCGTTGGTGCTGGCGGATTTGGTGGAAGGAGAGGCCGTCGAATTGAATGACGACGTGACACTCCAAATTGAAGTGACGGTGGATTGATTTTTATCGTGGTGTCTAAACACGAGTCATCCGAATTTTGCTTTGGACCTCGGAGAGGTTAAATGTTGGTAGATATTATGTTATAATATAGCACAAGGACCTCGTAGAGGTCTAACATGCATGGGTTCGTGGATTTGAATTACCAATGTTAGACCTCTACGAGGTCCATCCAAATCAAAAATTCCATTTTCTACAAATGTTAAGCCTCTCCGAAGCTTGGCACGGTCAAAATTCGGAATGACTCATGTTGAAATCCCCATACGCCTATCGCTTCCCGGCCACCTCCTGCACTACCACACTGGCCATGTGCAGGCCAAAAAGCGCCGGTATATAAGAACTGGTACCGTAAAACGATTTTTTGAACTTACTGCCGTCTGTCATTTTCATATGGTCTTTGCTGACCAGTTCGGAGGAAAAAACGACGGTGACGCCCCGATAAACACCCTTCTTTTTCAGGCCCTTCCGTACCTGCTGGGCAAAGGGACAATTGAAGGATTCTGAAATGTCAGCCACCTGAACTTTGGAAGGGTCAAGCCGACCGCCTGCGCCCATACTGCTGATGATGCGGACGCCGATTTGTTTGCAGGCCACAATGACATATTGCTTGGGCTGGATGGAGTCAATACAGTCAAAAATATAATCGAAATCTTTGGATATCAGGGTTTTGACTGATTTTGGATCAATAAACTCATCGCGTACAGTGAGTTTCAATTCGGGATTAATGTCCATCATTCGCTCGGCCATTACCTCCGTTTTGCGTCTGCCAACGGTGCTATGCAGGGCCGGAAGTTGTCGGTTGGTATTGCTCAGATCAACCGTATCACCGTCCACAATGGTCATATTTCCAACGCCGGCGCGGGTCAGGAATTCAGCAGCAAAACTGCCTACACCACCCAGGCCGATGACCATGACCCGGAGGTTTTTCATGTTTGTCAAGGTTTCTTCGCCCAAGAGTATCTCGGTGCGTTGAAGCCAGGCAGGAGTAGCGTGTTCTTCTTCAGAATTCATACTGCAATGCGTATTTTGGCGGCAAAAGTATGTTTTTAAAGTTGTTGGAATGAAATGTATACATAGTAACTAAGTGAGACTATCAGTTACGTATGTATACATTCCATTCCAACAAAAAACCAACAACTCCCAGCATGACAAATTTCAACAGGATCCAACAAAAAATCCAGACTCAGGAAGCCATCAGCGATACCCTGGCCCAATGGCGGGCGGCGGGGCAGCGCATTGTATTTACCAATGGATGTTTCGATCTGTTGCATTATGGGCACCTGCACTACCTGGCTCAGGCACGTGACCTGGCAGACCGCCTGGTGGTTGGACTTAACAGCGCGGCTTCCGTCCGGAGACTAAAAGGTCCGCATCGGCCCATCAATGACGAACTCACCCGAACCCACCTGCTTGCGGCCTTGCAAATGGTAGATGCCGTGGTCGTTTTCGAGGAAGATACCCCACTGGAACTCATCAGGATCGTTCAGCCTGATCTTCTGGTAAAGGGCGGTGACTGGAAAACTGAGCAGATCGTTGGTTCAGATCTGGTGCTGGCCCGGGGTGGACAAGTGCTCAGTCTGCCGTTTGTGGAAGGGTATTCTACTACGAATATTGAACAAAAGATTTTGGAACGGTGTTGAGTAGGGGTTCGACTTCAAGTCGCACCCCTACTGGAGCAATCACTTCTTCTCCACACCCTCTGTGCTGATCAGATTCCCAAAGAAGATAGCATTTGCAAACAATCGGTTCGTGCCATACCAAAAACCCCGAAAATTCAAATTTCCAGGAAAGCAAATAATCTTTCCCCGTCCAAATCCACACACAATAGCGCCCGCTGCGCCCGGGGTCAGAGGCTTTTGTTTGGAGTGTATGTAGCCGGCAAGCAACGGGGCTTTCGTCAGTGTGACGGGTGTTGCATAGGCGTTTTTGGCTGGCTCTACAAAAAGTGTATCAGAAAAGAAAAGCGGCAATCGATTGCGGGTGTAACCAAAACAAAGCGGGTGTGTAAGGTCAAGATCTGCCTCGAAAATTGCGCCGGGTAGGACACGTGCACCCCGGTCTTCCGTGAGATTGCCATACGGTCGTCTTCCAGGTGCATCGGGAATTTGATTGCGGAATTCAAGGGCCGCAAGACCATTGTTTTTCAACCATTTAAGTGCACTTCCGGTACCAATGATCGTGCCACCATCCTGGACGAATTGTTTCATTTTTTCTGGCGAAAGACTGCCAAAGCTTCCGTCTGCAAGGATGATCACATTGTATTTTGCAAGGTTTAATGCGCCCAAACGGCTCGATTCAACGAGTGTAACAGGCATATGATACCGGGTATCAAGCAGGTGCCAGATTTCGCCCGCATCTGCTACGTTCACACCTTCTCCTGTCAGGAGCAGAACCTGGGGCGTGCGCAAAGTCGGGAATGCGCTACTGCCCAGATCCGGGCCCTCAGGTGTAAAACCATTTCGGATAACAGCCAACGGAATGCCAGTCTGTGCGATCTCATTCATCCTGCTGACAAAATCCACCGCACTCATCGGCTGACGATCGGCGGCGATCAGGATCGATCCGGCTTCAAAATGTTGTTTCTCCGCTTCAAAGGGCTCCATAGCCACCCGGATACGAAGACCGGATCTTTGCAACTTGACCAATACTTCCGGGATCTCATAGCCTGCTGCCGGGATCACATATGCGTAATCCGGACTACTGCCAATAACCGACGGTGGATTACGGGAAACAAGCGAAAGACCAGTAGAAACAGCCGGTATTTTGCCACTCAAGGCTGACCATCTGAGACCAAAAGCATCGGGCAGGGTCCAAGCCGAAATGTCATAAAAAATGCTGTCGTTAAAGGTGATGGTTCGCTCAAAAATACCTCGTATAAGTCGGTATTGCGGCTGTTCGCCGCCCACAAAAAAGGCTGCGCCCTTTTGGAAAGATTGCCCGTTCAGGTTAATGTTTTCCTGAAGGTTTTGAACCTGTACTCCTTGCTTGCCCAATAGGCTTAGGAACTCGCGGGCGGGCAGGTCTTCATCTGCAAAAACATATCCTTTTACCTCACTTTTGCGGGCTTCCTCCAGCGCTGATCTATAAAAATCGCGTAGATACTCGTTCAATTCTACCCGCATTTCGCCCACCGCCTGCAGCGTTGAAAGGGAGGCATATACTTGATTCCGAATGGTGTAGGGGAAGCTCAGCAGGCCATTATCCGTTTCCTGCGCAGTACCCCGGCTACTACCTTGTTCGAACAATATGCCGATGCTACCTTGAGCATCCGGATAGGTCGAACCCTTTCCGTAGTAGAAATCATCATAGTTTTCGCCCGTAAAAAACAGAATCTTTTTCTCCGAAAGTAAGCGAGCATGGTAGGTGGCAATTTTGGCGGTCAGTTCCTGATTTCGGGCTGGTGTAATCGGATTTACCCGGCTGGGCACCCCAGGCTGAAAAAAGAAGGTAGATCCGCTGCCCATTTCGTGATGATCCGTCAATACATTGGGGTGCCACTCCTGAAAAAGACCGACTCTTCCTATGGTTTCTGGTTGCTGGGCTACCAGCCAATCTCGGTTGAGGTCAAAGCCGTAGTGATTGGTTCGGCCGCGGGGCCAGGGTTCATTGTACTCGTCACCTGCCGGATCGGGAGATGGATTCTGACTTTTATGGCTGTTGATCCAGGTGGAAAACCGCTGCATACCATCCGGATTAAAACAGGGATCGAATAGAATGACCGTATTGTGTAGCAACTGTTCTACTTCAGGTGTTTGGGCAGCTGCCAGATAGTAGGCTACCAGGATCGCCGCATTGCTTCCGCTGGTCTCGTTGCCATGAATTGAATAGCCCATATAGTTGACGGCAGGCAGATTTTTAAGATCCATTTTCCCACTTTCTACCGGGTTTACCAATCGGGCACGGGAAGCTTTTATTTCATCCAGCCGGCTGCGGTTAGTTGGATCTGTTATCGTAAGACACACCAGGGGGCGGTTTTCATGTGAACGGCCGTATTCCTGCAAACTGATGCGATCACTGGCAGCATCCAGGGCTTTCATATAGCCCAGGAGCTGATCGTGGGTAGCATGCCATTCGCCAACCTCATAACCCAGCCAGGCGGCGGGCGTAGGAATCGCGGGGTTGTAATTTGCCGCAGGCAGATAGTAGTTCAGGGTTGGTTTTTCCTGAGAAAAAAGGTCGCCTTGTAGAAGGAGGCAAATTGCGAGAAGTAAAATTTTCATGTTTTACAGAATAGGTCTAAAGTCTAGCTGTCCAGAAATCCAGGTTATTTCTTATAAAGCTGTCCAATGAGCCGCATCACCACCCAGGTCAAAAAAACAGAGATGGCTGCAAATTCCCAGGGTACCTGTACGTCTTTTTCCAGGTCAATGGAAGTAAGCTCTTTGCCGTAGAGATATTGCCCTGCCACCTGAAGACCATTGTTGAAAAAATGGCCTGCTACGGGCACCCAGAAATTTTTGGTCCGCCAATAAAGCCAGCCCAGCAAAAAGCCCAGCATCATCCTGGGTAAAAACCCGTCGAACTGAAAATGAGCCGCGCTGAAAATCGCTGCAGAAACCAGGATAGCAACCCATGGATTGGCAATACGTCGCATCAGTTGCTGCTGCACCACACCTCGAAAAACCAGCTCTTCACCCAGCGCAGGAAGCAAAGCGACCAGCACAACATTGACTACAAATTCGGCCCAACTATCCATGTGGAGCAGCCCTTTCAGGGCTTCATCCGCTTGTTCTCCGGCTGATTTGAAAATTTCGGGCAATGGGAATTGTTGGTTGATCGTCAGCGTATACAGCACCAGCGGTAAAGAAACAGCCATCAGCAAAATACCCAGTAAAAGCTCGGTTGCCTGAGGCCAACGACGGGTTTGGAGATAATCCGGCCAACCAGTTTGGGTCTGTGTGATACCCTGATAAAAGATCCGAACGGTGACGGCTCCTGCAACTAAAAATCCAAACAGGTGGGTTAGCCCCAACTGTAGCCGAACCTGCCAGCGTACCATAAGTGGCGAATCCGCGCTGAGGGCTGCCGAAGTATCCCAGCCAGCGATTGTGCAGATCATATAATAAAGCATTACCCCGATACCGGAGCAAAAGACCATCAGGCTGATCTGTGCCAGTAGCACCAATCTAACCCTTGGCTCTGGAAGCACTGGGGTTGTTGGTAAAAAATCATGTTGGTCAATCTGTTCATTTTCTTGCATAGCCTTCTACATTTGCGCCGCAAGGTAGAGATAGACATGGATTGTTTTCTATACCCATAATTCCAAACTGCTGCATTTACCACTAAACCAATCACCAACATATGACCCACCTAAGCGTAAACATCAACAAAGTAGCCCTGCTACGGAATTCGCGCGGTAGCAATTTGCCAGATCTGGTGCAGGTTGCCAAAGACATCGAATCTTTTGGTGCACAAGGCATTACGGTTCACCCCCGCCCCGATCAGCGCCATATCCGATATGATGATATCCCGCTTTTGCATGCGGTAGTGACCACCGAGTTCAACATAGAAGGCAAGCCCGATCGGGCTTTTATGGACTTGGTGTTAGCGAATCCGCCGCACCAGTGTACGTTAGTGCCAGACACGGAAGGCCAACTTACGAGCGATCATGGCTGGGATACCGTTGCGCAGCAATCAGAATTGAGAGAGGTTGTACAGGAACTTCATAAAAAAGGAATTCGCGTCTCCGTATTTGTGGATCCGGAAGCCAAAATGGTGGAAGGCGCCAAACTGGCTGGTGTTGACCGCGTGGAGTTTTACACAGGGCCATTTGCGCATGATTTCAGTAAAGACCAGTTTGAAGCAGTTCGAGCCTATATAGAAGCCGCTCAAGTAGCAAACAAAATTGACATTGGGATCAATGCCGGGCATGACCTAAACCTGGAAAACCTTCGCTTTTTCAAAGATCATTGTCCTCAGTTATTAGAAGTCAGTATTGGCCATGCACTTATAGCCGATGCGCTTTACTATGGGCTGGAAAATACGGTCAGAATGTATTTGAGACAACTACAATAGATACGCAGGTCGAGTCAAAGCGAAAAAACGCTAAAGATCAAAATTGAAGGATTTTCCGTAATATCTTCGCAATCTTTTATCTAAAAACGCATAATTTTAATTTGTGGCGAGCTGTATTTTATTAAAACGTTAATTTTTTAGTTTTTTTGTTACCGAGGCGTTTTACCTTTGGTTTGGATAACCCCTGCTTTATGCCAAAAGTAATCCCAAATAAACACTCAACCAAACCTTCAAAGGCCGCTTGAAAACAGTATTACTTCCTCTGGTGAGTGGCTCTATTATGAGCAGCTTTTTACCTAAAAATCAGGGCAGTCAATAAACTGTCGGGCGATATACCCTAATTTAATCCAAAAGATCTTACACTAAACAATTCACACATTATTTCACCAAATTAATTTTTAGTATGAAGCGATTATTAACAATTCTCGTACTCTTATTCGCTGGGTTCGGGCTTGCCCTTGCCCAACGCAATGTAATGGGTATCGTGACAGGCGATGGCGAACCGCTTATCGGCGCAACCGTCGTAGTAAAAGGTGCCTCTGGAGGCGCACGCACTGACATTAATGGCAAATACTCATTGCCCGTGTCCGCCGGTGCTACTACACTGGTGTTTTCTTACACTGGCTATGCTACACAAGAAGTTGCCATTGGCACTTCTAACACGGTGAACATTGTCATGGTTAACAACACCCAACTGGATGAAGTAGTGGTGACTGCCTTGGGTATTTCACGCTACAAAAACGAACTTGCCTATTCTGCTCAAAAAGTGGATGGTTCGGAAATCACCCGTACCCGTGACAACAACATAACCAATTCGTTGTCTGGTAAGGTGGCTGGTTTGCAAATCAAACGCAACAACAACCTGGGTGGTTCGACCAACATCGTGCTTCGTGGTTCAAAGTCGCTTTTGGGCGACAACCAGGCACTTTTCGTTATTGATGGCGTGCCGATTGACAACTCGAATACCAACACCGCTGGTCAGCGGTCTGCTCGTGCTGGTTATGATTACGGCAACGCAGCAAGTGATATCAACCCAGATGACGTAGAAAGCGTAACCGTACTTAAAGGAGCTGCTGCCAGTGCCTTGTACGGCTCACGAGCCACGAATGGTGTGGTGATGATCACAACCAAAAAAGGAAGCAAAAAGAAAGGCCTTGGTGTTACGGTCAATCTTGGCGTGAATGGTGGCAACTACGATCCAAGCACTTTTGTCAAGTACCAGAAAGAGTACGGTGGCGGTTATGGTGCTTATTACGAAGATGCTTCTGGCTTTTTCCTTTCCCGTGATGTGGATGGCAATGGTACTCCCGACTTAGTTGTACCAACCAGTGAAGATGCTTCATGGGGTGGCAAATTCGATCCAACCTTGCAGGTGTATCAGGCAGACGCATTTGATGAAACTTCGCCTAATTATAACAAGTCGAAGCCATGGGTAGCTGCTGCAAATGATCCAACCACGTTCTTCGAAACTGCAGTGGGTACAAACAACAGTATATTCATCGATGGCCAAAACGATAATGGTTACTTTAAACTTGGTTACACCAAGACTACCGACAAAGGTTTAATGCCAAACAGCCGGATCGATAAAGACCTTGTGAATTTTTCTGCCGGCTACGATGTAACGTCAAAATTGAAAGTTTTCTCTGTCGTTAACTTTGCAAGTACCGGCGGCACAGGTCGCTACGGAACTGGTTATGATGCAAAAAACCAAATGACCAGTTTCCGCCAATGGTGGCAGGTCAATGTTGACGTAAAAGACCAACAGGCTGATTACAACCGCAACCATGCCAATGCTACCTGGAACTGGGCCGATCCAACCGATCTGACACCAATCTATTGGGATAACCCTTATTGGGTACGGGAAGAAAACTATTCTACAGACCACCGTAATCGTTATTTCGGTTATATGGGTACCTCGTATCAGTTGACTAACTGGCTCAGTCTTACCGGTCGTGTTTCTCTTGACCAATCTGACGAATTACAGGAAGAGCGCATCGCCTACGGCTCTGTTGATCCTTCTGAATATAAGCGTTTCAACCGCCACTATCAGGAATACAACCTGGATCTCCTGGCTCAAACTAAATCGTTTAAACTCGGTGACAAACTAAAATTTGAAGCTTTGGTAGGCGCTAACAAGCGTAAACAGGATATCAGCACCATTTTGGCTAAAACCAATGGTGGACTTTCTGTTCCAAATCTTTACGCGTTGTCAAACACGAAAAATGCAATGGAGGCGCCAGTTGAAACAGCCCCTCGAATTGAAGTGAATGGTATTTTCGGCCAAGCAGGTTTTGTATACAATGAATGGGCTATTCTTGACCTAAGTATGCGCGGTGACCGCTCTTCAACTTTGGCTACGGATAACAATACCTATTATTACCCTGCTGCTTCTGCTGGTATCATCTTCTCTAAGTTCTTGGGAACCAATGACATTATTTCATTTGGTAAGATCCGTGCTAACTATGCAGAAGTAGGAAATAGTGCGCCATATTCTTCGCTGTACGATACTTACAGCTTGCAAACTGCTTTTGATGGCGTTCCTGTTGCCACGTCTTCGACCGTTAAGAACAATCCAGATCTAAAACCTGAACGGACAAAGGCTCTTGAAGCAGGTCTTGAAATGAGATTCCTGAATAGCCGGGTTGGTTTTGATGTTACTTACTACAAGCAAAATTCGGTCAATCAAATCTTCTCTGCACCAGTATCCCGTGCAACAGGATATTCAGCTAAGTTTATTAACGCAGGCGAAATCGAAAACAAGGGAATTGAATTGCAACTTTTTGCTCGTCCAATACACTCTACCGATTTTGACTGGACTATTGACCTGAACTGGGCCCGCAACCGCAGTGAAGTGGTTTCCCTTTCTGATGGTATTGACAACCTGCAATTGGCTTCTATGCAAGGCGGTGTTTCAATCAACGCAGCTTTAGGCGAGCCTTATGGCACTATCCGTGGCAACAACTTCGTATACCATGAAAACGGCCAAAAAATCGTTGCCGCTAGTGGTTACTACCAACAAAGCGCAACTTCTAACGAGGTGATCGGAAACATCAATCCTGATTGGACTGGTGGTATCAACAATACCCTCCGTTATAAGAATTTGACCTTAGGCTTCCTCGTAGACGTCCGTCAAGGCGGTGATCTTTTCTCGCTTGACCTTTATTACGGTATGGCAACAGGCCTTTATCAGGAAACTACTGGCAAAAACGACACCGGCGATGACTTCCGTTCACCAGTATCAGCAGACGGACTTTCTGGCGGTTACCTGGTACCAGGCGTTCTTGCAGACGGTACTCCAAATGCAAAGCGGGTTAGTACGGTCAATTTCGGTATCCTGGGATATCGCCGCAATCCAGCGGCTGCTTTTATCTATGATGCTAGTTTTGTGAAACTTCGCGATATCACATTGAACTATGATATGCCTAAAAAATGGTTGGGCAGCGACAATACAATCAAGGGGCTTACGGTAGGTTTGTATGCACGGAATCCTTGGATCATTAGCAAAAACCTGCCATATGCAGATCCTGAAGATGGAATGAGTTCGGGTAATGTACAAGGCTATCAAGTCGGTTCTTACCCGACACAAAGAACATTCGGTGTAAACCTACAAGCCAAATTCTAAAGTGATGAGGGACTTAGAACAAAGTTTAACTTTGCCTTTTGCCTCTTTGCTACTTTTATCAAATTAAATATTAGAAAAAATGAAAAAAATTCTCATATTATTGGTGGCCTTTACCACCGTCATTGTTTCCTGCAAAAAAGATTTTGGAGACCTCAATGACAATACCAAACAGCCTGTAATTGTTCCTCCTGGAACCTTGTTCTCATTCGCACAAAAGTCATTGTCTGACATTATGACCAGTACGAATGTAAACAACAACGTATTTCGGCTCTTTGCCCAGCAATGGACGGAGACTACGTATACCGATGAGTCCAATTATGATCTCGCAACTCGGAATATTCCACAAAACTTTTGGAACACAGTGTTTACTTCTGTTTTGTTAAATCTGAATGATGGAGCTCGCTTGGTTCCATTACAATCCGATGCGGAGGCAAATGCAGCAGAACGTAAAAACCAGGCTGCTTGCATTGAGTTATTGGAGGTTTATACCTTTGCAACCTTGGTGAATACCTATGGTGATGTTCCATATTCTGAAGCTTTGAATGCCACGAATGTGGTCCCAAAGTATGATAATGCGGAAACCATTTATCTGGACCTGATGCGCCGTTTGGATGCAGCACTTACTGCAATTGATGCTGGCGCTGATGGATTTGGAAGCAATGATCTTATGTTCGGAGGCGATATGGGCCGTTGGAAAACATTTGGCAACTCCCTCAAACTGCGTATGGCTATGATCATCGCAGATTCTAATGATGCGTTGGCAAAAACTGCAGTATCTGCAGCTGAGTCAAATGCGGTACAAACCAATGCAGATAACATTGTTTTCCAGTACCTGAGCGCACCGCCTAATGTAAACCCGGTTTGGTCCGATCTTATCCAAAGTGGTCGTAAAGACTTTGTGGCTGCCAATACTATGGTGAACGCAATGATCGCTTTAAATGATCCACGTATCCCACTGTACTTCACCACAGATGCTACCGGAGCTTATTCAGGTGGTATATATGGCGCAAGCAATAACTATTCGACTTATTCTAAGCCGAATGCAACCTTGACCGCTGCAGATTATCCTGCCATGTTTTTTGATGCTTCAGAAACACACTTCCTCCATGCTGAAGCAATTGAGCGTGGCTATATTGTGGGTGATGCTGCTGCTGAATATGCAGAAGGTATCCGCGCTTCTATCGAAGCTTGGGGTGGTACACAGGCTGAGGCCGATGCTTACTTGGCACAACCTTCCGTGGCTTATGCTACAGCTGCCGGAAACTGGAAACAGAAAATTGGCACACAATCCTGGATCGCACTTTACAATCGCGGTCATGAAGCTTGGACAACCTGGCGTCGTCTTGACTATCCAGTCTTGACTCCTCCAACGGACGCTAATTCTGCAGTTCCATTGCGTTACACTTATCCGGTTCAGGAGCAAAACCTGAATACTGCAAACTACACTGCTGCTGCTGCTGCGATCGGTGGCGATATTGTGGAGACCAAATTGTTCTGGGATAAGTTCTAATCGCTATCAGAAGGTCTTTACGTTAGTTTTTGTATTACACCAGCTTTTTAAAAGCTGGCACAATCTAGCAAGTGGCTGCCCTTTAAATAGGGCAGCCACTTCTTTTTTTACTACTAAATATTGGTTTTGTTTAAGAAAGATATGCTATGTTTGACCCTACTAAAATAGTAGCGAATAATACTACAAATGAACTCGCTAAACGCATATTGACAATATTAAATACAACCCTTTTTAGCCAAATTGTTTTCATTAAAGTAGTTCATAAATTTTTAACCAACTCAATTTTCGTATGAAGCGATTATTAACAACCTTAATCATGGTATTTTCCATGATCGGGCTGGCCTTAGCCCAAAGAATAGTGTCAGGCAATGTGTCTGGCGAGGGGGATGCCCTGATTGGGGCATCTGTTTCCGCAAAAGGCACCACTGTCGGCGCACGAACAGATGTCGACGGAAAGTACTCCATACAATTGCCTGCAGGTGCTACTACACTGGTAGTTTCTTACACAGGATTTGCAACTCAGGAGATCACACTAGGGGCTTCTAACACTGTAGATGTGGTACTGCTGGCTAATACTGCCCTTCAGGAGGTAGTAGTGACTGGCACAGCAGTAGGCACGGACAAGCGCAAGGTGGCTATTGATGTCCAGACCCTTGGTGCAAAATCCTTGCCTGCCATCCCATCTGCGTCTATTGACCAGGCACTGGTAGGTAAGATCGCCGGAGCACAGATTAGCTCTGTCAACGGTACACCAGGCGCCAAAGCCAGTATTTTGTTGCGTGGTATCAATACAATCAACGCCGGTACTTCACCAATGATTCTGGTGGATGGTGTCGAAATGGGCGCAACCAGCCTGAACACCTTTGATATGAGTATCATAGACCGGGTGGAAGTAGTACAGGGTGCTGCTGCAGCTAGTATCTATGGCGCTCAAGGGGCAAATGGTGTTATTCAATTGTTTACCAAAAAGGGGAAAAGTGGGGATCTAAACATTGACTTCTCTACCAGCTATTCAGCTAATCAATACCTGAACATTGGTAACTTACACAAAGCGACCTTACATGGTTTCGAAACGAATGCTAATAATGAGGTCGTTGGCGGTTCAGGAGATCCCCTGACCTACGATAATGCTACGGGTACCTATTCGGAAAATCTGATTTGGAATAGCACAAATCCTAAAACGCTGATCAACAAACCTTATGACAAAAACCTGGGTTATGTGGATCACTTTGACATGTTTTTTAAGTCAGCAGCAACCGTAAACAACTCTTTGGCCATTTCAGGCGCTAGTGAAAAAGTAGATTTCCTGGTTGCAGCTTCCAACAACCAACAGGAAAGCAACCTGCTAAACAATGGAGATTACAAGCGCTCGAATGTGACGACCAATATTGGCATTCAACTGGCAAAAAATCTGAAATTCAGAACAATCAGTCAGTTGGGCTATACCAAAAGTACGATCAACGACGGTGGTGGTAACAGCACGATCTATGCAGCCTTCAACACACGGCCTTTTGTGGACTACTCCTTGAAAATGGACGATGGTTCTTATCCTGCTTTCCAGGGCAATGCTGGTGGTGTGAATGGTACCAATCCGTACTTTATCAATGACTATTCCAGCACCGATGCGCGTTCTATTGACATTATTCAGAGTTTCAATTTGAACTATACGCCCGTAAAATGGCTGGAGCTTGATGCGAAATACGGACTCAACTATCAGAGCCAAACTAATTTATATACCTACCTGAACCAGTCAGAGAATATCAACGTACAACAGACGGACTACTATTGGAGAGGTTATGTGGACGGAAAAGACGGTGAATTGGATAACCAGCAGTATACCAACCGGTTCCAGAACTTTCTGACCTCGGCTACCCTGCGTTTCGATCTGGGCAAGAGTATCAAGTCTTCTACCTATCTGGCCGGCGACTATCGAAACCGTCTTGAAAAAGACTACATCTCCTATACCTATGGTTTGCCTACCTACACGCCGTACACGGCCACCCAAGGCACTACTCCATACATTGTGCGGGACTATACCACGCCGTTCATCACGTATGGCTATGTAGTAAGTCAACATTTAGACTTTGGTACTTTCGCTGGTGTGACCGGCGGTTTCCGTAGTGACTGGTCTTCAGCATTTGGAGGCGGTTCTAAACCCTTTACTTTCCCACGTGGTGATGCCTATCTGCGTATCTCAGAGTTGAATTTCTGGAATAACGGATTAGAAAAGATCATGCCTGAGTTCAAATTGCGTGCAGGGTATGGCACAGCTGGCATTCAGCCAAAACCTTTCGACCGTTACGTAACGCTTGGCACTCGGACCGTAGGCGGAAGCAACGTTTTCTATTCCTCGCCAAACCAGTCAAACCCAAATTTGGATGTTGAGCAATCCAAAGAACTTGAGATTGGAGCCGATCTTACGGTTTCCCTCTTAAAAGGAGACTGGCTCAAAAACCTGACGTTCCGGCCTACTTACTGGAAAAGAAGCACTGACAACGCCATCTGGAATGTAGATGGTATCCCTTCTGCGGGTATCAGCACCTACAAAAATAACTCATTTGGCCTGGCTTCTAATGGATTCCAGTTTATCCTGGATCTGCAGATCGCGGACAAAAAAGACTTCAATTGGAGAATGACTACCAACTTTGGTAAGCAAACCTCCAAAATTTCAAAAATTATCGGACCTCCTGTAGTACTCCTAACCGCAGCAGGTAGCACCGGTTATGTATTGGAAGAAGGTACCAAGATCGGACAATTGTTCGGCTTCCTGGGACTCCATGATGTTCAGGCAAAGGATAATGAAGGCAACTATTATATCCCCGTAGAAGAACAGGGTAAATTCCAGGTAGCCAGCAATGGCTGGGTCGTGGACACCGCACGGAAGGCGCCATACTTTACCCCCGGCCAGTACAGCTTTGGCGATCCAAACCCAAAGTTTATCATGAACTTCATCAACACGATGACTTTCAAAAACATGATCACGTTGAGCTTCCAGATCGACTGGGTCAATGGTTCACACCTGTACAATCAGACCAAGGAATGGATGTACAGGGACGGTATTCACAGTGACTACCAGGAGCCACTCACCATCAACGGTCAAACAGGCGCATGGTCTTCTTTCTATCGCGGCGTATATGCTGAACGTTCCAGGAATGGTACCAAAAGTTATTTCTACGAAGACGCTTCTTTTGTACGCTTACGCAACATAGAGGTGAGTGTAGATCTTGGCAAACTGATCAAATCAAATGTGTTGAAAAGATGCCAGTTGTCATTGGCAGGACGCAACCTATGGACCAAAACCAATTATACTGGCATGGATCCAGAGGTTAACTCCTCTAACGTATACAACGACAGCTCGGCCTGGGACAGGGGTACTGACCACAACTCAATGCCTAACCTGCGCTCTTACATGGTTGGTCTAAAATTTGGGTTCTAAGAATGAACCTCACCTATTTTAAAGACAGTTGTCTTTTTTGTTTCACTTTTAACAACAGCAAAATGAATTATAAAATATTGTTGCCCGCGTTGTTGATGCTTTTCGCTTTCACTTCGTGCAAGGACCAACTCAATGTAGAAAATCCAAACCAGCCCACACCGGAAAGTGCGGCTACCCAGAATGGGATCATTGCCCTGGGTCAGGGCGGCGTTTATATCAGCGGCTTTAAAGGCCTGGATGATAAATTTAATGATGGTGTACCTGGATACTTTTGGTCAGGAGCCATGGGTATGCACTCCTTGCTCGGCGATGAGGTCGGTGAAGAAGCTGCCAACTGGTTCATGAACCAGATCGCCTGCCCGGATGAGGTGATATTAGACAACGGCACCCAAGTGCTAAACCCTCAAAGCCCCAGCACACAGTACGAATTGATACGGTCGGTAAACGACAACGCCAACCAAGGTCAAAATCCTACTTACCACGAATGGGCTAATATGTACAGCCTGAACAACGCCTGCAATAACATGCTGTCCATTGTGGATAAGGTGCCATTCGCATCGGGTAGAGAGGTGAAATCCAATACCATCAAGGCCTGGGCCTACTGGTGGAAAGGCTTTGCCTACTCCCGTATTGGCTCTATGTATTATGCCGGTCTCATCAATGACGAGCCAAATAAAGCGAGTAATCTCTTTGTAACCAAAGAGGCCATCATCGCAGAGGCAAACTCAAACTTTGATAAAGCAGCCACTTTATTGAACGGACTTTCCAGCGGTGGAGATTATGACTTCATCATGGAAAAACTCATCCCTGATTTCTGTCAGGTAGGTAAGGGACAGGTGCCAACTCCTGATATGTGGGTGCGTAACATCAATACCTTGAAAGCCAGAAATATCCTCGTCAATACACCAGTTGCTGCTATGAGCGCTGCACAGTGGAACGAGGTACTAACCCTGACAGACAACGGTATTAAGGAAACTGATATGGTATTCACCGGACGTTCCAATACCAATGGCGACATTTGGTCTGCACAGTCAGGTACAGTAGCAGCTAAAACAACCGGCGGACCTGGTATCAACACATACAAACTCAGCGAACGTTTGGTACAGGATTTCAAAGCAGGTGATAAGCGCAAAGAAAATAACTTTGAGGCTGGCGTCGCATGGATCGGCAACAACGACCGTGGTACCATTTTCAATACCCGTTACGGAATGCTTGATGGCGGCGCTGGTATTGCAGGCGTAATTGTTTATAGCGATCGTGAGCCTGGCGCAACAGAGCTATA
>CANJPT010000008.1 GCA_947476195.1 Lewinellaceae bacterium | reverse complement strand
TTCTACAACATATTCAACTACTTGTGTGCCTATGGGAAGGCAGTTAGTAGACCCATAGGCGCCCAAGGTGTCGGGATTCAACAGATTATTACCAAGGAAACTTGTCAAGCTGCCGCCAATGGATTGTGTACCTGTTAGCAAACCCGTATTTGGATCAAAAAGGGTAACTGTACCACTAATGGACTTGATTCTCGAACAGGCATCCTTAAGGATCACATCCGGGATATCTGTCGTTCCGCAACAGGCGAATGGGTCCGTAGATACCGTTAGGTTCACTGGGCAAATAAATGTTGGGCCCTGGTTATCAACAACTTTTATGATCTGGTTGTGTGTCAGTGATTCACCGCTGAATGAGGTGTACCACAAATTTTATTCCACACTTTTTTTTCGGCGGCACTATTATTGATTTTGGTTACGCTGCCGGCTGAATTGCTGGACCAAATCAGTTTTACCAAGACAAAAAACCACTTCCGTAAAATGGTACGTAAAATGGCTTAAAAAGAGTGCTGCCAGGGTGGCTGTTATGAATAATTGCCAATAACCTTCCAGGATCCCAGCTTTCATAAATGCAGCATGCATTGCTCTGTAGACCAATGGGTGGAGCAAATATAGCGAGTAGGAGATTGCGCCCAACCAAGCCCAAAATTGGTGGGCTAATCCTTTAAATACAAGGTTACTATTGAAAAAGGAGGTAACGGCCAACAATGTCAGGGTCATAAAAACAACCCTGTTTGAGCCACTGATCAAAAAAAATGGCCCTGTATCAACCGGCCATCCTGTAAAAATGAGTGCGGTGAAAACCAGCACACTGATCCAGATTCGTCTTGAAATACGCTTTAGTATTTCTCTGAATATGCCGATAGCCATTCCTCCAACAAAGAAAATAGCATGGTTGGCCACTTGAACATAGGCCGACCACCAATCCGTTTGATGGCTTTTTAAAGGAGAAAACCAAGCGAAGGAAGTCCATGTTGCAAGGGCAAAAAACGCAACCAAAACAGCTAAAAAAGCAGTTTGACTACGCTTTGCCAATAAGAGTAGGGTAGGGAAGGCCGCATAAAATACTAATTCACAGCCAATGGACCAGGCCCCCGTGGCAATATCTTCAGCGGGGTTTATGAACCCGAATAAGCCTGTAAAATTCAGGAAAATAACCTTGGCAGTTCGCGGATGGTCATCGAGTAATAGCGTAGCAGCAGTTGCCAACCAAAGCAGGGGGAAAATACGAAATAAGCGTTTTCGAAAGAATTGCCCCCAGGTATGTAGCTGGTCGTTGAGCCGCTGTTCATAGACCAATGTCAGCGTAAGTCCGCTAAGCACAAAAAAGATGCTTACGGCATAAACGCCCAGACGACCTTGCAGGAGGGAAGCATCCCAATAGCCAGTTAGCCATTTATCGTAATGAAAAACCAGAACCGACAAGGCCATGAGTCCTCGTAAATAGTCGAGCGCTGGAAATCGTGTCGGGATCAAACGTGTAGATTCCAATCCTGCAAGGTTTGGCGAATGTGTTGTTCGTCGGTTACAATATCCCGTATTGAGCCCTCCTCAGGCCTTGATGAAGGAAAAATTTGCCTCTCCAATTCATGATCCATTAACTGGACGCGGCACTATACATTAAACCTGAAGTGCATCAAATCACCATCAGTCACCACATAATCCTTGCCTTCTACGGACATTTTGCCAGCTTCTTTCACTTTTGCCTCAGAACCAAGGGTGATGAAGTCATTGTACTTAATGACTTCCGCACGGATGAATCCTTTTTCAAAATCAGAGTGGATCACGCCAGCAGCTTCTGGGGCTTTTGCGCCACGACGAACCGTCCAGGCCCGAACTTCTTTAACACCAGCAGTGAAATAAGTGATCAGGTTGAGCAATTTATAGGCAGAATGGATGAGTCGGTTTACGCCAGGTTCGCCCAGACCCATCATTTCCAAAAACTCCAAACGTTCTTCTTTTGTATCTAATTCAGCGATTTGCGCCTCAATGCCTGCACAGATATTGATCACTTCTGCATTTTCAGCAGCCACTGACTTGCGAAAAGCTTCAGTATGGGCATTTCCGGTTTCAATGGAACCTTCATCCACATTGCAAACATAGAGCACCGGCTTGGCTGTTAGCAAGGTCAATTCTTTGGAAATCAAAAACTTAGCCTCTTCATCCATTTCCGAAAGGATTTCACGGACTACGCGGCCTGTTTCCAAATGGGCTTTTACGATTGTTAAAGTCTCCAGTGCTCTGGCCTCTTCTTTGTTTCCTGCCCTGGCTGCGCGAGCACTTTTATCGATTCGTTTATCGACCGTCTCCAGGTCCTTGAAACTGAGTTCAAGATCAATGATCTCTTTGTCTCTTACCGGGTTTACCGAGCCATCTACGTGAACTACGTTATCGTCATCGAAACATCGTACCACGTGTACAATAGCATCCACTTCACGGATATTAGCCAGAAATTGGTTGCCCAACCCTTCCCCTTTACTAGCGCCTTTGATCAAACCAGCGATGTCCACAATCTCAACAGTGGTCGGCTGGGTCTTTTGTGGTTCTACGATCTCAGTTAGTTTATCGAGCCTTGCATCTGGTACAATGATGATGCCCACGTTGGGGTCTTTGGTCGCGAAAGGATAGTTGGCTGCCAAGGCTTTGCCGTTGGTGAGCGCATTGAATAGGGTGGATTTGCCGACGTTGGGCAGGCCGACTATGCCGCATTGAAGTGCCATGGGAAAAGGGTGGGGCGAAATTTATTTCGCCTATCAAAAGTGAATGATTGTGTGCCGCAAAATGAAAAAGTAGGAATGCAAAACATGATTCTGCTACCCCCTGCTTTTGGGGTTGCAAATGTAGGTTTAATTTGGCAAAAAGAAAGGCTGCATTAAAACTTCTCTTCCATTCTTTCCGGCACAAAAAAGCAAATCTAACACAGATAAATTCGGTAAGAAGCCAGACCGGGCTTCAAATACCTGGGGGTAGCGTACCGGGTTAAACCAGGCAGGAATGTCCCCGATTCCGCCTCCGATCTTATTGCGTAGATCAGGTCCATGTGTCCATTCTCCAACCGGGAAATAATCTGATTGGAATAGAAACTCACCGGTCCAACCCAATTTCTTTTTCAGGATAAGTGTCTGAAAATCAAAATTATAATCAAACAAAAAGGACCATTGCTTTTCGTAAAACGGGCGGAAATCGTCTGCGTAATGCTCGAAAAAGGGTGCATTGCCGTAGGCTGCCTGTATCGTTCGCCAATGTTGGCGTTGCCAGGGTTCTTCATAGGAAATACGGACCTCACGGATAGGTGTTTGCTGATGCTTTCCCTTTGCCAGTGGAATGCTCATGCGCTGAGGGAAATTGGGACCTGCGACATGACAGCGGTTGCGCAAGGAACCTTTTTGGTAATGCTCTGCGGCATCAAGGGCTACCGTCGCTTCATGCCAGATTGCTGAGCACCAGGCAATGGACGGGAGATATTGGGTCTCTAAAAGAAGCATTTTTAAGTGTTTAGTGAATAGAGTTAAGTGGGGTAAACGCGAATCACTTAACACTGGCCACTTTAAACCCTGCCTTTTTTAGGAGTCGAAGCATTCCTTTGCCGCCTGCCAAATGTCCTGCACCCACAGCACAAAACAAGGATTGGCTGGAAGCAATTTGGGCAAAACGTATGGACATCAATTTATTGCGGCGATAAAGCAGGATTTTTCGCATCCCTTTCGCGTCTTTTTTAGCTGCCTGGTAAAGTGCTTGAATTTCGCCATCAGCATACCGTTGCATCATCTTATATAAACGTATTTTGTGTCGATTGTAATTTTTGAGCAGCCAGGTTAGCCCTTTTAAATGTTGTTCAAAAGGGATTTGGCGCAGGGTATCAAGTTGGTCTGCAAAAGTTTCCACGCCTGTAGTTGATTTGCCCATAGAACGGGCATATTTCCAAAGCGTTTCATCCAGCGAATGTGCCGATTCTTCTAACAAGAAAGCCATTGACAAGGCTGTGCTTACCGTCATTGGATGTTGATGCCGGAATGCTTCAGCGCTGGAGCCAAATTTTTTATGTGCATACCGGTCCAGGTTTTTCCAGGCCTGTGGACTCAGCCATTGTTGCAGGTCTTTGCCTTCCGGCAATTCGAGCGCTATTGCAAGGGCCTCGGCATCGGTTTCGGAAAAATCAAATTCTGTTGCAAAAACGTCACATTCCGCCAGATGCGGCAAAGCGAGATCCAACCATCCAAAAGCCCGAAGGTCACGAACATGCATCGTGCCAAAGAGATAGGAAACTTGTCCGCTGCCAGGAGATTCAATTTTCCAAAGCAGTGAGTCCTGCGAGTTGTTTTTTTTCACTTCAATTTTTTTCGATAAACCTTCACTGTGTTAATCATCGCAGTTTCCGCACTAAAAACTTTCCATTTTTTAAGTCATAGCGCAGATACGCTTTCGCATAATTATCAGCAGCCGTTTTAGCTGCAGCCTCTGTAGGGTAGAGATTCCCCAACCAAACCAGCCATCCTCCTCTATCCTCTGATATGCATTTTTGGGAAGCCAATTGACAAGAAATACCCCGATCTTGCAGAGCCTTAGCACGGTTAGAAGCCAATGCTTTGTCACTATACGAATTGTCTTGAATAAACCAGCCTCGTTTGGTTTTCAATAGGGTACAGGGATCCGGAGTATTTATAACAGGTTTGATTGCTTTTTTAGCGGGCTTTGGTCTGGACCTATCCTGATTGATCCGGTTATCCACCTCCATATCGTCCCCTGAAAGATCAATGGTATTATCTTCGTTTTTGAGTGGCTTATTTTTAGCAATTGGGAATTGCTTTGGCACACCTGTTGGTTTGCCATCCGCCGGAACAAGTTCGCCTTCCACCAGATAACCAACCTGATCTTCCGGATTTACACCATTTGGGCGAAGTTCCAATTCTTCTAAATCTAAAACTTTTTCTTCACGGAAGGTAGCTACACGCCAAAAAAGCGATGAAATTACGATGAACGCCAGAAAAGTGACCCATTTTTGTGCCATTTGGGCGCTCATAAAGCGGGAATAGGTCGATGATGTTTGACCGACAGGCTTGTACAGCCTGCTCCAGATATTTTTCTTGAACGGGTCAATAATCAGATATTGGATGCTGCGAAAGATTTTATTCCAAAGAATCGTTATTCCATCGGGTGTTTTAGGTCGCTTTGCTACCATACCGCCTACATTCTGACTGAAGGATTGATACCATTCAGCACGGGTCACCCATTCGGTCATTTTGCGGTCTTTACCAAAAATACCCAGCCGCGATGGGTCTACCACCTTGCGCACCAGTCCCTCGTGTGGGACAATGGCCAGGCCAATTCCGTTATATACACATTGGTTTCTAAGTTCGAGCATGTACGGATCATTGGGTGCAGGGAAAACATCTTCTGCTATTGCGACCCATTGCTCATCTGCAAAATATTGCTTAAACTGTTGAATTGCAAAGATATAGCGGTACTTTCGCCAGCCTTGCATCACAAAATACCAACAAAAAAAACCGATGATACCAGTGCCCAGCAACAGACCAATATTACCCACTTTTTTTAATTCAACCAGCCAAAAGAAGTTAGATTGAAACCAATATACATAGGCGAAAGCGGCACAGATAACACCAAAAGCAGTACTGTCCCAAAGGAAATAATGAAAGTTAAGCTGATATTTTACCTCCTCTACTTTATCACGGGAAGTGGCTTCATAAGTGCAGACAAATGAGGAGCCATCAGCTTTCCGGAAGCTCAGTTTCCCATCTGCCACCCAGCCTTCTTTACTAACGTTATCAAGCGCCTCATACAAGGAATTGGAAACCGGTTCATATCGATTTTTATAGAAATCCCGCAGAAAAGGCATAAACCGCCGCTTAACCTCCTCTTCCGTGAGGCTGCTGTTATGGGGTATAAAAGATTGGCTTCCTTGCATTTGCGCATCTGTGTTTGACAGGCAAAGTTACGTCAAATTACCAAGTGAATATCATTCCGGCATATGCCAGGCCACCCCCAAACCCAAAAATCATAATTTTATCACCACGCTTTACCCGCCCGGATTTAATGCCATTATACAGCGCGATAGGAATGCTGGCAGAAGAGGTGTTGCCGTAGTCTACAATACTCTCCAGTATTTTTTCAATCGGGAAACCAGTCTCCTTACAAATAGCTTCAATAATGCGCAGATTTGCACTATGCGGAATAAACCAGTCTATGTCATCCAGGCTCAGTCCATTGGCGGCTGCGAGGATCGGTATCTGTTCGGATACCTTATTTACGGCCCATTTAAACACTTTTCTGCCATTTTGAACAATACATCTGTTCATGGTAACAGGATGACCGTCAATACTTTCAGCAAAACCAGAAAGGTACAGATCCGGACCGCCTTCTCCACTTGCGCCAGTGATACCTACACCAATACCACCAGTTTCATCTGCTTCAATCAAGACAGCAGCAGCAGCGTCGCCAAAAAGCATACAAGACGAACGATCTGTAAAATCAGTGATTTTTGAGAGCGTTTCAGCGCCAAGGACAAGTACTTTTTTGTGAATTCCACCAGCAATCAGCCCTTTAGCCATGACTACCCCGTAGGAAAACCCGGCGCAGGCGGCATAAATATCCAGTGCTCCAGCACGCGACATGGAAAGCCGGTGTTGCACTCTGCAAGCCATACTTGGCATCGGCTGGTCTGGAGAGGTGGTGGCCACCAGAATCATATCCACCTCATTTAACGAAACATGAGGATATTGCGCCACGAGATCTTCTACGGCTTTGACGCACAAGTCGCTGGTGAACTCGGTTGGTCCGGCATGGTAGCGTGTTTTTATGCCAGTGCGGGATACAATCCACTCATCGGTGGTCTCTATCAGGTTCTCAAAAAAAGCGTTCGTAATGATTTTTTCGGGTATAGCCATTCCAATGGCCGATAAGCGAGCGTTTGCCATTTATTGTTGAGAATATAGGCGTTTTTACGAAGTGGTGATGGAACGCCTTGCATGAAATCAAAAAAACGGGCACAGCAAAAGTATATCCATCAATGCGCCTTTTCCTTCCTTTCTAAGACAAAGTCAAAAAACAAAACAAATAAAAAGCAACAATTCCAGTAACAATAGGAAATTTGCCCCTACTATGATATACCATGTAATTCAATTGAATGCGATAGCGCAAAAGCGTACCAGGCATATCATTGGCTTAATGTCTGGCACCTCACTGGATGGGCTGGATGTGGCTTTGTGCGCCTGCACTGGATCTGGACGAGAGACACAGGTAACGGTTTTGCAGTTTGAGACCTTGCACTATGAAGCGGAATTTAAAGCTGAAATTCGCCGGGTTTTTGCTAAGAAAGAAATAGATTTTCAACATCTTGTACTGCTTAATGAGGTGATTGCGGAACAACACGGCGCTTTGGTGAACCAATGTCTTGCAAAGTGGAAAATTAAATCAGAGGAGGTGGATTTGATCGCCTCGCACGGTCAGACCGTCTTTCATGCTCCACGGATATTTCACGGATTGCCCAATTATCCCAACGCAACCCTTCAGATCGGAGATGGTGACCATCTTGCGGTCAGGACGGGTATCATTACCGTCTCAGATTTTAGGCAAAAACACATTGCTGCTGGCGGAGAAGGCGCACCATTGGCACTCTATGGCGATTATTTCTTATTCTCCAAAAAGGACGAAGAACGGTACCTGCTCAACATTGGGGGCATTGCTAATTTTACCTATTTACCTGCTGATCAGGATCCTGCAAAAGCATTTGCCACTGATACGGGCCCGGGAAACACCCTGCTCGATACATTTGCCCGCGCATTTTTTGGCGTTCCCTTTGATGAAGGCGCCCGCCTTGCCTCCAATGGATGCGTGGACGAGCGCTTACTTGAAATACTGAAATCTGATCCGTTTTTTGCAAAGCCGCTACCGAAAACGATCGGGCCAGAATTGTTCTCACTCGAATGGGTCAAAGCAGCCATTGACCAATTACCTAAGGGAAATCCAAATCCTTATGATGTGATGGCTACGCTGACAAAGCTTACGGCAGATTCCATAGCAGAAGCGATTTTCGAGGTGACACCTCTGGAGAAAGAGGAGGTGTCACCTCGAAAATCACTCTACCTAAGTGGCGGAGGGGCACATAATCCATTGATTGTTAAATTTTTAAAAGAAAAATTACCTGGATTCAAAATTGAGCAGATGAAAAAACTGGGCATTGACGGGGATGCTAAAGAAGCCGTCTTGTTTGCCGTCTTAGCCAATGAAACGGTGGCTGGAAGGGTAGGAGAGGGGGAGTCATTGGGCGGGATTCCGATGGTTGGGATGGGAAAGATTTCGTTTCCAGGGTAGCGTGCTCGTCCTGAAACAGGCATTCGCGGTTATTGGATCGGTTGTAGATATTTTTTATTGCGGTGCTTACGCGGAGGTATCAACGCAAGCACCGCAATATCATCGCGCATTATTCCAAGCCAACACTCCTTCCCCCTTTTCCCCTACGATCAAAAGCCCGGATCTTAACCATAGAACGCACCGGAACAGGGCCTAAATACTCCGAACTGCGCTCACTAGGTTCTGTCCCATCCGTAGTATAACGAATTATAAATCCCGGTAATTGAATGTTTGCGTGTAGCCATCCTTCTCGAATTTCACCACCAGGCGTTGGAATCCTGTATTGAAATCCTCCGGAATAAAAGTCCAGTCGGGGCAATTCGCGTTTGCCGAGTTGATTGGCAAAAACGGACCAATCTGTTGCGTATTTTTTCTCAAATAACGGGCCGTCTGGCATAGTTTCCCAGGCTGGAACAGGCGCCCAAGCCCTTTCTGCCAATCCAAGAAGCTTGGGGAAAACCATGTATTCCAAGGTAGCTGGTCCCCGAAGTGTTTCTGACCAAATAAAACCTTCCAGCCCCATAATATTAGCCTTTCCGTAGTCAGTCAGCCTGCTTTTTCCAATGAAGATCGCCTGATCCACTGGATTGCCGAATCGGTCTGTTTTTGCGGTTTTATAATAATCAAAGGGCGCAAATCCAAATGTTTTGTCCACATCGGTATAGGCTCCCCAATAGTAGCCAGGCTCCTCAAAATCTTTCTGATAGGCCATATCGAAATACATATTGCTCACAGGTCCTAAAACTACCTTGTATCCAGCATTCGCCAGTTGGTAGGCCAGATCTTCAGCACCCCAACCCAATACATTGTTCCATACATACATCTGAAAACCATCGTCTGCAAAATCAGGATTGGGAATATTGTGCGGATGACCATCTAACTGTGTTTTACGCATTGCGACCTCTTCCCATCCGGATAAGGCCAACCCACGTTTTTGAACCATATCACGCATTTTTCCCCAGAAATAATACCATAGGTCAGATTCGTTGCGGAGTCCCGCTGCTTTTATAACCTTTTGACATGCCGGAGACTTCTCCCAGACACCCGTAGGTACCTCATCTCCTCCGAGGTGTACCGTGCTAATAGGCGCACCAGCCTCCTGATACATTTTCAGTAGTTCATCCAATACCTTTTCAATAAAAGTATAGGTGGAGTTCAGCCCTACGCATACCACATTGTCGTTGTAAGATTGAACTGACATGTATTCAGAACGATCCGCCTGGTCATACAAATTGTACTTTTCAGCAGCCTCCGGTTCGCCTTCTCTAAGCAGCCGTTGACGTCTGGCCTGCATGGCCTTTACGGCAGCACGTGCGTGCCCCGGAAGTTCAATTTCGGGAATAACTGCTATATGCCGCTCGTTTGCGTAGGCGAGGATCTGGATAAATTCGCTTCGGGAATAATGCCCGGAGCCCCATGAGACATCCACATCTGGACCAGAACCCAGCGCTGGATGTAAGAAATTGGTCTCAGAAGTGCTGTGGCCTCTTCTGGAACCTACTTCTGTCAATTCAGGAAGGCCTGGTATCTCTATCCTCCAACCCTCGTCATCGCTAAAATGAAAATGTAACTTATTCATTTTATACAAGGCCATGGCATCCAATAACTTAAGGATCTCCTTAGCCGGCTGAAAATTGCGCGCCACATCAACATGCAATCCCCTGTAAGGAAACCGAGGTTCATCCCGCACATAGAGGCAGGGAAGTTTAATGCCGGATGCTGGTTTTTGCCAAAGTTCTGGCGGCAATAAGGTCATTAAGGACTGCATGCCATAAAAAATACCGGCAGCAGATGAGGCTTGAATGACAATACCAGCTTCCTCCGAAATTTCAAGGAGGTAGCCTTCTGTAGGAAGTGGGGTGGGGGACAATTCAAGCGAAATTCCCGGGTTGCGGGCAGAACCAACCATGACTTCGCTTTTTCCTGTTTTGCCAAATAAAGGAGGTAAGGTATTGGCCAGCCATTCGGCCTCTTGTTTGAATGCAGGGTCTGCGTAGATCCCCACGCTGGATTTTAGCAAATAAGTGCCTTTCCGGTATTCAAACTGGGCTGGAGTGGGAAAGATGGGCCTTAGCGAATCAGTAGGTATAAGATGGGTGGCCTCATTTTGGTGAAAAATCAGATTGGGGGTCATTGCAGGTGCCTTATCTTCCGGGCCTGTAGCCAAACGCTCTGGGTGCGCGGGTGGCTGGAGTTTGGTTGGGGGCAGCGCATAACCCTTTTCCGGATCAGCGTCGAAAACCACATAAAAACCAGTCGGGACATCTGTTTTATTCAAGAGCCAAAGGTCTGCCACCAGATCCACCTCGTATTTTCCACCGCCCGGTATTCCTGGAAACGATGGAAGTAGCTTGAATCGAAACCAATCACCGCCCAGGGGTTCGGCTTCCAGACCAAAAGGGCGGCTATATTCAGTAACTACTGGTCGGACAAAATTGAAATATAACGCCCATCCACTATTCGGAATTGCTTTTTTCCCTTCATTTGACAAACGAAGTTTGGTTAAAGAGAGGCTTTTTCCCTGATATTGATTTTGAATTAATTCCCATTCAAGTCGAAGATCTGCCGGATTGAATAGGACTGATTTTTGTGCTTTGAGGGATAAGATTGAAACGCACAAAAATAGTAAAGTGAGTATTTTTCTCATGGTGACTAAATATAAATGGTAAATTCAAAGAATGATCTGCAAATTTTCCAGGTCTTCTGGTGTGTCGATTCCAATTGTTTCCAGATCCGTAAGTCCAACGGAAATCCGAAATCCATGTTCCAGCCAACGCAATTGCTCCAGGGATTCTGCCATTTCCAGGGGGGTAGGGGAGAGGCCTGCTATTTTCATAAGGGCATCTCTTCTAAACCCATACAATCCAATATGTTTATAAAAATCCTGTTTATGCAGCCAATCTGCAGGCAGCACGCCGCGTACAAAGGGAATAGGGTGTCGACTGAAGTAAATTGCCCCGACAATTTCTGAAAAAACCACCTTAACCACATTTGGATTGTTCAAAAAATCTTCCCGATCAATTTTTTTGGCCAGTGTAGCGATAGTGGAGTAGCTGTTTTGCAGCAAAGTATCTGCTAATAAATCAATCTGAATTGGAGAAATAAAGGGTTCGTCTCCCTGTACATTCAATATAATTTCAGCCTCCGGGAATTCCTGCGCCACTTCAGCACAACGGTCGGTACCACTCGGATGTTCGGGTTTTGTCAACATTACTTCGCCACCAAAATCACGAACATGACTAAAAATACGCTCGTCATCCGTAGCTACAATGGCACGATCCACCTTAGTTGATTGGTTAACTTGTTCTAAAACCCGTTGAATCATGCTTTTTCCAGCAATATTGGCCAGAGGTTTGCCGGGGAAACGAGTAGAAGCCCAACGGGCAGGAATAACAGCGAGTACCATTTTTTACAGAAGAGTGGGTTTAGTAAAGTATTTTTGCATCGAATTTCCCTTGTGCTGATCCAATACATATGAGAAAAACGCTCTTTTTTGTGTTCTTTTTGATCCTTTTGTCAATAAAATTGCTGGCACAAAAGGATCAGCCTACCCCCTTGCTTACGTCCAAAGATTCGCTTTTACTCACAGTAGAAGCGGGCAGAAAGTTTATTCATCACCCCATCAAGCTAAAACAAACCCTGTTCTCCATTTCCAAATACTACAATATTGATTTGGATGAACTGTTCGAGTACAATCTATCCTTTCGGGACGATCCAAGTTTGCGTGTTGGGGATAGGGTTAAGATTCCTATTCCAAACAAAGCCATTAAGCGCTACAAAAGTAGCAGCTTCGTAGCATCTAAAAACATCGGTATTTATTATGTTGTTCAAGCGGGTGATAACCTGTACCAAATATCCAAAAGATATTTTGAAATGCCGATTGATAGTATTGTGAAGCGCAATCACCTGAAAAACAATAGTCTAAAGCCCGGGCAACGTCTGCTTATGGGATGGATGGGGACGGAAGGTATTCATGTAGATTGGAGAACAATACAAGCTCCTGCCGAATCAGATGCCTTGAAGACACAGTACAATGAAGGGAAATTGACTAAAAAAGAAATTGCAGCGCAAGGTGTTTGCGTTTGGCCGAAGGACAGTAAAGAAAAAGGCTCCCTTTATGCCCTTCATCGCGATGCTGCAATTGGCAGTATCATTTGTGTAGATAACCCTATGAGCAATCGAACGGTGTATGCTAAAGTTATTGGAAGAATTCCTGTAAGTTATGAGCGCAACATTGAGATCATACTATCCCCTGAAGCCGCCCGTAAGTTGGGCGCGAGGGATCCTCGTTTTTTTGTCAAAACAAAATATTTAAAATAACAAACCGGGCGAAAGCCCTCCGCACTCAAACATCTGGCACATGAACAAAGTAATTCTTTTCGCTAATCTATTGATCTTTTCAATGCTTGCATGCAAGCAAGATCCTAAAAATGTAGGCCCAAACGGGGGCGCAGAACAAAATCAGCAAGCCAATCCTATTATGTTGGCGGGCCATTGGATTGCCATGGACTTTTGCGCTTTTGCCAATCAATATGGCTCTGTACTTCAAGCCATGAATAATTCGCATCTTCCTTATGCTTATGCGATCAGTTTCAATCCATCAAAGCCAGATAGCGCACTTTGCTTCAATGCGACCAAATCCTGGATGCTGCCCATCAGATATAAGGCCGATACAGTAGAATTGCTAGGCGCAAATCAAGGGAAATCTATTTTTCTGATCTATCATTCAAACATGGATAAAGATATCAACATGATAGACCCAACTGGAGATCGTGTTCGTATGGACCGGTTTATAAAATCTAAAGCTGGAACTGCAGATGGATATTCAGCTTTCACAACGGCCTTAAACCACAACCTTTTTAGCGGGGTATTTAAACCATTGGGAAAAGGTGCCAGCGGCGATGTTCAGTTTACTCCAGGTGGCTTTTTACAAGGATTAAAACCCTATGATCGGTATGAAGTTTGTACCGGTGGCGACTGCTTTGTGGCTGGACAAGATATTGATGTGATTACCTTGTACAATTCAAAGGATAAGGATAAGTCCACTAAATATTTTGGCTATCGGTACAGTGCCCAAAATGACACATTGACCTTCTTCAACCTGGCCAATGGTAATCCTGCTGAAAAAGGTCCTTATAAAGTGGCCGCCTCTGCTTTCAAATTTTCGCGTAAAAAGTCTGAATAAGCGCAATTGCAAAACAAATTGATTTAATTAAAAAACAGATTTTGCTAACAGGGTGGGGTAGGCCGATACCGATTCCACCCTGTTCAGCATGATTCAATCCTCCAAAATATGGCTTCTGCACTAAATAACCTTTCTACTTACCAGGACTCTGATTTGCCAAACGCCGATGAAATGACTTTTGGAATCATTGTGGCCGAATGGAATGCACCTATTACCCATGCGCTGTACGAAGGCTGCTACGATACATTGATAAAGCATGGGGCCAAACCAGACCATATTTACACCATGCAGGTGCCAGGTTCCTTCGAACTGACCATTGGCGCCCGGATGCTCAATAGTCAGCAAAATGTAGATGCGGTCATTTGCCTGGGTTGCGTTATCAAGGGAGAAACCAGTCATGATGAATATATCAATCAGGCTGTAGCCATTGGGCTCACCAACTTGGGATTAACCACCGGTAAGCCACATATTTTTGGCTTGATCACGACCAATAATGAACAGCAGGCTATTGACCGTGCTGGTGGCAAACATGGGAATAAAGGCGTTGAAGCGGCTGTAACGGCTATACGGATGGCTTCGTTGAAAAAATCGCCCATTCAAGGCAAAATAAAACGTCCGATAGGGTTTTGATTTTCGGGTAATTTTATTTCTATAATTTATATTATGTTAAATAGGGAAAGGGGGAAACGCCCTGGACCTTGTTTTGCTCGTATTCCGCTCCAATAATTAACCAAGCAAGATGGTCTGTTATCCCTCTAGAATGTCACTTTATGGCTCATCATACCAGTTGAATTTCCATGCCGCAAAATCTTCAAGGTTGGCTTTGTATAAAGCTACTACATTTGCGCACATTTATTCACAACCTCATTATTCGCAATTGCTTGTTTTTCAATGAAAAACACTTACCACGACCTTGTAGCGCAGACATTTGACTTTCCTCAGGACGGATTTAGCCTTAGAAACAACCGCCTGTTATTCAATGAGATCGATGTATACGATCTTATAAAAAAATATGGTACGCCCCTCAAACTCACCTACCTGCCTAAAATTGGTGAAAAAATCCAGACAGCGCGCAAGCTTTTCAGGGATGCCATTCAGCGGCATAACTACAACGGAAAGTACGTCTATTGCTACTGTACTAAAAGCTCTCACTTTTCATTTATTCTAAATGAGGTGCTGGAAAATGGGACGCAGCTGGAAACTTCCTCCGCGTTCGACATAGACCTGATCTGGAGACTATACAAACAGGGAAAGATCAACAAAGGCACCATCATTGTAAATAACGGCTATAAACCTATGCAATACGTTCAGCGTATTGTGGGTCTTATAGAAGAAGGCTTTACGAATGTGACCCCTGTGGTGGACAACGCTCAGGAGTTAGAGATTTACGATTCCATGCTCAAAACCGGGACCCATGGTATCGGATTGCGCATGGCTACAGAAGAGGAGCCTAACTTTGAGTTTTACACCTCCAGACTTGGAATTCGGCAAAGTGAGATATTAACCTTCTACAAGGAAAAATTAGCCACAAACCCTAAGTTTGAACTCAAAATGCTCCATTTTTTTGTGGACATTGGCATAAAAGATTCCTTGTATTATTGGAGTGAGCTAAAAAAAGGTATCAAAACGTATTGCCAGCTTCGAAAGCTCTGCCCTACCCTTTCCTGTTTTAACATAGGCGGTGGAATGCCGATTAGGAATTCTTTGGGTTTTGAATACGACTACCCTTATATGGTTAGCGAGATCGTACGAATGATCAAAGATGCCTGTGATAGCGAAGGTGTACCAGAACCCGATATCTACTCAGAATTTGGAAAATTCACGGTTGGAGAGAGCGGAGCAACCATTTTCTCCGTAATTGGGAAAAAACAACAGAACGATTCTGAAGAATGGTATATGCTGGATAATTCGCTGATCAACACATTGCCAGACAGCTGGGGTATTAAAGAGCGATTTATTTTGTTGCCTGTAAATCATTGGGAAAAAGAATACCAACGCGTAAATATCGGAGGGATAAGTTGCGATAATGCAGATTATTACAACTCCGAGGCACATATAAACCAGGTCTACCTTCCCTCCTATGATGCAGAAAAAGACGAGCCATTATACCTTGGATTTTTCCATACCGGTGCTTATCAGGAAGCGTTGAGCGGATATGGTGGCTTGAAACACTGTCTGATCCCTGCTCCAAAGCACATTCTGATTGACAAAAACTATTATGGCGAGTTTGTAGATTGGGAAATTTTCAAAGAACAGGATTCAGACTCAATGTTGAAGATCTTAGGGTATTGAGGCCCCTACCCGCTCCCCTAACCTGTGCCCTTTTTTTCTTTCCGCATTTAAGGATTCAACAAAAATAAAATTGTGATATTTACCCCGATTATTTGGGGAATAAACCACCATGTTTGAATCTTTTTCATGCCAAAAATTAAGTTTTTAGCATTTTTTGCTGCATTTTTTATCGCATTTAGCCTTTGGATAGCTTGTAGCAAATCAAAGAACAGCGAGCATACTGATATACCTGACAAGATCAGCTATAACTTTCATGTCCGCCCAATCCTTTCCGATAAATGCTTCACCTGCCATGGGCCGGATAAAAATAAATTAAAAGCAGGTCTGCGTCTGGATCAGGCTGAAAGTGCCTATGCTGCCTGTCAGGAAACAAAAGGTGCTTACACCATCGTTCCTGGCAAACCTGAGTCATCAGAACTCATGAAGCGGGTAACTTCACAAAATGTTGATTATCTGATGCCTGCGCCGGAATCTCATCTGGATCGTTTAACTGAGCGTGAAGTTAAGATCCTGGAGCGATGGATCAAACAGGGGGCTGTCTATGAAAAACACTGGGCCTTGTTGTCTCCATTAAAATCAGAATTGCCTAAAGTGAAGGATCCGCAATGGCCCAAAAACGAAATCGATTATTTTGTTCTGGCCAAAATGACCGAAAAAGGCCTTGAACCCAATATTGAAGCGCAGAAGGAACATTTGCTGAAGCGGGTGTCCATTGATCTGACTGGGCTCCTGCCTACCGAAGCTGAAATAGATGATTTCATGGCAGATAATTCAGAACATGCCTATGAAAAAGTCGTTCAGCGATTGCTCAATACACCTCAATATGGCGAGAAAATGTCCCTATACTGGCTTGATATTGCCAGATTTTCAGACAGTTATGGATATCAGGATGATAATATCCGTAGCCAATGGCCCTATCGGGATTGGGTCATTCATGCGTTTAATGACAATATGCCCTATGACCAGTTTGTAACCTGGCAGCTTGCAGGTGACTTATTGCCCAATGCAAGCAAGGAACAGATCCTGGCTACGGCTTTTCTGCGAAACCATAAATACACGGAAGAAGGGGGGGTTATCCCAGAGGAATATCGGGTAGAATATGCTTTGGATAAGGTAAAGACATACGCTAAAGGTATGTTGGCCCTTAGCGTTGAATGTGCTCAATGCCATGATCATAAATACGATCCCATTTCTCAAAAGGATTATTACCAGCTCTTTAGCTTTTTTAATACCTCTAAAGAAGTCGGTTTTGAAGGGGATGTAAGCGCTTCAAAACCAGCCAAAACACCCGTTTTGACCCTTACTGACCCGGAGGTAAAAAGCATTCTCCGCTTTATCAACAAACGCGATACCAGCCCTGTAATGGTATCTGTAATGGGAGAATTAGATACCCCAAGAATCACATACATCTTAAATCGGGGTGCTTATGACAAGCACGGAGAAGTCGTGAAGCCTGCAGCACTTTCAGCGGTCTTGCCTTTTGATACCACCCGGTTTCAACGAAATAGGCTTGGACTTGCCCAATGGACCGTCACAAAAGAAAATCCGATAACCGCACGCGTATTTGTCAACCAAATGTGGCAGGAATTTTTTGGAACAGGTCTGGTAAAAACAACTGGCGATTTTGGAATGCAAGGTAACCTCCCCTCCCACCCCGAATTATTAGACTGGTTGGCTGTAGATCTTATGGAGCACAACTGGGACATAAAGCGTCTGGTAAAACAAATAGTAATGTCTGCCACTTACAGACAATCTTCAGAAATTAAGGAGCAACATCTGTCCATGGACCCAGACAATGTTTACTTGTCAAGATCCTCCAGGATGCGGTTAAAAGCAGAATTTATCCGTGATATTGTCCTGGAAACCAGTCAGTTGTTGGTCAAAGAAATTGGTGGGCCCAGTGTAAAACCCTATCAGCCCAAGGGCCTTTGGGAAGGCGCAACTTCCGGCCGGGGTCTTCTGAAAACCTACGAACAGGATAATGACAGCGCCCTGTATCGAAGAGGGATGTACACCTTTATCAAACTTACCCAGCCGCCACCTTCCATGGTGGTATTTGATGCCAGTAACCGGGATCAATGCCAGGTGAAACGCTCCAGAACAAACACCCCTTTGCAGGCATTTATTATGATGAATGACCCAACGGTACTAGAGGCTTCCAGGGTGCTCGCCCAACATTTGCTGCTGGATCAAAAGACCATTGAAGAAAAAATAGCGCAGGCATTTCGAATTATTATCTGCCGAAAAGTATCCACAAAGGAAATGGCCATCTTGACCGGCTATTATTCGGAACAACTTCAGTTGTTCCGGGAAAAGAAGCTAAATGCACTGAAAACATTGACCATCGGAGATTCGCCGATAAATAAGACCTTAAACCTGGATGAATCTGCGGCCCTAATGAAAGTCGTGAATACGATCTATAACATGGAAGAAGCCATAACACGATCCTAAATTATGGAAAAAGAACTTTTAGAACATGGCCTGAACATGAACCGCCGAAAATTCCTGTCTCGTATGAGTCTGGGACTGGGCGGTATTGCATTGGGATCTTTGATGATCCCAGAACTCTTTTCCGGCAATGGAGAAGAAATGATCATGGCTGGCTTACCCCATTTTGCACCCAAAGCAAAACGTGTCATCTATTTGTTTCAAAATGGCGCGCCTTCCCAACTGGATCTCTTTGATTACAAGCCTAAACTGCGCGAAATGCAGGGCCAGGATCTTCCGGCATCCATCCGAATGGGCCAACGCCTGACGGGTATGACTTCAAATCAAAAGACATTTCCATTAGCAGGGTCGAAATTTGCCTTCCAGCAATATGGAGCGCATGGCATGTGGTTAAGTGAACTCCTTCCCCATACAGCGAAGATTGCAGACGATCTCTGCTTCATCCGTACTATGTACACGGAAGCGATCAACCACGACCCTGCCCTGACTTTTTTTCAAACGGGTGCGCAGGTGGGGAATCGCCCAAGTATGGGGGCCTGGTTGAGTTATGGTTTGGGTAGCGAAAACAAGAATCTCCCGGCTTTTTGTGTGCTACTTTCCAAAGGAAAGGGAAATAGTCAGGGTGTTTATTCCAAATTGTGGACCAATGGATTTTTGGATTCTGTACACCAGGGCGTCCAGTTTAGCAACGGCGAAAACCCGGTGTTATATTTGAACAATCCAGATGCCATCGATAAGGCGGATCGCAGGCGAATGTTGGATCGCTTAGCCAGCCTGAACGAAGAAAGTTTTCAAACTTTTGGTGATCCTGAAATAAAGGCCAAGATTCAACAATATGAGATGGCCTACCGGATGCAAACGGCCATTCCGGAAGTTACCGATGTCAGCAAAGAACCGGAAGGGATCATTAAGCTTTACGGACCGGATTGTCTGGTTCCAGGCACCTATGCGGCCAACTGCCTTCTTGCCCGAAAACTTTCTGAAAGTGGTGTCCGGTTTGTGCAGCTTTACCATCAGGGCTGGGATGCTCATGATAATCTGCCATCCCAGATCGTTGGTCAATGTATCGACACCGACCAGGCATCTGCTGCGCTGATCACAGATTTGAAACAACGGGGTCTATTGGACGAAACGCTTGTAATATGGGGGGGCGAATTTGGAAGAACCAACTTTTGTCAGGGCGTTTTAACGCCGGATAACTACGGTCGGGATCACCATCCACGGTGTTTTACCATCTGGATGGCTGGTGGCGGCATCAAACCTGGCGTGTACGGTGAAACGGATGAGTTTGGCTACAATATTGCTTCGAATCCGGTGCATGTACATGATTTTCATGCTACGGCATTGCATTTGATGGGTTTAGACCATGAAAAACTGGTGTATAAACACTTGGGGCGTCGGTATCGTTTGACTGATGTAAGTGGAAAGATTGTTCAAGGTATTTTAGGCTAAAAAATAGATGCGGCTCATGCCTATCATTCAAGTTCTTCCTTTAGCTTATTAAACAGATGTAGCGAATAGACACCAATTAATATGGAAAGAAGAGATTTTCTATTGAATACCGGCTTGAGCCTGGCAGGTGCCATGCTTGTACCCCATATTTTGGCAAAAAATGACACCATCCTCGGCCATAACAACAAGCGCTACCGGATCAATACCCGCTGGAGTCAGGCCGATGTGAGTCGTTATCCGGTCAATGATTGCCATGAAATGGTTCAGGACCAAAAGGGACGGATCTTGTTGCTGACCAACGAAACCCGTAATAATGTTCTGATTTACGACAAAAATGGAAAAATTCTGGAAAGCTGGGGCACTGAATATCCTGGGGCACATGGTTTTACGCTGTTTAATGAAAACGGGACCGATGTGCTATTCATTTGTGATAATAAACGTCATCAGGTTATAAAAACCACCATCGATGGGCGTGTTTTGATGACCCTTGATTACCCTAAAGAAACAGAGCAATACACAAAACCAGAAGAATATATTCCAACAGAAACAGCGATCGCACCCAATGGCGACATCTATGTCACTGATGGCTATGGCAAAGATTTTGTGATCCAATATGATGCACAGGGAAGGTATATCAGGCACTTTGGAGGCCGTGGTACGGGATCTGAATACCTGCAAAATGCCCACGGGATCTGTTTAGATCTGCGGGATAAGACCAGGCCTTCTCTGGTGGTCAGTTCCCGCGAACAAAATGCCTTTAAGCGCTATGACCTGGAAGGAAAATATCTCGAGACCATTGCATTGCCGGGCGCCTGGGTTTGCCGACCAGTGATCAAAGGCGATTATTTATACACCGCGGTGTTACAATCCAATAGCAGACTTTGGGAGCAGTCCGGTTTCGTGACCATCCTGGACAAACAAAATCGGGTGGTCTCTAACCTGGCCGGTTCTGCGCCCACTTACAATGGCTTGACCCCCAATGAGATGTATCAGACCATAAAAGCATTTCAATACCCGCACGACGTATGCATCGACGATGAAGAGAACTTGTATGTGGCCCAATGGAATTCGGGAAAGACCTATCCTTACAAATTAGAACCTGTTTAAGATGGAAAATGGATTAAGGCATATGGACCACGGATTAACACGGATGAGACACGGATTTTTGCTGCACTTACTCCCCAATGTGGCAGAAGGGACAAAATTGCTATATAAAAATCCGTGTCTCATCCGTGTTAATCCGTGGTCCATCTTATCTATCCTGATCACCTGTATTTTAAACCCTATTGGGGCCCAAAATACCTTCCAGCTCGCCCGACCCTATCTCCATTACGAATCTGTTTTTTTTGAAAGATCAGCAACGCTCCGGATGGAATTCGATCAGGCAAATACCCATATACACTACACGACCAACGGTCAGACGCCCGGCGAAAAAGACCCCGTTTATACCAGCCCTATCCGGCTCAAAAAGAACACTACCCTGAAAGCCAGGGTGTTTGGAACGGATTTTTTGCCCTCTGAGGTCATAGAGATTACTTTTTTCAAACAAGGTTTACCGATTGAAAGCATCAGCACTACCCTACCCCATGATCGATATCCGGGCAATGGAAAAAACACCCTGATCGATAATCAGGGCGGCCTGGTTGCCCATAGTAGTAAAACCTGGATGGGTTTCCAAACGGATACCGTGATGCTTATGATCGATCTGGCCAAGCCTCAAAAAGTGAAGCAGGTATTGCTGCATGTACTGCAAAATCAGGGTGCCTGGATATTTCCACCCCAGGCAATAGAGGTTTATGCAGACCTGCCTGATTCCAAAGAATGGACATTTTTAGGGCAGAAGTCATGGATTACATCCGAAAAAGAAGATAAAAAGCAGTGTCTTTCGCTTTTATTAGACCTCGATAAACAAGTAAAAACGAAACAGATCATCCTGAAGATCTTTCCACTTTCAAAATTGCCAGCCTGGCATCCGGGTAAGGGTAATCCTGCCTGGTTATTTATAGACGAGGTAAAACTATATTGAATGACCCAGACAAACTGGAAAGCTATTTTCTTCAATCTTTGCTTTGCATTAAACAGTCTTTTGCTGTTTTTAGCCTTTTTTGGGGCAAAAATGGTGGTGCCTACGGTCCTGCAAGTGGCTGGTCGATTGCACCCCTTGGTGCTCCATTTTCCTATTGTGCTGTTATTATTTGCAGGCGTCTGGGCATTATGTCAAAGAAACAAGGATAATCCACTGGTCTCCATGCTGGGCGAATCTCTGTTGCTTTCAGCTGCCGTGAGTGGAGTGCTGACCGCCCTGGCAGGAATATTTCTTTCAAAAGAGGGTGGGTATTCAGAAGATACCCTGTTCTGGCATAAATGGTCTGGGGTAGCCGTTTCTATGATCAGCATGGGTTGGTATTCCTTTCGGGAAGCCATTCGTCTTTCAGAAAGCCTGTCCCGTATAATTGCTGGCATCAGTCTTATTACTTTGATGGTAGCGGGCCATTATGGAGCAACCCTAACGCATGGCGAAAACTATCTTTTTGCTCCTGCAAGCAATGAAAAGCAGCCACTCGATATTCCCTTGGAGGAAGCACTGATTTATGCGCATTTGGTCCGCCCCATTCTGAAAGAGAAATGCATGGGTTGCCATAATTCAGCCAAACTTAAAGGCGAATTGAATATGGAAACTGAGGCATTGCTCCTAAAAGGCGGGAAAAATGGAGTATTGTGGGATAATACGGCAGATCAGCTGGGACTTTTACTGCAGCGGGTTCATCTGTCGCCGGACGAGAAAGAACACATGCCACCCAAAGGCAAATCGCAGCTGACTGAAGAAGAAATCAATATTTTATACCACTGGATCAAAAACGGGGCAAGCTTTAGTAAAAAGGTAGTTGAATTACCCGAAAACGATACCCTTCGGTTATTAGCGATCAGTCGTTTGAAACCGGTGGAAGAGCCCCCCTACCCTTTCGCCCCAGCCGATGAAGCTACCATTGAAAAACTGAACAATGATTATCGGGTAGTCGCTCCATTGGCCTTGAATTCACCGGCTTTATCCGTCGATTTCTATGGAGTTGCGGCTTTTAATAGCGCCCATTTAAATGAACTGGAACCAGTAAAAGAACAGGTCGTAAGTCTGAATTTGAATAAAATGCCTGTGAAGGATGAGGACCTCCGCTCTATTGCCATGTTTTCCAACCTTCGTAAACTCAACCTTGCATTTACCCGAATCACAGGCGCTACCATGAATGAATTGAAGGTGTTGCAATCACTTCGTAGTCTTTCATTATCAGGCACTTCAGTAAAAGGAACTGATTTGGAAGCGCTCAGTAGTTTGACTGAATTATCGGCGTTGTTTCTTTGGAATACTTCGCTGTCTGAGCAGGATATTTCTGCTTTGAAACAGCGATTCCCCAAAATCAACATCGAATCCGGGTACAAGGGAGCGGGTATTGTAGCAAAACTCAATGCGCCCATTATTGAAGGCGAGGAGCAGGTATTTAGCAGCAGCACAAAAGTAAAATTGAAAAATTTTATTCAGGGCGCTGTATTGCATTATACCCTGGACGGAAGTGAGCCGGACAGTCTAAACTCCCCCATTTTTTCGGGGGATAGTATTTCGATCGAAAAATCCTGCCAACTGAGTGCCAAAGCCTTTTTACCTGGTTGGATCAGCAGTGAGGTGTCTAAGCGGAGCTTTTATAAAACGGGGATACTTCCTGATTCCATCGTGCTTTTATATCCGCCCAACCCACAATATAAGGGAGAAGGCCCTAAAACACTGGCCAACAAAAAGATTGGTGAAACCGATTTCCGTAGTAACAAATGGCTGGGTTACAAAGAGACCAATCTGGAGGCTTTATTACTCTTCCGAAAACCTACGATACTGTCTTCGGTTTCCTTCAGTACCTTGATAGATATAGGAAGTTATATCATGCCCGCTGCAGAAATACAAGTCTGGGGCGGGAATGACCCGCAGCACCTTGTTCTTTTAAAGAAACTAAACCCTCAGCAGCCCACTAAACTAGGTATGCCAGGCTATAAAATCGGATTCAACTGTTCCTTTGAAGCAAAAAAACTCAGTGTGTTAAAGGTCATCGTCAAGCCTGTCAAAAAGCTTCCATCATGGCACCCGGGAAAAGGTGAAATGGGCTGGGTGTTTGTGGATGAGATCTTTTTGGAATAAGGTCCAAAAATTGACCTTTAAACTTTTGAAAATGGACTTACGATCTGAAAAATGAAGTATTACTTCAGGCTTCAATCCAGACCAATAAGGTTTTTAGAAATCTTATGGGTCTGGCTTTGGAAAAATGTCCATTAGTATACACTACGACACAATGTTCTGAATGTCAGTAAGCTTACATAGTGTCGTAGTGTGTTTGTGTGAAGTCCTATTTTGTTGGTGATTGTTCAAATTATGCCTCCACCCTGGCATGTCGATCAGCTACCCTACGGGCCTTCCGTATTCTTACCGCCACCACCTTAAATTCGGGGCACTTCGCCTCACTGTCGCTCACACTGGAGGTCACCATATTCACCAGTAGTTCCGGAAAGTGAAAAGTTGTGCTGATTACACCCTGCTTCACTTCGTCGGATATCCGTGCTTTTATGTCCACTTTGCCGCGGTCTGATTCAATACAGATCCAATCTCCTTCGCCGATATTGTGTTTTGCAGCATCATCTGGGTGTATGATGACTACATCCTCAGTTACAATATCTACGTTGGGGGTGCGGCGCGTCATGGTGCCGGCGTTGTAATGCTCCAAAACCCGGTTGGTAGTTAGGATATAAGGATAATCCTTACCAAAAGCCTCAATTTCCGGGCTTTCAATAAATTCTCTGAACTGAAACTTGCCTTTTCCCCGTTTAAAAGTCTCTGTGTGAAGGATTTTCGTATCAGTACCATCCGCAGCAACGGGCCATTGCTTGCCCTGTTCGCCCAATTCATCCCATTTCACGCCAGCAAAGAATGGTACAATCTGAGAAATTTCCTCCAACATGGTTTTGGCAGCATAAGGGGCCTGTTTGTACCCCATCCGGTTCATGATATCTACCATGATCTGACCATCTGACTTGGTTTCGCCAACAGGTTCAACGACCTTGTTTACCCGCTGAATGCGGCGCTCACCATTGGTAAACGTCCCTTCTTTTTCAAGGAAAGAAGCTGCTGGAAGAATTACATCAGCATGTTTAGCAGTTTCAGTCATGAAAATCTCCTGAACAATGAGCAGCTCCAGTGAATTGATGGCTTTGAGCACATGGGTGGTGTTCGGGTCTGACTGTACCAGGTCGTCGCCCATGATCCAAAGGGCCTTGAACTTACCTTCAATGGCCGCATCATACATCTGGGGGATTTTAAGTCCTGCTTCCTGTGGGACTTTTACACCATAAAACTCATTGTACATCTGGTTGACCTCAGGTAGGGTAACGTCAAAATAGCCCGCACCTTGATAAGGCTGTACTCCCATATCAGCCATACCCTGTACGTTATTTTGGCCACGGAGCGGGTTGACGCCGCAACCAGGCTTGCCAACATTCCCGGTAATCATGGCCAGGTTGGCGATTTGCATCACGGTATAGGTGCCTTGATAATGTTCTGTAACACCCAAACCATGGAACAACATAGCCTTGGAAGCAGAAGCATACAATTTGGCAGCTGCACGTACCTGCTCGCGGGGCACGCCTGATACGGCTTCGAGATCGTCGAGATTGATCTTCAGTATATTTTTTTTGAACTCTTCGTATCCCTCAGTACGTGCCTCGATGAAATCCTCCTTGATCATGCTGTCTTTGATGATATAATACAGCATCATGTCAAGCACTGCGATATTGGTGCCGGGGCGCAATTGCAAGTGTATTGTTGCGTATTTGGCTAATTCTGTCCGACGAGGGTCAATCACAATGGTTGGCTTGCCTTTCATGGCAAACTGACGCAGTTTCGCACCAGTTACAGGATGCCCCTCTGTTGGGTTGGCGCCGATGACCATAATACAATCGGTCAGTTTGATGTCTGCTACCGAATTGGTAGCAGCTCCGGTACCAAACGACCGTTGCATTCCAATGGCAGTCGGTGAGTGGCATACCCGGGCACAACCGTCAATATTGTTCGTACCGATAACAGCCCGGATAAACTTCTGCATCAGATAGTTTTCTTCGTTGGTACAACGCGAAGATGAAATTCCCCCAATAGCGTTTGGACCATGCTTCTCTTTAATATCCGTCAGCCTTTCTGCAATATAATCATAGGCTTCTGTCCAGGTGGCCCGCTCCAATTCGCCATTGCGTCGGATCATCGGATATTGTAAACGCTCCGGGTGGTTGTAAAATGAAAATGCATAGCGGCCTTTCAGACAGGTATGGCCCTGGTTGACTTCAGCATCCCAGGGAGCCTGAATACTAAGAATTGTGTCGTTTTTAACGCTAACTTCAAGGTTACATCCTACTCCGCAATAGGTGCATACGGTACGGACCTTATCCTGACCTACCAGTGCTTTGGATTGATATATATCGGAAATCGCGGAGGTTGGACAAGCCTGTGCACAGGCCCCGCAGGACACACATTCAGATTCGAAGAAACTTTGATTAAAGCCTTTGATAATCTGACTATCGAAGCCACGGCCCATCACGCTTAAGACCAATTGTCCCTGAACTTCATCACAAGCGCGGACGCAACGGTAGCACATGATACACTTCGAAAGATCGGAGGTCATGTATGGATGACTCAGGTCTTTTTCACGATCCAGGTGGTTTTTCCCTTCCGGATAACGTACTTTACGAATACCCACGCGGGCAGCTACATCCTGAAGCTCACAGTTGCCATTCACTTCACAGGTCAGGCAATCGAGCGGGTGGTCTGTCAGAACCAATTCAATGATATTCTTTCTAAGTTTTTGAATATCAGCAGTTTCAGTGTAAATAAACATACCAGACTCCACCATAGTGTGGCAGGAGGCTTTGGTACGGCGTGGCCCATTCTGTTCCAGAGCTACTTCTACGCTACAAACACGGCAGGAACCAAAGGCTTCCAGATTGGGCGCATCACAAAGGGTTGGGATACTGTCCTTACCGTGGTTCCTGCGGGTGAATTGCAGGATCGTTTCACCCGGTTCAAAAACACTGGGTTTATCGTTAATATAGGCTATGGTGGTAGTGATATTGGACATAGTTCAAATCTTATTTTGCTGTTGAACAGCAAGGTTTTTAACGCTTTAATTGGGTTTCGGCATTTTGATTTTTCAACAATTTTTTGTCATTAGGCTGCTTGAAATCTCAAGCTTGATGGCTCGAAAAATTAATTACTTGAAATATCCTCCGAGCTCTTCAGGGAAATAGTGCAACGCATTCTTTACCGGCAGAGGCAAGCCCCCACCCAAAGCACAAAGTGACCCTTTTTCCAGGGTTTCGATCAGGTCATTAAAAAGGGTTCGGTCGATCTTGTAATCACTGGTCCTTGCCTTATTCAATAATTCTTTACCTCGTACGGAACCAATACGACAGGGAAAACACTTCCCACAACTTTCATGTGCCGTAAACGCAAACAAATGCTCCAAATATTCCATGAGCGGAAACCGTGTCGGAATACTCAGGATGGAAGCATGTCCCAACAGAAAACCATTGGATGCAAAGGTTTCGAAATCAATGGTTAGGTCGTCCACCTTGCTCATTGGAACCAATCCGCCCAATGGTCCGCCGATGTGGTAGGCTTTCACGGGTTCTTTCATGCCGCCGCCCAATTCGTTGATCACCTTAGACAAAGGTGTTCCCATATCTACTTCATATAAACCCGGATGATTGAAATGACTGTCCAGAGAAAGTAGTTTGGTTCCAGAAGACTTAGCGGTTCCAATTGCTTTGAAAGCCGCACCGCCCTCCACCAGAATAGCATGAAGGCTGGCCAGGGTCTCTACATTATTAACTGCCGTAGGCATACCGAAAAGACCATATTGAACCGGAAAAGGTGGTCGGGTACGCACTTCCGGTCTAAGACCTTCAAGGGAAGATAAGAGGGCCGTTTCTTCACCGCAGATATAGGCTCCTTGCGCTTTTACGACGTATAACTTAAAATTTACGGTCTCTCCATTGGATTTGGTAAACGGAAACATCCGGTTAAAAGGCTCAATGGCCTTTTTGCAAATTTCAATGGCTTCTGGGTATTCTGCACGGATGTATACTACACCTCCTGTTGCCCCGCTTATATAGCCACTGATGGCCATGCCGAACAGGACCAGATGTGCTCTTTGTTCTAATAAATAGCGATCTGAAAAGGCTCCTGGATCCCCTTCGTCGGCATTACAAACAATAAATTTCTGATCAGCGACTTCTTTTTTGACGCCTGCAAGTTTAATGGCCAATGGGAAACCTGCTCCGCCACGACCCCGAAGGCCTGAAACAGCGATTTCTTCCAGCAACGCATCCTGTTCACTTTCAAGCAATCTTGAAAGGGTTTGCAAGCATTGTTCCGCATCAGGGCTGCCAGCGGTAAGAATGCCTTTTCCCAATGAACCAACCTTGTACTGATCAGGCAAACGCTTGACGGAACCCTCTTTTAATAGACGGATATGGTTGATGTCATCTCCGGAATAGTTATGTCCCTGGTAATGGAATGCGTTGTTCTCATAACAACGGCCCAGGCAATATACCTCTCCGATCTCAGTAGGCTCAAAATGTTGTTCAAGTGTTTTGTGCAGTTCATTTTGAGTCCCGGCAAGCATACAGGCACTTCCGGCACAGGAAAACACTTTTTTATTGCTTTTTTCCGGATTCAGGAAATCGTAAAAAGTAGCTGCACCATAGACATTGGCATCCCCGATCAGGTATTTATCCGCAATCGAATGGAGGGCATCTTGATCAAGACCCTTGTCTTCTGAGTGCGCTTCAGCCAGATGTTCGAATAGGTTATCGTCCAATCCCTTTCGAAACGACAGATTTCTGACGTTTTTCGACATATAATTTGTTAGTTAAGGCTGATAGTAAGAGGATGTGTGATTATTTGAATTTGAAATCCAAAAGTACAGCGTGTTTTGGAAGTGGCGGGAATTTTATCTGGATGTAACAACAGAAATGCATGTAAAAGATTTTTTTTTGAGTCAGCCCTTTTAAGAAGTTGTTGAAAAGAAGTGGAAGGTATACTTTTGTTCGTGCTTGATGAGAATTCATTTGATTACCTAATGCCATTAAAAAAAAGATTGACCCCATTTTCAATTGAAGTAATAACCGGTTTCAGATTGTTATTGTCGGAGGGACCGTACTTCCTAATGCGAATAAATCTCAATTTGTTATAGCCGGGTTCTCTTATCGATTTGGACATTGATTTATCCTTTACTTATGCAAATTAAATATTATATAATTCTTTTTATAGCCGCCCAGCTTCTCAATTGTCATACAGCTATGAACGACTCTGTCCTTATAAAAGAACTCCTTGAAAAAGAATCTGCTACCTGGAGGGCCAGCGACTTTAAAGGCCATTCCGATTGCTGGCATATTCAGCCTTACAGCAAAATATTGGTCTCCAATGCCATAACAGGAAAAACCTATGATGTGCCACCAGCGCTGATGAAGGATTCTACAGCAACGATGGGTGATGGTGGTAGCTCGATCAATTCCAACTATAAAATGAGCATTCATGGCGATAATGCCTGGGTCAGTCATGAGGAAGTGTCCACTGCTAAAGATGGCGCCAATACATACTCGTACGAGATCAGAATCCTGGAAAAGGTGGAAGGGAAATGGAAACTGGTCGGGCAGTCCATTCATATTTATACGCCATGAGTTGAAAAATTAAATAGAAAGATATTAACTTTGAAGATAAATCACTTTTTAATAAGTAAAAATGAAATCACACGTTAAAATCTTTCTGCTCGCTGCTGTATTCACAGCCTGTAAAAATACACCGGCTTCAGTCCCTGTGGCTCCCGATGCTTCGGCCATTTTGAACCACAAATACTGGGTTTCGAAGCCCTTTAACGAAGCTTTGTTTGCGAATAACATTGTGGATACGCTCTCAAACCTGATCTGTTCTGAACTTGTTTTCACCGCTAAAGACTCATTGCTGTATACCTCCTGTCTTTCTGATGCAGGCATAGGAACATTCAAGGTCAGCGCAGCCAATACCCTCGAAATAATGTTTGACGGGTTTGATGGGAAAGCTTCTACTGCAACTTTAGACGAAAAAACTGGTGTGCTGCATATTGTCCACCCAGCAGGCACAGATGCTGCCTGGCCTATAGATTTTGTCGCTCAAGACGGTATTCCCGTCCATAACATTGACAATGTCACCATCGCGCTGGGTCGAAAAAGACTTGCAGGTAACTACACCTATATGACAAAAAAAGGGGAGATGGCCAATACATCGTTCTCAGAGTTTCATTTGGATGGGTCACAGATCAACTTCGGAGATTTTGATACTTATGAGCCATGGCCCACAGGTATTGGTGGTGGTTCGATCCAGAACCCACAACTCAATTTGATGTATTTCATTCAGAAAGGCAAGGAATCTGAACCTACTGCTGTTGCATGGCAGGTTCATGGAGATACCTTACGTCTTTGGGATACCAAAAACATTAGTCAGGATGGTGATATGCCTGAATACAAAATTAAAGCGTTGCGGGGAGCTTATTTGAAAGTCAGGTAAAATCCTTAAAAACATGAGTCACACCAAAACTCCGGTGTGACTCATGTTTCATTCATATAACCAGGGAAAACCTGCTTTAAACTGGCGATTAAAAGTTTCCTATCGTTCCAAAACGAATCTTGTAGCCACCTTAGCTCCTCCGACAGGCTGCACCACTAAATAATACAGTCCATTGGCCAAGACCGGGTTTAGATTCATTTCCAGCCATTCATCTCCGACCTCAATGCCGCGATTCACGACCAGCTGGCCTTGGGCATTCAGCACCTGAATCTGCACCGATTGATTCTTCCATTGGCTTAGATCAACAAAAAGCAATCCATCGGTTGGGTTTGGACGAATCGCAAAATTGTGCGTTTGGTTTCGCTCCTCTAACGGTTCAGAATCACTTTCTTCCTTCGAGCCAGCCCAAGGCTGTATCGGGCAATTGAACGTGTTCAGGTAGGCTTCAAAAGCCTGCCCGTTTTTTAGCTTACCCGTAATGTGGATATAGTTATTCGGCAAAGATTGTTGCGGGAGTCGGTGTTCGAGCACATCTGCTTCGCCATTGGCTATCCCTGTTCCCATAGAGCGATAACGGGTGGAATAGAACGGAGAGCCATTTGGATTGCGTACCAGATACTGATTACCCGTATTAGGTGCTTTGTAAATGGTGCCATTCTCTGGCGTCACGGCTACAATGCCAGGTGGCAATTCGATGGCGATGTAATCTACTTCTGAAGTGCAAAAGTTGGTCGCGCGGATACGAAACCTTGGCTGTTTAATGGAATCCAGGCGAATATCCAGTAATTCATACTGCATACATCCAATATTCTTGACATCACAAGCATCTGGGGCATCTAATACCCTGATATTAAAGCAGCAGGTGTCCCGATTTCCACAGGCATTTTTGGCTTCATAACATACTTTTTTGAGGCCCAGGGGGAATGCACCACCACTGGGTAATCCCTGCAAAAGTGTAAGTGTAGCTGCCGCACCTGGGCAATTGCTGGTTGTGGATGGAACCGGATAGCTCACTGGGATCGTTGTGGCAGCGACAGGTAGCTGAACGGTCTGTGAGATCGGACATTGGATATCAAGGGTCGTAACGGTCACGGTAAAGCAACAGGATGCGATGTCCCCGCAGGTATTGGAGCTTGTATAGCATACGGTATTGACACCGGCTGGGAAATTTCCGCCAGAAGCTAGTCCCTGTTGTAGCTGAGCGGCAGGTTGCGTCCCTGGGCAGTTCGTGGTGGAGACCGGAAGCGCATAGTTAACGACCGCTGAAACACCGTTATTAGGCAATGCTACGGTCAAGTTTGACGGACACTGTAGGGTAAGCGTTGTCGGGAGGAGTTCTAGCATATAAGTATTCAAAGAATCACAACCACCTGTGGTGGAGGGAACATTCAATACTACGGTACCTGGTTGCGTATAGGACTGACCACCAAGCGTAACTGATTGATTGGAGAAAAATTTAATCACTCTGGTGACCTTAGGGGTGGGCAATACTGTGACCAGGAGATTGGTTTGAAAAGTGCAGCCAACATCATTTTTTATGACAAGTTGGTAGTCCGTACTGATGCTTGGCTGAGCAGTGACTTGCCCACAGTTTGTACAACTCAGCCCTGCGGCTGGGGACCATAAATATTGAGTAAAGCCGGGTACATTGAATGTAACAGATCCGCCAGGGCAAATACTTTGATCCGACAATAGAGGGTCAATAATCGGTTTAAGAATATAACGGACAGAATCCCTGAATTCCTTCCCACATGCATCAGTGGTTGTAACGTGATAAATCCCTGAAGCCGTTGCGTTTAAAGTCTGTGCGGTAGAGCCGTCTTGCCAATGGTAGGAGGTAAAGCCCGTTCCAGCATCCAGCACAACGGTACTATCTTTACAAAGAACGATATCCGGGCCCAGGTTAAGGGATGCTGGCGGGTACAATTCTACGCTAATAAATGCCGTATCTCCACAATCCAAACCTGCGTTGAGGACCAGGGTGCCGTTATAAACCCCAAAACCAGGAAAATTCACCGAAAGGTTATAATCAGTGTTATTTTGGAGCGTGCTTCCGTTCAGGTCAAATGTCCATTGAAAGGGAGCGTTGGCTGCGGAAAGGCTCTCATTGGTAATGGTAACATTAGTTGAACCGTCGCATTTTCTGATAATATATTGCTTCGGCCCTGCAATCTCATCATAAGCGACCAATGCAGTTACCTGAGGCGCACAAGGGGCCACATTGAACTGAAAATCACGTCTTGTGACAGAAAGTAATTGCCCATTCCTGTATTCTTCCACACAAACACCGACCACATACTGACCGTTCAACAACGGCGTACCGCTGATCACTCCAGTTTGGGCGTTTATTTGAACCACTGGATTGCCCCCCATAGGTGCACCTGCAGAATAGGCCGGTGACGCAAAAACAACTTCATCAAACTCTGGCCCACAGGGAGGATTGGGAGCCGGATTATTACACCCGTTTCCATTGGGACTGCCTCCTGAATATGGTGCACAAAAACTATAAACCAGCTGATCACCGTCCTGGTCTGTTACCGAATAGTCCACTTCCAGCGGATAATTGTTGCAAATAACCACTGGAGGGAAGGTATTGAATACGGGGCTATTGTTTAATACTAGTTGGGCAGCCGGGGTGATTTCTACCGAATAAGTGGCACCCGTTGCTTGCGGATTAATAATATTCGTAATTGCATTGGTCCTGCAACAGCGTTGGTAAACAACAAAATAACTTTGAGCACTCTGAGGCAGAACGCGTTCCCAGGTATAAATACCTTCCTTTAAACAGATCGAAGGGAGATTATCAATACAGTCTGGCTGCGTGATACTGATGTTTTGTTGGGAGGCAAGGTTTACATTGAAGGAAGCGATCCGGGTGTTAGATTGTTCAGTACCGCTGTAAATAGCTATATGTGCCGGATTATCGAATGAGGTTGTGCCATTGAAACAATCCAGGTAAACTTTCATGGTAAACCGGTATAAAATCCCATTTCCGGATGGCCCAAGACATTCATACGTCATGCCTCCACCGACAATGTGGGTGGCAAATAATTTTCCTGCAAATAAAAGAAGCAGTGCGAAAAGCAGATTTCTTTTCAAGTTGAACATGTAAAAGGATAGCTAAGTTAAGAATTTGATCCGCATTAAGGAAGCATGCAATGTGCATGAAAATCTCCGAATGCAAATTTCGGGGCTGAAAGTAAATAATGCTTTTGGGTGCCCGAACATCAAATTCGGCTTTTGAAACTTTGAAGACAAATATTGTCACCAATTAAAGAGATGTGGAGGTTTATCCCGTTTGTGGGCAATCCACGCTGGGCAATCTGGTTATTGGAAGCTACCTTATTGATAATCAGTTGGTAATAAGTATTTTTGGAACTGTTGCAGGACGATATGTTGTATGTCAGCCCAGGCCAGGCACCTTAGCAAGATCAGTTGAGTCATAGCAGTCGGAGCAAGTGCTGCGTTTAGCTCGCCTCAAAAACCATCGCATCATGCCCCAATTTCCTGAAATCGACGGGTGTTACCGCTGAAATGCCCTGTTCTGGCATGTATACTCCGTAAATCGTATCTACGGCAGCCATGGTTGCTTTGTTATGCGTCACCACGATGAACTGAGAATCCTTAGAAAACTGTCGTATAATCCGATTGAATTTTTCAATATTTGCATCATCCAGCGGAGCATCTACTTCGTCGAAGATACAGAAGGGTGCTGGTTTGAGTAGGTAAAGCGCAAAAAGCAAGGCGATGGCTGTGAGGGTTTTTTCTCCTCCGGAAAGTTGAGCTATCGTTTGTGGGCGCTTGCCTTTGGGCTTGGCAATAATGACAATGTCAGAGTCCAGTGGGTTGTCCGGATTGCTCAATAGCAGATCAGCGGAATCATCCTCTGTGAAAAGAGTGCGGAAAACGTTGATAAAATTCTCCCGTACCTGCGCAAAAGATTCAAGAAAACGGGCGGTTGCAGTCTCCTCGATCTCCTTCATAGTTTGAATGAGGTTCTCCTTGGCTTCTAGAATGTCGTTACGCTGTCCAGCAATGGTATCATGACGCTCCTTGATCTCATTGTATGCTTCAATGGCCATAGGATTGATTTCGCCGTAATTATCGAGGCGGCGTTTTAGATTATTCACGTCACGCTCAAGTGTATCCCGTTGATATTCAGGGTTTGGTTCTTGGTTAATGATGTCATTGACTCCGATGCCAAACTCCGCTCGGAGTCGTTCGCCAATAGCTGTGATCTCAAATTTTACGTCATTGAACTTTTCTTTCAGTCGATTCACTAGCGCTTGCAGATCCTGTTGCTTGCGGAAGTTGTCCCGTTGTTTATTCTCTAATTCATGTATCTCATTCCTTGCTTTGAAATAAGATTGCTCAACCCCACTGAGCGCGGCCTCCTTTTCCTTCTTTTCCGCGTATGCGGTCGTCAATTCGGTCGTAATTCGCTGGATATCAATTTCAATCAACCCAATTTCATCATTATTTCGGGCCAAATTGGTCTGGGCTGTAGCCAAAATCTGGCGCAGATCATTGCGTCGGTTTTCCCGAAAGGTGAGCTCCTGCCTTAAGGTATTTACCTTGTTTTGCTGTCGGATGAACTCAATATTTTTCTGGTTAAAAGCGGCACTGGCATGACTGAGTTGTTCGGCTACATCGCGGAAGGAGCCATCTGCATTGTTTAGTCTGGCACGCAGGGCATCCGCTGCGGCTGTTTTTTCCTGCAATTGTTGTTCAATGAGCAGGTTACTCTCGGTCATGCTTGCGATTCGCTGGTTGGCATCTCCTGCCTGAGTATCAAAATTGGCAACGAACGCAGCAATATTGTCCAGTTTTGCCTGCATTCCAGCCTTCTCCTGACTCAAACGATTGAGGACTTCCCGTTCGCGTTGAAGTATAGACGATTGGTCTGCATTCCGAAGTGCAGTAATATGGGTTCGGAGGGCGCTTAGTTGTGCATTTAATTGGTTTTCAGTGCTTTCCAATTTCTTGATCTCCGTCTCCAGGATCTCCAGATTCTTTTTTCTGCCAATCTTTTTCCCTTCAAAAAGTCCAACTGAACCACCAGACATGGAGAACTTTCTTTTGATAAAAGTCCCTGATTTAGAAAGGATGGTCATGTCAACACTACTGGTTGCTGCCAGAAGTGTTTCTTCTGAGATAATCACATTCTCCAATAAAAACTCCATCAAAGGCCGGTATTGCACTTCAACTTCCACCACCTCAATGGCTCTGATCCCTCCGGGTAGTAGGGTGAGTGGTGCGTGGTAATCCTGGAAAGCATCCAGCATAAAGAAGTTAGCACGCCCTCTTTGGCTTTGTCCAAGCAGTCCGATGGCTTTTACAGCTTCCGCGGCGTTAGGAACGACGTAATAGTTGAGGTAGTTTTCGAGATAGTTTTCAATCACGATCCGATACTCCTCCCTGACATAAAGCATATCAGAAAGCAAAGGGCAACGTTTGGCCCATTCCTTGTCCTGGCTCAAAAATTTAATACTCTCGGGAAAGCCCTCGAGCGATTCGACCATACTTTTGGTGAGTTTTTGCTCATTTCGGCGGGCATCCAGGCTGCGGTTGTGGTCTGCGAGCTTTTTTGCAAGCCCGTCTTGTTGTTGCTCTGAAACTGTTAAATCGGCCTTCCGCTTAGTTTCAGCCGCATCAAGTTCAGTGATCTTTTTTGTCTGGGCTGATTCGATCTTAATTTGCTCCCCGAGGTTTTTCTCCAACAATTTCATTTCCTCGCGGCGGGTGGCAATGTCGCCGAGTGTTCGCTCCACATCCCGGCGCAGGTTTTCAATTTGATTCGACTGAATTGCCTTTGTCTTTTCGAAATCAACAATGATTCGCTCAAGCCCCTGTTGCTCTTTGACAAACTCATCGAGGCTACCCTTCATAAGGTTGTGGTCGGAGCGGACTTTTTCCAGCCCTTTTTGGGCTTCGGAAAGTGATATTTCGAACTCACCCTCCAGATTTCGCTCGTAATTGAGGTCAGTCTGATAATCTTCGATCTCAGCATCAAGCGAACGATTCGCGTTGCCACTGTTGGCGATCTGGTCGTTCAGGCGTTGCAGGTCATTGTTGACAAAAGAGCGTTTTTGCTCCAGCATGGCCTTTTCATTTTCTTTTCCACGAATGCGTCCGGTAAGCTGATTTACATGCTGTTGTTGCGCGCTGAGACTGGCTTCCTTGTCTGTATGACTTTTTCGCTTGGCTTCTGTATCGGCTTCCAGCAGTCGGGTCATAGCCTCGGTACTGCGGTAATTGTCTTCTTCCCGGGTGATTTGGCTTTCTAATTCTTTATAGGTTTTTTTATGGCGGGCCAGGTTGTTTACGGCTAATTCGACACTGATCGTTTTATATTCAGCCTTAAGTTCATAATATTTCTGTGCGCGTTCGGCTTGTTTTTCAAGTTTCTTAAGCTGGTCCGTAATCTCAAAAAGGAGGTCCTCTACCCTATCGAGGTCGCCGGCTGTAGCCTCCAGTTTTTGCTGTGTTTCATGTTTTCGAGCTTTATATTTGCTTACACCGGCGGCCTGCTCAAACATTTTTCGCCTGGCTTGCTCCCGATCTGAAAGCATATCCTCCACCATATTGAGCGCAATAATGGCATAACTATCGGGCCCAATACCAGTATCCAAAAAAAGCGAGGTAATATCTTTGAGTCGGCAACTGACTCCATTAAGTCTGTATTCACTCTCTCCGCTTCGGAAAAGAATCCGGCTGATAGCAACGCTTGTATAATCAGTTGGCAATACGTTTTTTGTATTGTCAAACGTAAGCGTAACCTGCGCCATTTGGCCTTCCTTTCGCTTTTTAGTGCCATTGAAAATAACCGAGGACATTTTATCCAGGCGAAGTTGGCTGCTTTTTTGTTCACCTAAAACCCAGCGAATAGCATCTACCACATTGCTTTTCCCTGAGCCATTGGGGCCTACTACTCCCGTTACATCTGCATTGAAGTGCAATACGGTTTCGTTGGCGAAGGATTTGAATCCTTTTATTTCTAATGATTTTAGCCGCATATCAGTGCCCCGAAACGTAGTTCCTGAGGTATGGTTTGTTAATCGGAACATTGTTCCTAGGGTACAAGAAGTGCGCGAAAATACGGCTTGAGAAAGAAATGAGGCGGGGGAAGTTTTCAACAAGTGGAAAGCCCCTACATTTGGGCGTGCAATCAGCCTATCACGATTTTCGACTTTTTTACAACCAGAGCATCTACCCTGAGCTGGTTAATATGGAGCAAAGGCGGCGCGGTCTTATTCGGCTGCTGTTGCTTTCCGGGTTCATGTTGCTGGGGGTAGTGATGCTTCAGCTCTACCTTTCCATTTTTGCGGTTACGCTCGCCCTGTTTATTCCTGTGGGCCTTTGGATCACTTATCTCGGATTTAGGGTACAGGTTTTTTTTAAAGAATTTAAGCCTCGTGTGGTGGCACTACTGCTTGATTTTATTGACAATGACGTAAACTTCTCCTTTGATGGATATGACCCCAAAGGCTATATCCCGCTGCAAAAATTTCTGGAAAGCCGGATATTTACAAACGCTGATGACTATTCCGGGGAGGATTTAATTCGGGGACAAGTCAGAGAAACGCCTTTTGAGGTCAGTGAATTGCGTGTAAAGGAATTCTCAGAAGTGAGAAATCAACTCAATTTTGTTTTTTCAGGTATTTTCATGGTGGCTGATTTTCAGCGCTGGGATATGCATGGTGGTGTATTAAGTCTGCCGGATACCTATCGAAAATTCCTCAGTCGCAGCGAACGTGCTTTTCATCTGATAGGCGGACGAAGGATTCGAGAGGGGCTTTTGCCAGAATTTGAAACGTTTTTTGATACTTATGTGACGCCTGACGTACGGGTCAAAGACATAATTTCAGAGGAATTTCAAAAAGCAATTCTGGACTTTCGGCAGCGTTTTCAGGAATTTGGCCGGGAGAAAGAAATTTACTTTTCCATCATTGGCGACAAGATTTACCTCGCGTTGCGTCAGGACCGAAATTTATTGGAGCCATCCCTTTTTGCAAATAATATAAGTTTTGAGGTCGTCCAGGAATTTTATCAGGACCTCCGACTGCTTTTGGATTTGGTGATGGAAGTGGATAGGATGAATTAAGCATTAAGTATGGACCATCAGCAGTTGGCAGGCTTATTGTTAAACTTATCAAAAAGAATCAATTAGTCGCACGTAACTGGCCCGTTTCGGTGTTTACTTGCATATTTTTCAGCTATGAATACAGTCAGACCGTTCTTTTTTGCTTTATGTGTTTTACTTGGCTTTGCTTGTTCAACGCCCCGGTATTCCGAAAAAGCTGGCATTAGTTCAGGTGAAAACAAACCTCATGCCCAATCAATCTCTAACCCTTTTCGGCAAAAGGTGGTTGATTATGGTAAAAAATTCGTTGGAGTAAACTACTTATATGCAGGTCAAAGTCCTAAAACGGGCTTCGATTGTTCTGGCTTCACGAGTTATGTGTTGAAAGAATACGGTGTGGTCGCTTCACCGGCCTCTGCGATACAGGCTAAAGAAGGCCGGTATGTTGAACTGGACCAGGTACTGCCAGGCGACTTGATTTTTTTTGGCGACAGCAAAAAGAAGATACAGCATGTTGCCCTCGTTGTAAGCCGTGGTCTTGATGGTATCACTTGTGTGCACAGTACAAGTAGTCGCGGGGTGATCGTTGAAAATATTAGTCAATCCACCTACTGGAAACCAAAAATATTATTTGCCCGGGATCTGATTACGGATAATTAAGACTTAAAATAGTAAGCGTATCTTTTCCAAAATACGCTGCATTTCCACTTTCCAGGCACGATTGCTACCTACAAAATTGTTGTTCATAAAACTGAAGATCAGTGTTTTGCCGCTTTTGCAAATCACATATCCGCTTAGACAATGTACCCCTCCCATACTGCCAGTTTTGGCAAAAACATAGGGCTTTCCATCTTTGCCCGCATACCAATTGGATAGGGTTCCCGCAACGCCGCCTGCCGGGAACAGCGATAATATTCGTTCATGAGGCTGTGTTGTCCAGAGTTTTAGCAGTACCTGAACGATGCTTTGCGGGGTAATAAGGTTGTAGCGCGAGAGGCCGGAACCGTCTACCCATTTAGGACGTTGTGGAAGGCTGGTAAGCACACTATCGAGCATCCATTTGATTATGGAGTCTTGTTGCAGCAGATCAAATTTTGTCGATGAACAAACGATGAGCATCTGCTCCGCAATGAAATTATCACTTTGATACATCATCCTGCGGAGGACCGTATCTATTGGCGTTGAATAGATCGTTTGCCAGATCAATGTTTTTGGAATTAAATTGTCTACCGCCTGTTCTTCCTCTTTAAAATAGGATTCCTGGATTGAAATATTATTTTTTCCAGTTGTATCATTTAGTAGTAACTGGACAACATTTGGTTTAGGTAAAAAAGGGATTTGTGCACTAAATCCAGGCCGGATCTGCATATCTTTGCTTAAATAGACAATATTACTACGCTCTTCCCGTAAGGGTGCTTTGTAGTTTGGAAGGTCCTTGATCGTCCCTTCCCGCATCAGATTCCAGCCCCAATTATCCGAATCGTTCAATGGAAAGAACTGCCAGGTAGAATCTATTTTCTGAATTTTTATCGCATTGCCAAATATTGGCATTGGTGATCGCTCTGGGGAATAATCCTCGTTATAGTCATCCCAAGCCCAGCCAGGCCCAAATCGCCCCGCATTAAAATGATTCAAGTCAAGTGTAGCTGGACCTGAACAATGCTTAAGAAATTGGAAAACAGATTGCCACGCAGCAAATTCCGGATGTAAAAAAGTAGGGTCCCCAGTTGGTTTTAGGTAGTTGATCGTTTCGGAGCCCTCCTTATAGGTTGTTGCCTTTAATCCCGGCACCGAATCTCCCAGAACTTCCAGACAAGTTGCCAGGGTAAAAACTTTCGTGTTAGACGCCGGCGTAAAGTACTTATCCCCATTATAATCCGTCAGCGTCTTTCCATTGACCGGATCAAGCAGGGTAAACCCTGTGAAAGCTTTTGAAAAAACCGGGGAACAGGCCACTGCACTTTTGACTTTCAAGGCAGAACGCGTGTCCCTGCTTTTGAAAATGGTGCAGGATGAAAGTACCAACGCAAGAATAAAAAAATGGACAGGAGTACGCATTTGTATTAAGGTGTGCTAAATAAGTGAGGGTGTTTCTGAAGTAGTTGCATGGCCCTAAGGCCCCACTCAAAAACACCCTCATTCCAAATATCTTTATTCAAAATACAAAATCAAGCCTCTTTTTTAGCCAGTTTGCTATTAGAATATCCATATCCGAAGTAAATCACCAAACCAGCAAGCAGCCAAATAAAAAATCCTAACCAGCTCTTGGCTGGTATCTGGGCCATCATATACAGACAAGAGACCAGGCCCAGAATAGGAATAAGAGACAGGTTATGCTTGAATGCCAGAAAAGCCATCGTCAGGGAGGTAAATATGAAAAGCCACATTGGAATTTTGTGCTTGAACAGATGGAAGCCTGACTCGTATTTAGCGTCTTCAGGTAATGGTAATGCAACAACCGTTTGGCTGTAATCATTCCCGTTTAAGGCCTCCAGATAATCTGCAACTACTCCATTCGCTTCGGTGAAGCCTATACTATCCCTTAAGGTAAGTACACTTATTACTGCGGGCATATCTCGCTCAGGAATATTTTGCAACAAGTCTTCTACCCCATGTATTTGCCGCTCATTGCTCAGCCATGCTTTGGTGTCTGTCTCATACCGAACAAATAAGAACACGATGCCTGCTACAAGTGCCAGTGGATAGATCCATTTGGCATTCATATAGGGTGTGCGAAATTTGCCTCTTGGCGCATCGGGCTGGATCTGAAGTTTCAATACGCCTCCACAAACCAATACGAAGGCAAATAAGGTCCCCATACTGCACAGGTCAAGAACCGTATCACTGGGAATGACCAACATGGGCACTACTACAAAGAATCCGGTTATGATGGTTGCAAAGGTAGGCGTGCGGTATTTTGGATGGATGTATGAAAACCGCTTTGGCAACAAACCGTCACGACTCATGGTCATCCAGATACGGGGTTGACCCAGTTGGAATACCAGAAATACACCAGCCATTGCGAACACAGCACTCACTGCAATAATGCCGGAAAACCATTTTAGGTTGATCTTACTAAAAACATAGGCGAGTGGATCATTGACATCCAGTTCTTTGTAACTCACCATACCCGTAAGTACCAGGGCAATAATGATATATAGGATTGTGCAAATAATGATCGAATACAACATGGCCCGGGGAAGATCGCGTTGTGGGTTTTTGCATTCCTCAGCGGTGGTTGAAAGTGCATCAAAACCAATGTAAGCAAAAAATACCGACGAAACGCCTGCCATTACTCCACCAAATCCATTGGGAACAAATGGATGCCAGTTATCTGTATTTACGTATCCTGCTCCAACTATGATGACCAGCAACACTACGATCAATTTCAGCACTACCATTACAGTACCGGCAGTCTTTGACTCTTTCATGCCAATGTATACCAGTGCTGTAATTAGAATAGACATCACAATGGCCGGTATATCCAGGATCATCCGAAAGCCCCCGATTTGTGGTGCTGAGTTCCAGGCATAAAAAGACTCGAGCTGGGATTGGGAGAACGCAGCTTCTGTTTTTCCTCCTTTCAAGAGAGCCGTAGCTGAATCAAAGCCGCTGTGAGCTGTGACATAATCTGTCGTGGCCCATTGAGGGATATGCCAACCGGCACTGTCGCATAAACCTGTGAAATAGCCTGACCAGGATACGGCGACAGTAATATTGCCCACCGCATATTCCATGACAAGCGCCCAGCCAATGATCCAGGCCACCAGCTCGCCAAATGCAACATAAGAGTAGGTGTATGCACTTCCAGAAACAGGTACCATGGAGGCAAACTCTGCGTAGGCAAAGGCTGCAAAGCCACAAGCAACTGCTGTAAAGATAAAGAGGAAAACTACTGCTGGCCCCCCATTGTAACTGGCCGAACCAATGGTGCTGAAGATACCCGCTCCGATGATGGCGGCTATACCAAACGCTGTCAGGTCCCGGACACCCAGATTTTTATCCAAGCCACCAGAGCCATGAATCTCTTCATTTTGCGCCGTTTTGATGGCGTCATCAATAGATTTTTTGCGGAATAGATTGTCAAGAAAAGCCATAGGATAAGTTTAGGTTCTGCTAATTTAAGCGGCAAAGTAGAACATTGTTCTAAAATCCCTTTGGCAAAATCACTAAACTTTTTGACTACCCTATTTTAGACTTGCCCAATATGGATATCTCTGAACCTTCGGCTACAAAAACTGAGGCAGGAGATCCGGTTAAAATAGCCTCAAATTCCTTTCCGTAAAGCCGGCCAAAATCTCCACGGATCTCGTGGCTGAGCACTTTATAAACGTCCCAGCGCGGGTGCTCTACCTGATATTCATTCGTGTGTTTTGCGTCAAGGCTGGCATATCCCCAATAATGCTCTGTGATAAACTCTTCCTCGCTGCCTTCCGCAATTGAGTTCGCAATCAGATCTGTTTCTGCCGCCATTTTATACCATTCCTTACCCCACAATGATTTCCATTCATAACTTACCTTTAGAAATTCCGGGTGCTGATCCCAGGCATGACGCATACGATGGGTCTCGTAGTTTTCTCCATACAATGTATTGGCTACCAGGGTTATGGCTGGTTTCGGTACGATCTCTTTGATAAAAACAACCCCTCGGCGTGGCGTAGAAATGGCGTCCCCATCTGTTGCTTTACGTCGAACGTAAAACCGCAGGTTAACTTCTTCAAAATTTCGGTGAAAAGGAATAGAAAGCCCCAATACCCTGGTATTCATAAACATAAAACCCACCAGACTAACGTAGCATCGACCTTGCCAGAGATCCAATTCGGTGCCAAAAGGCAGGTATGGTGCTAACAACTCAGGCGGTACAAAATAATTTGCCATGAGCAACTTGCGCCATTCTGCTGTTAAAAAGGTCATGGGTCAATTTGTTAAAATGTGGTCAATGTGAATAATGTGGTCAATGTGAGCGCAAAAGACACATTGACCACCTTATTCACATTGACCACATTAATTAAGCCTCTGCATAGGCTTCCATGGGCGGACAGGTACAAACCAGATTCCGATCGCCAAAGGCCTGATCAATGCGGCCTACCGTTGGCCAGAATTTATATCCCTGACGCAGATAAGGCAATGGGAACGCCGCTTTTTCACGGGAATACTTGTGCGTCCAGGTATCACTGGTAACTTCATCACAAGTATGCGGTGCATTGTGGAGCGGGTTATTATCGTGGTCAAAATCACCCCGGGCAATGGCATCTAGTTCTTCGCGAATAGCCAGAAGCGCATCGCAAAAACGATCCAGTTCGGCTTTGCTTTCGCTCTCTGTTGGCTCAATCATGATCGTACCAGCTACAGGAAAAGATAGCGTCGGCGCGTGGAAACCGTAATCCATCAGGCGTTTGGCAATATCTTCAGCACCGGCAAGTGCTTTAAAAGGCCGCATATCGACGATCATCTCATGTGCACAACGGCCGTTTTCGCCAGTGTACAGAATCTCATAAGCTCCTTGGAGGCGGGCTTTGATATAATTCGCGTTAAGTATGGCGTATTTTGTAGCATTGGTAACGCCTTCGGCGCCCAGCATGCGTATATAGGCGTAAGAAATCAGCAGAATGCTGGCACTTCCCCAAGGCGCGGCGGAAACAGCGCTTGTGCCTTGAGCACCACCCATTTCAGCAAATACGTGTTTGGATAAATAGGGCGCAAGGCTATCGTTGCAGCAGATAGGGCCCATTCCAGGGCCACCGCCTCCATGCGGAATAGCGAAGGTTTTGTGCAAATTGAGGTGACAAACATCTGCTCCAATGGTCGCCGGACTGGTGAGGCCAACCTGAGCGTTCATGTTTGCGCCGTCCATATAGACCTTGCCTCCGTGCTGGTGGATAATGTCGCAGACTTCTTTGATACTGGTCTCAAATACCCCGTGCGTAGAAGGATAAGTGACCATCAGGCAGGAAAGATTTTCAGCGTGCTGCTCTGCTTTGGCTCGAAGATCCGAAACGTCAATATTTCCACGTTCGTCGCAAGCTACTACTACAACTACCATGCCTGCCATTACTGCAGAAGCAGGATTGGTGCCGTGCGCGGAAGAAGGAATGAGTGACACATTTCGGTGCGCACCGCCAGTTGCCTGGTGGTAAGCCCTAATGGCCATCAGGCCTGCGTATTCGCCTTGAGCACCACTATTTGGCTGTAAGGAACAAGCCGTGAAGCCTGTAATCTCATTGAGGTATTTTTCTAATTCGCTGATGATGTGTGCATATCCCTGGGCCTGATCTACCGGCATGAACGGGTGCATATTGGACCAGTTGTCCCAACTAACAGGAATCATCTGTGCAGCAGCATTCAATTTCATGGTGCAGGAGCCCAATGAGATCATCGAATGTACCAGAGATAGATCACGATTTTCGAGTCGCTTGAGGTAACGCATCATATCGCTCTCCGTATGGTAGGAGTTGAAAACCGGATGTGTTAGAAACTTGCTGCTGCGTGAAAGAGCAGAACTATGCATCGTTACCTTAGAGATAGGGCCATTTACCCCAAATACTTTCAGGATGTCATTCAGATCGTCCTCTGTAACAGTCTCGTCAAGTGCTATCTGAAGGGAATTTTTTTCGTAGAAAAAATTAATGCCAGCAGCCTCGGCTTTTGATCTGATGTCAGCAAGCTTGCTTTCTGCAAACTCAAAGCGGAGGGTATCAAAAAAATAAGCGTTGGTTTGTTTGAATCCAGCACCACTTAGGGCACTTGAAAGTGCTGCAGCCATGTCTTGGGCACGTTGTGCAATACCCCGAATGCCATCTGGACCGTGATATACTGCGTACATAGCAGCCATATTTGCCAGCAAAGCCTGCGCTGTGCAAATATTAGAAGTGGCTTTTTCGCGACGAATGTGTTGCTCACGGGTTTGAAGTGCCATACGCAAGGCGCGATTACCATGCTTATCCACCGAAACGCCTATGATTCGACCAGGAATCTGGCGCTTGAAGTCTTCCCCGCAGGCAAAAAATGCAGCGTGTGGCCCGCCATAGCCTAATGGAACACCAAAACGCTGTGTATTGCCGACGGCTACATCAGCACCCCATTCGCCGGGAGGTGTTAGCAAAGAAAGAGAAAGTATATCCGCAGCGACGCAAACAAATGCGCCATTTGCTTTGGCTTTTTCTACAAATGCGCGGTAGTCGAACACATTACCTTGACTATCAGGATATTGTAAAATTACGCCAAATGTCTTTTCGGAAAATTCAAAAGTCTTCCAATTGCCAATGTTCAACACGATGCCATGGGGCAGGGCGCGGGTTTTCAGCAGATCGATTGTTTGTGGCAAAACGGTATCGGACACAAAAAATTCGTTGGCCTCCTCCCCGGCGTTTGCACGTTTATTTTTTTCATGGTAAAACATGTTCATCGCCTCTGCCGCAGCAGTTCCTTCATCCAACAGACTTCCGTTGGCGATCGGCAGGCCCGTGAGGTCGCAGACCATGGTCTGGAAATTGAGGAGGCTTTCTAAGCGGCCTTGCGCAATTTCAGCCTGATAAGGCGTATATTGCGTATACCAGCCTGGATTGCTGAAAAGATTGCGCAAAATGACAGGAGGCGTGATGGTACCTGCGTAGCCCATCCCAATGTAACTGCGCATCATGCGGTTCTTTGAGGCGGCCTTTTTAAGTTCTTGCAAATACTCAAATTCAGACTGTGCCGGCGGCAAATTGAGCGGCTTTTTCAGCCGAATGGAGTCGGGAACAGTTTGTGCGATCAATTCGTCCAGTGATTTGACGTTCAGGACTTTGAGCATTGCCTGGGTCTCGGTTTCACTAGGGCCGATATGCCTACGCTCGAAGCGATCAGGGTGTGGGAACAGACTCATTTTGTATGTAGAAGTGGTGAGTGGTGAGTGTGCTAAAATTGGCTCGAAAACGCCGCGAAGGTAGAAATGTTCAGGAAGAAATACGGGTTGGTTTCAGAAGAAATATCTGTCTTGCTTCCCAAAAAAATATTATCCAGATCAGCCCGTATTCCAAAATGATCAAACCGTAGTGCTCTTGTCGCGCTCCGCCATCGTAATGGCTGTAAGAAAGTACGACCAGGCCTGACCATGCAAGTATAAACCGCCAATTCGTTCCTATGGAAAGTGCCAGCGGGACTGCTACGTACCAGGGCTGAATGGTGGCGGAAAAGGATAAGTATAGAAAAAGCGCAAAGAACATCGCTGTGTTTAGGCCAAAGGGGCCTGAAAAATCAGAAAACATACTGCAAGTCGGTTCTCCTTTATGGAATTGTTTTGTCCGCCATGCTATGATCAGCACACCTAATGTGGTCAATCCTCCCAGTATCGGACCAGAATGCACGCCAATATCCCAGCCTGTTTTTAGGATGCCGACCTCCCGTACCAGGTAGTAAACACTTGCATTGAATTGAAATTTCCTGAAATAGAGGTCCAGACTTTCTAAAATATTTGGCAGGACGGCCAGGAGCGGCGCGAAAAGCACGAGACAGGCAAGGCTAAACATCAGGTTGAATTTCCAACCTTTTCGCCAACCCAACCAACGCCAGAGAATTGGTAAAAACAGGATGGGTAACATTTTAGTAGCTGTAGCAAAAGCCCACCAAATGGCACCTTTGACAACCTTTCTCTGTTTTAAAGCAGTAATTCCGGCTAACAGGAAGCATATCATGGCTCCTTCAAAGTGACAATTACCGCAGATTTCCAATATTATCAAAGGGTTTAGCGCATAAATCAGACTGGAAGCTCCATTGAGATTTGTCAATATTCTAAAAGTTGGCAAATCCGTTTCGTCCGGATCATTAGGCGTGCTGAGCAAATAAATCGTTCCAAATTCACATGCCAGTAGAAACAACTTCATCACAATTACACCACCCAATTCATTGAATGGAAAAAGCCAGGCTGCCAGTGCAAATACGGCCTGGCAAACCGGCGGATAAACGGTGAAGTATCCGGGTGAGTTAAGTTTTCCGAACAACTCGGGTGTAATGCCCTTGGGGAAAATTTGATTGTCCATAAAATAAGCGGGCGTATGGACAAACGGGTGGATACCCGCTACCGTCAGATGCCCGTCCCAAAGAAAGCGGGCATAATCATCCGAAAGATTTGGAATACTGAAAAGTAAAACGACCCGAAGCCCAATGCCCAACCAGATCCAATAGCGGTTTTCTGCTGCTGAAAAATGTTTTTGAGGATAAAATACAAGCCAGAGATACAATCCGAAGCATACCGCAAAAGCTGCAATAAAGGTTTGAAAATCTGTGCGCTGCGCAAAATACCCTAAAAAAATGGTTAGTCCTAAAAAGGCGATACTGACAATCGGAAAAATGAATCTGCGGTGCATGGCGCGAAGGTACAAATGGGCATTCGGCTTAATGCTGAACCACTAATTTCATTGTTTTATCCTTGCACTTAAGCAAGTAAAAACCATACGGTATCAATCGAGTGTGTTTGCTCAATTTCAGTAAGTGATGCATTCGGGAGATCTACAGATGCAGATGGATTTGCTGCCGGAAAAGTACTCAGCCATGCCGCACTACTTCAGGCATACCCAGGTGTGGAATCCATGATTCCGGATGAAGTTACATGAAGATCTGATATCAAAAGTAAGCATGTTTATATCCGAGTTGGACAATTATATCCAACCCTTGGACGCCCTTTTGAAAATTCTCCCCAAGTTTACTCACTTTTGCCCCTGCTTTTAAAGAATTCTTCTCCCATGAAAAATCTCCGTGCGCTATGGCGTCTATTTTACTTTGCCACTTATACCATTAATAAAGTTGGTCAGATCATAATAAGCAGTCTGATTCTGGGCCAGGATATCCGTCGATCCATGAAGATCCGGCAATACTGGGCACGCCATTTATTGCCCGCCATCGGGGTGCGGGTTCAGAAAAGTGGTACGCCCCCGGATTTTCCTTGTATTTTAATGAGCAATCACCGCTCTTATCTGGATCCGGTGGTAATTGTGCATGATACCAAGGTTTATGCCGTTTCCAAGGCAGAAGTCGCCAAATGGCCTATCATTGGGTTTGGAGCAAAAGTTTCGGGTGTGCTTTTTTTAAAAAGGGAAAGTGCCGCCAGCCGAAAGAAAACATTGGAAGGGATCGCTGAAAAATTGCGGGAAGGATTTCCGGTCCTGCTATTCCCGGAAGGTACCACACATTCAGAACCGATCACTGCTTCCTTCAAGCCTGGCGGTTTCAGACTTGCTGCCGGGGAGAATTTCCCAATTGTACCTGTCGCGATCGATTATTCCACTAAAGAAGATCATTGGATAGGAAAAGACACCTTTATACCCCATTTTTTTCGTCGCTTTGGTCAGCCGGAAATCCGGGTACAGGTGCGTTATGGCGAGCCGATCTGGAATGATGATCCGTTAATATTAATCGAGGAAGCTAAGCAATGGATCGACTCAGCATTGATCGATATCAGTAAGCATTGGTAGTGTTTTTGAAAGGGATATGGACAAGTTTTGAAGTGACTACGTAGAAAATCAAGAAGAGTTTTTAGATACGTTTTGAAAAATGCCGAGCTTACATACCTTTGCAGCCCAACTTATCCAAATAGTAGAACAACCTTAGACCAAAATGGCTCCATAGTTCAACGGATAGAATGGAAGTTTCCGGAACTTCTGATAGTGGTTCGATTCCACTTGGAGCTACTTCACCATCCCTCTTCAGTTTTGTGCTGTCGAGGGATTTTTTCTAAAAAAAACATGAAATACAATATCTTACTTGGTATTATCATTATTGCTGTTGGTATTTTAACCTGTAAAAACCTCCAGAAACCAACCGCAATTGCACCAGTTGGGGCACCTGTTGCTGAAGAAAAACAATATGGCATGAAGGCATCCCACGTGATTGAAGGGGAACGGGCAGATACCTTACAAGGCACTTATCAGGTACACCAGCCACCTAAAATGGTAGTTGTGCCTATTGATGCATTCCCACCGGCTTCAGCAAGTAAAAAAGCATACCTGGCCACTGGCTGGTGGCACCTTAACATGGCCTACCAACCCAGTGATACCACCATCCACCATAATTACCAATCAAAATGGCTGCAATTCCGGGAGGATCAAACCTTTGATATCCTCATCAAAGGCAAAGTGGTCGATACTGGCCGTTGGAATTTTGATCAGGAGCATAAAGAGATCCTTCTTTCTTGCAAAGACCCGTATATTAATAATACCTGGGGCGTACAAGAAAAGGGCTTTGTCATGATTTGGAAGGGCAATACTTCGATTAATGTCACCGGAATTCAGGTGCGCATCGTGGGACAGCGTACTACACCAGATTGGAATTAGTGCCCCCTACCCTATTTCTACTCCGATAATTTTGGCTGTTAAATGTATCTCTGAAGTCCTTTTTCGACTTGAGCAAATTATTCCCTGGGCCAAAAAGATTGAGTCTACTGCTGGCTATTTAGCTGCGCTGTATTAAAACTGCCCGAGGAGCTTCCTTGAAGGTGGCACAATTGCTGGCTTTTGCTCCTGCCGACGCTGCTCAACAAGCTATTATTGGCGAATTAGATAAAAATGTGGCTACTTTTGGAAGGGGGATTCAATCTCACTGCGTTTGAATATCCTGGCTGTTACGCCTAATTCGACGCTATGAAATTTTCAAAAACAACTTCATTGAACCCATGCCCGGCGCCGTCAAGGTTTGGCAGTTTTTGTTCGTAAGTTACCACCATTCGATTTTTCTTTTCAAAACATCTAGTGGCGCGCCAGGCCATTAAGGTATGAATTGAGGAGGCAAATTTTTTCTTTATCAAGGCGTGAGAAGAGCGCAATGCGGGACATTTTAACCGACGAACAACGCAGAGAAAGGAAAAATTAGACCGCCATATTCACACCTTAATGGCCGGACGCGGCACTAGTCAAACGCATTGTTTTCAGGTCGACAAAAAGCATTGGTCTGTCTGGTGTTTTTACCCTAATCAAAATCTACCTTTGCGTTCTTTTTACAAAGCGAAATCTTAAATTTTATTTCGAAACATCAACGTTTTACGGCGAGTTAAATTTCGCACCAACTAAATATGGCTGTTATACATTTTCAGTTTGAAGATACAAGCATCGCTCCCAAATCGGTTGAGGGTGATTTCAAAGATATGTCCATCCTTGAATTGACGGAGGAATACGACGTGCACCTCAATCACAACTGTGGCGGTGTTTGCGCCTGCTCTACCTGCCATTTGTATGTGGAAATTGGCGAGGATTCTATCGAAGGGATCTCTGATAAGGAGGAGGATTTTATCGACCGTGCAATTAATCCGAGAATTGAAAGCCGCCTTGCTTGTCAATGCGTTATTCTGAACAATGATACAGAGATCACGGTAACCATCCCTGATCAAAAGAGAATTATTGGCCACGAACATTGACCACATTAAACACATTGACCACATTACTCAAATTGATCACATTAATAAAAAATATGCCTTTTCAAGATTTTGATAATATGCCCATTCAGTGGGCCGACCACGAAGATGTTGCCATGGCGCTTTACGAGCGCTTCGGAGAGGAGTTTGACGAAAGTAAGATTTACCGGGTCCGCTTCACAGAATTGATCCAATGGGTGTTAGAAATTCCGCATTTTGAAGGGAAGCGCGAGGATTCCACCGAAGGCCACCTGGAACAAATACAAGCCAAATGGGTGTACGAATGGAGATCAAACAACAAATAAGTCAATTTGGAGGACAAATTGTCCCCACTGAACCACAGGCACTCCCTCCGTCCGGCATTGCTTCTGTTACTGGAGGAATGGTCTTAGGCGTAGACAATGATCAGACGATCAATTTTGAGTTGGTGCACGTCTTTGATAAAATGAAAGTCGTGCGCGCTTTTGTATTTGATGTAGATGGAATATTTACAGATAATGGACTCCTGATTACAGAGGCGGGCGAATTTTTGCGCACCATGAATGTGCGCGACGGACAGGCCATTAAGTGGGCGATAGAAGCTGGCTTTCCAATTGGCATCATTACCGGGGGCACTTCAGAAGGGGTGAAAAAGCGCTTTACCCAGCAGTTGGGCATTTCAGAATACTACGCGGGCGTAAAAGACAAAGGCGCTGCTTTTCAATCCTTTATGCAACGTACGGGTATTTTCTCCACTGAAATCTGTTATATGGGTGATGATCTGCCTGACCTACCACCGCTCAGGAAGTCTGCGCTTGCTTGTTGCCCTTTAGATGCCGTGCATGAAGTCCTCGCTGCCTGCGATTATATTTCTCCCTTCCGGGGCGGCGCAGGATGTGTCCGCGATGTGATTGAAAAGGTTATGAAATTGCAAGGAAAATGGCCTAAATATTGATAAATCCCTTTAAAAAGACATCTGTTTTATAAAAAAGCTTATAAATATACGATCACAATGACAATTCTTGACGGAAAACTCCTTTCAGAACAAATCAAAACAGAACTTGCTGCCGAAGTTGAGCAAATCATATTGCAGGGTGGTAAGATCCCCCATTTAGCAGCTATCATTGTTGGAGAAAATCCAGCGAGTCAGGTCTATGTATCCTCTAAGATAAGGTCTTGCGAGCAGGTGGGTTTTAAAAGTTCGCTTGTTCGCTGCGAGGCTTCGACTACACAGCAAGAATTGCTTGCTATTGTGCAACAGCTGAATGACGACCCGGATATTGATGGCTTTATCGTTCAACTTCCACTTCCCAAACATATTGATGAAGAGGCCGTTACCTTGGCGATTGATCCTAAAAAAGACGTAGATGGTTTTCATCCGGTAAATTTTGGCCGTATGGCCCAGGGACTTCCGTCGTATTTACCTGCCACACCGATGGGTATTCTCGAGATGTTGCGCCGATATAATATTGAAACCAGCGGAAAGCATTGCGTAGTCATCGGCCGCAGTAATATTGTCGGTACGCCTATTAGCATTCTGCTATCGCGTAAAGGATATCCTGGCGATTGTACCGTAACACTCACCCACTCCCGCACTAAAGATCTGCCTGCTGAAGTCCGTCGCGCCGATATTGTGGTCGCAGCCATCGGAATTCCGGAGTTTGTAAAAGGCGACTGGGTGAAAGAAGGGGCCGTGGTGATCGATGTGGGTATCAACCGTATCCCTGATGACAGCAAAAAAAGTGGTGCCAGGATGGCGGGAGATGTTGATTTTGAGAGTGTTGCGCCACATTGCAGCTTTATTACACCAGTGCCAGGAGGCGTTGGCCTGATGACGGTTGCGGCCCTGATGATGAACACTTTGAAAGCTTGTAAAGGAGAAATCTACGGTAAATCGTAAAAGCGCAATCCATTGTTTGTTTTTCGGCTCCGACAAACAGGACATTCGCCCTAATCCTAATAAGGAATTTGCTTTTTTCTGAGAATTGTTGCCTGGTGTAAGCCATCAGGCAACAATTCTCAGAAGGATTCTATATTATTTTAATCCACCTCCCCGTGGATCCATAAGAGCTCCGGCTTGCGTTGCCGATCAAAAAACACCATGATCTTTTTTCGAAATTCGCCGCGCATATAGGCGTCGTATTCCACCACGATTTGGCCAATTCCCTGTGGTGCAATTTCTCCTTCAGTCCAGGTAGCTGCGGTACAGCCGCAGGAGGTGCGGACAGTTTGGAGGATGATGGAGTCTTGGTAAATATTTTTAAATTTAAAGACAAAGGTCTTTGGGTGTTCCTTGCGCAGGTGTTGGAAGTCGTGGTCGCGCTCCGTCAGCCATTCCACAATCGGGGCCTTTGCTGAAGTCTGAGCGGGAGCTGAAATGTTGTCTGCGATGGTCAATTTTTCCGTTTGAACGGTTAGGAGTGGGTTGCAAAAATTGGAAATGAGTAGGTTCAATAAAAGCCAGAGTGCCATTTAAGAAAAGTTTGTAGCGTAAAAACGCAACCTCGTCGGTTCGGAATGTGTCAGACGTATTTTGCGACATTAAATTGTGGCACAAAGTCCAAAAAAATCTGTCATCATTTCAAAACAAAAATCTCCTTATATGCGTAACTTACTTATTTTCATGCTTCTTGTGGCAGTGTTTGTGTTTGGCAAACGCTCCTGTCATGGTAGTTTTCTCAATTTTGGCGGAGTTTCAGGTTCCGGGCCAGTACAGACAGAGACCCGAAGTGCCAATGGTTTTAATGCTATTGAGCTTGAAATTGCTGGCGATGTGGAAGTTACTGTTGGCGAAAATTATTCAGTCGAAGTATCTGCCCAACAGAATCTTCTCCCGCTTTTGAAAACAGTCGTCGAAAACGGCGCCTTACGCATCTATTCTGACGACAATATAAACAGTTCTGAGGGCATTAAAATTAAAGTAATCGCTCCGGCATTCGATCGATTTGAGGTAGGTGGAAGCGGAACACTTCGGGTGGTAACTGCGATCCGCGCCGAGAAAATGGAAATGAGCATTGCCGGATCTGGCGATATTTTTTCGCTGATATCTGATTTTGGCGCCTTGTCCACCAGTATCGCCGGAAGTGGTACCATATCCCTGGGGGGAAAAGCCGATGATATGAGCGCTGATATCTCCGGGAGCGGTGACGTAAAGGCAAAGAATCTGAGTGCTAATTCATTGAAAGTCAGCATTTCAGGATCCGGGACCGTTACTTCCGATGTAACAACTAATTTGAATGCCAGTATTTCGGGCTCCGGGGATGTTTTTTATTCCGGCACACCAAGTGTTGAAACCAGTGTGAGTGGCTCTGGCACAGTGAAAAAAATAGAGGCTCACTAAACCTTGTTACTAACTTAATCCTGTTTTAACCCTCGCTTCATGGCGGTAAAAGAAATTTGTGGTGTAAATAATTCACCCTCACTTTTCATCAAAAATTTACTGTCATGGCACAATTTGAATCGCTCGAAAACTTCGTAGAAATCATTGAAAACGAAGGTCCAACTGCTGTTGATCAGCAGGAAGAAACTAATGAACTACAAGAAGAGGTAGATGGGGATGAAGATGCTGAAGAAGCAGAAACAAACGAGAACGAAGCGGAAGAAGAAACAGAGGCATAATCAGACTTGAGTACATTAAAAAACGGCCCGGGTATCTTAAAAAGATGCTCGGGCCGTTTTTTGTATCTATACAAGGGAATTAGGAAATTATGTTGGATACCAGGATATTCGTTCCCACCCCTACCCTCCTATTTAGCTTTTTTAAGCAGATAAGCGATCGCCGCGCCAACGGTTCCTAACAAACGTCGTATTCTTGCACCAAAATTTCAAACTTCACCAATTTTTTCACTAATGTCTCTTACGAATATACCAGATTTTACTTCTGGCGCAGTCTGGATCAGTCTTTTGACGCTTACCATGCTTGAAATTGTGCTAGGTGTAGACAATATCATTTTCCTTAGCATCATTTCCGCCAAACTTCCAGAGAAGGATCAACCTAAGGCACGCAACGTTGGCCTTATCCTGGCCATGTTTTTGCGCATTGTCTTGTTATTTGGTATCACCTGGATCATTGGCATGAAAGCGCCATTATTTTATTTCAATATTCCGGGCCTTGTTGCGCATATAGGTCATGATATTGCACCAATGGTAGATAGCATGGGACAAGTCCTACCGCCTCCAACAAAACCTTTTTTAAACGGGCAGGGCTTGATCTTGTTCCTCGGCGGGCTTTTTCTGCTCTACAAAGCCACCACTGAAATCCACCATAAACTGGAAGGTGGTGACGGATCTGACGATCCCCATCCAAAACAAGGAAGTATTGGAAAAGCAGCGCTCAATCAAGTTATACTTCAGATTGCACTCATCAACATCGTATTTTCATTTGACTCTATTCTTACAGCCGTTGGTATTGCTGATAATGTGTTTATTATGATCATTGCGGTGGTGATCTCTGTTTTTGTCATGATGTTGTTCTCCGGACCAGTGAGCAAATTTGTGAACAATCACCCTACCGTCCAAATGTTAGGCTTATCTTTTCTTATCCTCATTGGGTTTTCATTGGTGGCCGAAGCCGCACACCTGGGTTGTTTCCTTGAAGGAGAAGTGCCAAAAGGCTACTTATACTTCGCTATTTTCTTCTCACTTTTCACAGAATTATTGAATATCAGGATGACCAAAAAACGGAAACCGGTTCAACTTCACGGTTACGCAGAAACGGCAAAGAAGCGTGGACTTTTAGATGACAATTTACTGGATGATACGAAGCAGCAAAAGGACTAATCTTAGGTGACATCTAGTTATTGGTTGGATATTTTTGTAAACCAATAACTAGATTTACTGAGTCAAATACCCTGAATCATCTTTCGCTCGTCTATGAGAAAACTACTAATACGCTGCCTTGCTGCTTTGGCCATAACAGCTTGTCAAAATCCGACCATACCTGCCGTAAAAACGACTATTCCACAAGAAATGTCTTCACTTGAATGGGCCTCCAGCGCTGTATTATACGAATGCAATGTCCGGCAGTTTTCACCAACGGGTGATTTTGCAGGTGTTCGTGCAGGACTGCCCCGGCTTCATGATCTGGGGATAGACGTGTTGTGGATCATGCCCATCCACCCAATTGGTAAGGAGCATCGGAAACTGAAGTCTTCAGATCTTGGAAGTCCTTATTCTGTACGCGATTATCTGGCAGTTAACCCGGATTTTGGCACAGAAGCAGATTTTAAACATCTCGTGGATGAAGCGCATGCCCTTGGAATGAAAGTCATACTCGATTGGGTGCCCAACCACACGTCCTGGGATTCTGAATGGAAAAAAACACATCCAGAATATTTCACCAAATATAACGGAGATTTTACGGTGCCGTTAAATGAAAAAGGTGAGCCTATTCTAGATTGGAGTGACGTGTGCGATCTGGACTATTCAAATCCAGCCACCCGCCGTGCTATGATTGGGGCGATGCAATATTGGCTAAAATCTTGCGACATCGATGGCTTTAGGGTAGATATGGCGGGGCTTATACCGAACGATTTCTGGGCGGAGGCTCGACCTGCACTTGATTCCGTAAAACAAGTTTTTATGCTCGCAGAATGGCAGGATGAGCCAGAGCATTTTCGCTCGTGTTTCGATGCCAATTACGGTTGGAAATGGAAGGATATTACCAAAGATATTGCCGCAGGCAAACAAAGTGCCGAGTCACTGGATACCCTTTTGGCGTTTTTAAATGGATTTTATCCCCAAGATTATACCCAGGTTTATTTCACCCAAAACCACGATGAGAATACGTGGAATGGAACAGAAACTGATATATACGGAGATGCTGCAGACGTTTTTAATATTTTAGCATTCACCTGGCAGGGTATGCCTATGATTTACAACGGGCAGGAAGATGGACTTTCACAACGATTGAAATTTTTCGAAAAAGATCCAATTCGTTGGAATAAGTTCGAAAAAACACCTTTTTTCCAAAAACTTTGTGATCTGCGTCACAACAATCGAGCGCTTTGGGCAGGTAAAAATGGCGGCAGACTTGAAAAGATTGAAACCAACCGGGATGATCAGGTATATGCTTTTACCCGGGAAATAGAAGGTGACCGTTTGGTGGTAGTGCTAAACTTATGTAAAAACCCATGTGCAGTCACACTTCGCCCGGATGAGGCAATCGTATCAGGCGTTTACCTCAGTGTATTTGGTGCAAGCACCGTACAACTTACCAAGGATATGCAATTGAATCTAAAACCTTGGGAATACTTGGTTTTGACAAATAAATAGTACAAATTAGTAACAAGTTTCAAGTAACAGGTAATCAAGGAAATGGCCTTAAACAGTGACCAAAACTACCATCACAAGCTCAGTGCGGCCGGGCTTTTGATCACATTAGGCATAATCTATGGTGATATTGGTACTTCGCCGTTGTATGTGATGAAATCCATTGTTGGTGATGGACTAATCAATCGAGAAACGATATTAGGAGCGGTTTCACTTGTTTTTTGGACCCTGACCATACAGACTTCCTTTAAGTATATTGGCCTTGTGTTGCAGGCGGACAATAAAGGTGAAGGAGGGATTTTTTCGCTCTACACCCTGGTTCGCAGGGGTAAAAAATGGCTTTTATTTCCTGCCATGATCGGGGGCTGTGCAGTGTTGTCGGAAGGAATGATTACCCCCCCCATTACGGTCTCTGCAGCTATTGAGAGCTTAGCCTCCGTGCCGGCATTACAAAACATGCATCTCCCTACAATGACGATCACGATCGGCATTATATCGGTGATATTTGCTTTCCAACAGTTTGGAACCGTTGCTGTTGGAAAATTTTTTGGCCCAGTAATGCTCCTTTGGTTCTCTATGCTGGGAATATTGGGGGCCATCTCCTTATCACATGACTGGGCTGTTCTAAATGCATTGAACCCTCTTTTTGCTGTCAAGGTGATCATGCATCATCCAAATGCATTGGTTTTGATGGGAGCGGTTTTTCTTTGCACCACAGGAGCGGAGGCATTGTATGCTGATCTGGGCCATTGTGGAAAGCAGAATATTCGAATCAGCTGGATATTTGTTAAATCCTGTTTGGTACTCAATTACCTGGGCCAGGCTGCCTGGTGTCTGCAATTTGAAGGGAAAAAGTTGCCCACGTACTTAGCTTTGGTTGGGGACAAACTTGAACCAGAGCATGTAAATCCTTTCTATGGGGTAATGCCAGACTTTTTTTTACCCTTCGGTATTGCTATTGCTACGCTGGCAGCAATTATAGCCAGCCAGGCAATGATCTCAGGTTCTTTCACTTTAGTGAGTGAAGCAATACGATTAGATTTATTGCCAAAATTAACGGTAATCTTTCCTACCCAAATGAAAGGTCAACTGTACGTCCCTGCAGTAAATACACTTTTGTGGACAGGTTGTGTATTTGTTACGGCGTACTTCAAAGAAAGCAAATACATGGAAGCAGCCTATGGCCTTTCTGTGACGCTTACCATGTTGATGTCCACAATCCTGTTATCTAACTTCTTTGTATTCAATCGGGTAAAGTCAGTTTGGGTATGGGCTTTCTTAATTTGGTATATCTGTTTTGAGGGCGCTTTTTTTGCGGCTAACTTGTTGAAATTCAAAGATGGCGGCTTTATTACAGTGCTACTCGCTTCCGTTCTCTTTTTCCTGATGATTGTGTGGGTTCAAGCCAAAAAAATCAAAAATCGCTACATCCAAAACGTCAAGATCCACGATTATATAGACCAGCTTATCATTTTGGGCAGTGACGATAGTATTCCCAAGTGCGCTACGAATCTGGTCTTTCTCAGTAATGCCAAATCTCCTAAAAAAGTTGAGGAGAAAATCCTTTACTCCATCCTTCAGACGCAACCTAAACGTGCCGATATCTACTGGTTTATTCACATCGAAACTACCGATGAGCCATATACAATGGAATACAAAGTAAATGTAATCGCACGGGATGATGTTTACAAGGTGACCTTCCGGCTGGGATTTAGGGTAGAACAACGCATGAATCTTTTTTTGCGAAAAGTAGTGGAAGATCTAATCGAAAACGACGAGCTCGAGGTCACTTCTCGATACCATATTGGACATGGAGAGATTGTTACCGGCGACTTCAAATTTATTCTGATACAGGAATTTCTGTCTCACGAAAATGACCTTCCCATGTTGGAGCAGGCCGTTATGCGTATTTATCTTGCCGTCAAGAGTTTTACGGCTTCACCCCAAAACTGGTTTGGACTAGACAGTGATTCTGTAGAAATTGAACAGGTGCCGCTCGTATTGCGTCGCGTAAAAGAGATGCCGCTGATGCGGGTCCATTGAGAAGAACAGAATTTTCATACTACTCGACATTTTTGATTTAGAGCCAGCCCAATAAGGTTTTTGGAAACCTTATTGGGCTGGCTTTGGAAAAAGTCCAGTAGTATGCAGAATTCCCCATTGGCACCCCTATTCCGTAAAACCCAACCGGTTTTTCATCAATAATTCAGCCTTTTCTTTCAAGGCATTAATGTCTTCAGTTCCTAATCCCTCCGTTGGAATAGGTTCTTCCCAAACAATGCGTACAATTCCGGGACGAAGACCGGTGCCATTGGCTGTAATATGCCGGATATTTACAATCGTCTGTACTGCCAGCGGGGCGCCTGTTTGAATCGCGATCCGAAACGCGCCATCAAAGAAAGGCGCCAGAGACTGCTCGCTGTCATTTCGGCTTCCTTCCGGGTAAATAAAAATGCTCCAGCCTTCAGCCAATTGTTGTTTAATCGCCACAACACTTCGGGCACGGCTCATTGCGCTGCTCCGATCTACGACCAGACACATTTTCCTTACGATAAACCCAAATACAGGAATTTTGAGCAATTCCTGCTTGGCTAAAAAACGAAAAACCCCTGGAAAAGCGTGGCCATTCACTATAAAGTCAAGGGAAGAGCTATGATTGCCTACAATCACATAACTCTGCTTAGGGTCAAGGTGTTCACGGCCTTCTACTTTAAGTCTAACTCCTACCAAGGTTAGGAATATTGGCGTGAAAATATGGTGCAGATAATAGATGTTATTCCGCAAAGCCCGGTCTCCAGGCAAAATAGCCATATTTAAGAGAACTATCGGGAGACTCAAGGTCATTAGAATCAGGAAAAGTGCAGCAGCGTAAATAGCCCATATTTTTGCCATGGCGCTAAGGTAAGTAGACCTTGGATATTGACGATAGCGCTTATATCTCTAATCTAATAAGGTGCTGTAATCATCCCAGCGGGCGTCTTCGTCCTTCATTTCCAAAAGCTCAAATAATTGACCTTCGTACATTGCTTCCAGTTCGGGTGCGGTTCGGGACGTACGGAGTTCTATCTGACCTTTTTTGATTTGTGCCAGGCGCCAGGCGTATGTCTTTTCCATTTTTTCAAAAATGGCTTTACTGGCTGCGATGTGGTCCTCCCCGCCATGACCAGCCACCAAAGCTTCCTTAAATGCAGCCGTATTTCGAGCAATCATCTTGCCTTCATCCAGGATAAAGTAAGCCGTATGAGGCCATTGTTCCGGTGGCGGTAACAGGTGTGCATACAATACCAATTGTAGGTCTTCCCCATTCTGGATCAAATCTTTGCGTCTTTTTGTGCCACTCCATTTAAGATCGACAATAGCCTGCTCCGCTCCACGGCGAAGCACCAGGTCAGCTTTACCACGCACAGGCATTCCAACAAAATTGCCTTGCAATGCCATTTCGGTGCTTTCTACTTCCCAACCATTGGAGCGTAAAAGAGAAATAAGACTCCAGGCTGCGTTTTTTACTTTATTGAGGAACGCCATCCGGTCTGGCTCTCGTCCGTAAAGCAACAAGGTTGCTCCTTCCCTGGGAAGCAGGGTTTTGGCTTCGTTCTCTATCCATTCGTTCAGACCACGGCGGTCGAGTACTTTAAAATCTTCTTTGAGTAGTTTTTCAAAAAAACGGTGTGCAAGACTGCCCAGCAATGTATTGTCGCCCGTTACACTGAGCAGGCTGGAGCGGTAAAGTCGCAGTTTTTGCCGAAAAAACCAGCGGTGTGGGTAGTAAAAAAGGCTTTCCAGATTGGTTGGTGTCTCGTATTCGCTGGCTTGCAACAGGGAAGGATCAGAAAGTATGATCTGAGGCTTTGGACGGGCGAGAACACGCGTGGAAATACTTTCATGTCCTGGGACCTTCAACCATTCCGCAAAACGGGAACGATCCTGCTCAAGCTCCAATTGGAAGGTAAATGATTTGATCTCTTCGCCAAAAATCGCCTCAATGTCGCTTAGTAAAAGCGGAGGCACGGCCTCTGCTCCATCCACCTGTTCTGGTATTACAAGCAACAAACTTCGGGAGGTTTGCAACACCGGGCGCAGTTGTAACAGTTGTTGCCGCTGACTTTGCTGCCGTGGGGTTTCTAAGCCAACGCTTTGGTTTTCAAGAAAACTACGTTCCAAGGTCTGCCATTTATCCGGAGCTGGCGTGGCATTTTCAAAGACGCAGTTCCACCAGACCAGATCATCCACCGGGGCAGCAAAGGCACCTGGGTGGTGTACAAAAGCAAAACTCCCGACTTCTGCCGGAGCCAGTTGCATCGGAGAAGGTTCATAGATTGTGCGCACGATCCGTTCCAATTCAAGGAAACTGATCCGTTGTTCTGGCAAAGTTTCCAATAATTCATAGATGCGTCGGGCTTGCTCGGCCAATACCAACAAGGAAGAATTATTGCTTCCTGATGCTTCATAAAATTCATGCGCCCACACCTGAAGGTAACTGTAGAGGGCTATCGCATCCCGTTTGGGAGCCGTGCTATCTGCGGGATACCGGCGGCGGTCAAACCAGAAGTTGTATTGCTCGCGCGCTTCAGCAGGTACATCGGCCTTTTCCAGGTAACCAAACGCAGCCGCAAACCAGGTATCGCTAAATAAGCCCGGTTTCGCAGCCAATACCCTTGCAATTTCAAGTGCCAGACCGGATTCCAAGGGCTTGACTGGCAAGGTGACAAACTCCATTATTTTGAATATATCCACTGGCTCCCATAAGAATACAGGGGCAAGTTTGAGTATCTGCAGGGAAGGCCGGGCAAGCGAGGCAGATAAGACGCCCATTGGCGCAAAACCCTCGTTAATTAAGTTTTGCTCCAGTAGTAAATTCATTTCGGGGATTAAAAACGCCGGCTGGTAGTCAGGGTTTTCCCGAAGGGTCTGTGCAAGAAAAGTAGCTGCGTCAGAATCGCGGCGAGCGCGGATGATCGCTAAATTCCCTTTACCTTTCCCATTACTGCTTTGCAATTTACCCAATAGTGATCCTGCTGCTGCTGCACCGTGTATTTGAATTGCTTTTACTTCAATTTTTTGCTGCCGAAAAACAGCTAAAACCCGTCGGATTACAGGTTTTTGTAAATGTTCGGGCTCATAAAGCAGGATTTGTTCTATTTGAATTTCGTGGAATTTCAATGCTTCTAATACCTGTGCAAAACGATCTGCGAAACCGGCAGCATGAACACCCAGTTCAGGGTCCTGAAGTTTTTTTTGAAAATTCGTTTCCACTTGTGCCAGGTCACGGAGGCGAGCGGGTATTTTATCGGTTAAAGCAAAATTCCAGCCCGCTAAAAGTAGCTCATCTCGCCAGGCGAGCAATGATTCAGCCGTTGCAAAGCGATCAGCTGCAAAGGATCTTTCAAAAAATGGGGGCACCGATCCAGTAGTTTCTTCGAGATACTGTCCAAGTGCCTGTCGGTACAATTCAATGCGCAAATAGGCCGTGTTGTTGCGATAGCCGATTAGGCCCAGTTGACCTTCGAGCCATAAGAGTAACTTAGATGGCCCAACAAAATATTCACCCTCGCGTGGCCGGGTTGGCGGAGCGTAAACAATTGCGTCGAAATCGTGGCCGAAGTGTAGGAGCATGTTTGGGTTTAAAGTTTCAAGTTGAAAGGGGCAAGTTGTAAGTGTCGGGTTATTGGCCAGATTGTAAATGTATGTTGGAGGCAAACTTAAGGACGGAATCTGGAAATGGGCTGCATTATTTTCTGCCTTGTTGGGCGGTTGCAAATACGATCAACCTTCTTTTGGCGGTTCCTTCAAAAATGGATGCATGACCAAAGCGATTGCTACCAGGCTCATCGGATACAATAATCCAATAAAAGGCGAAAGTGAGACGCCGACGATCAAATTTGCTTTCAAAAACTCCGTGATCAAGGGCGTGGCGCCCCCAAGCACTCCGTTTCCCACATTGTGGGTAAATCCCATGCTCGTATAACGCGTCCTGCCCGAAAAAAACTCCATCACATAAGCGCCCATGGGACCATATACCAATGCACTGGCCAGCGTATTGACAAAGGTTAGGAAAATAAACAGCGCAATTACAGGGCTTGAAATGGCGTGCACAGTACTGAGGTGTTCAGGATTACCGTATAGGTTGAACAGATAAAAAGACAGCGGAATAGATACCGCAGCCAGGCAAATCCCTGTATAGATCACTTTTCTGCGGCCATATCTGTCGCTCCACTTGCCAGCCCATTGAAAAAAAGGAGCACCAAGCAGCAAGGCAGCCGCCAAAATCAGCAGGCTGATATGTTCTTCGATCTTTACAGCGCGTTGCAAAAAATATAAGGTGACAAATTGAGCAGTTTGCATGATGGTGCTTTGGGCTGCATTGCCGCCAAATATGATCTTCCACATCAGAGACCAGTTTTTGGAGGTTCCCAAGGCTTCCCTGACCGGGGATGCTGCAATATTTCCCGTCGCCTGCATCCGGGCAAAGACCGGGGTTTCTTCCATCTTCCTTCGGATCAGGTAGGAAAAAACAACCAGCACGGCACTGGTCAGAAAGGGCATCCTCCATCCCCAGCTGTTAAAATCTTCCACGGACATAGAAGATTGAACTCCCAACACCACAGACAAACACAAAAGCAGGCCGATAGGTACCGTTGCCTGAATGAATCCGGTATAGTACCCTCTTTTGTCGGGCGGAGCATTTTCAGAAACATAGATAATGGCGCCAGAATATTCGCCACTCAGTGCAAAACCTTGTGTCAGCCTTAAAATCAACAGAAAAATAGGCGCAAACCAGCCCACCTGCTGAAAAGTAGGGATCAGTCCGATCAAAAAGGTTGCGCCACCCATCAGCAACAAGGACAGCAGAAATGACTTTTTGCGTCCTTTCCGATCGCCCATACTCCCGAAAAAAAGTGAACCCAGAGGGCGCACAAAAAAAGAAGACCCAACGATGGCCAGAGTTTCTAAAAAATACGTGCTTTCACCACCCGGGAAAAACTGATTGCTGAGGACTTTGGCCAGAATGATGGCCAGATAAAGGTCATACCATTCCAGCAAAGTGCCTGCGGCAGAGGCCAGAATGGCGAGTCTCATGTTTTTTGAATGGTCCTGCATAATTTGTTTTGGATCCGAATAAGGTAAAATAAGGGCCCAAAATCGGATATGTCGCTGGGGTATGCAAACATGGGGGATTTAATAGGTATAATTTTTTTCTTTGGCATGTTTGATAGCAGTTTTGTGAACAGTTTGGAAGTAGACACAAGCAATGGGTTGCAACAAATACACGCTATTTGTTTGGCGGCCTTTATGATCTTTCAGGCAAAATCAGGCAAAAAAATATCTCAAAAGGCAGGTTCCAATTTGCCGTGTCACACTTTTGGGGCGTTACATTAAAGCAAATAGAAGCAATGCCCGAAACTACATTTGATGAAATTGTACACAAATATGTAGAAATGAACATTGCACACCCTTTCATTCTCAAAGCGCGCCGAATCGAACGCAATGCCAACAGTGAATGAACGCAGATTAATCAACTATCTCAACAGCCGATTTGCGTAGTTCCTGCTAGTGCCGCGCCCGGCCATTATGAATTGGGGAGGCAAATTTTTTCTTTATCAAGGCGTGAGAAGGGCGCAATGCGGGACATTTTAACCGACGAACAACGCAGAGAAAGGAAAAATTAGACCGCCATATTCACACCTTAATGGCCGGACGCGGCACTAGCGCGAGGAACGAAAACCAAAAGACATTCAAACTGAAAACTCTTGACCCCAATGGTGTAGTGAAGTAATACTAGGAATTAATTTTTGACCTTTTAGTGTCAAATCATATTCAACGGTGGGCGGGACAGTCGCAAAAACTTCTCTGGTAATAATTTTATTGGCTTCCATATTTTTCAATTCCTTGACCAACATTCTTGTATTAATACCCTCAATACTTCTTTCAATTTCTTTGAAGCGCAACTTGCCTTTGGATAAGATATAGATGATTGGCATTGCCCATTTCCCCCCGATTATGTCTAAAACTTCTTTCAACGAGCAGGTTTTTTCGGAAATTATCTTATTTTCTTTCTCCATAACATGTTGATTGCGTTCATTACTTTACAGTAGATTTGTCATTGCTACAGGTTACGGTGCAGATCTGACGGAAGCGTGTATTCTTACGTTGCAAGCACCCTCACCAACGCTTACGCATTGACGCTATTGGTAACCCTTACTGGTACAATGTTTATTTTCATGTAAGGGTAATAGGGCAGAGCACTGAGTTTGGTATGTAGATCATCTGGGTCTAAACCCATGACTACCATATAAATGCCTGACATATCCAGTTTGATAAAGGTATCCACGATTGTCCCATTTGACTCTAACTCCTTAACCACTTCTTGTTCCTTTGGAAGCAGTTGCATTCTTGTTTCGTTGTCTAATCCTTCTAATAGGATATCAACCATAAATTTCTTCATTTTTATCGAAATTTTATTGTTTATGAAATTTTACGTAACTGGTTAACGTGGTCGCGTCTGAGACAAAAAAATAGCCATTTTTTACCAGACGAAGCAGAATTTTGTAGGCCATAGCCTTGTTACGGTCAAAAAAATGGGCGAATTATGGCGTAAGATGAACCTTTTTGGGCCAGAGAGCGTGCCACTTAACAAGTTACACAAACGCTATTTACAACCCTTTGAATCTACAAACAGCAATAAATAAAAAAAGTAACAGAATAACCAGGTCCACAATTACACCTTTTTTATCGCCTCTTTTTTTGTTGTAACCCATCGCCAACAGCATTACCAGTATCAATCCGCTGGCAGCAATTGGTGTTAGAATAGGCATTATGTTCAACAGCAAAGGCAATATCAAGCCTATGGCACCAAAGATGTGTGCAAAAGCAACAAGTTTGACCATTGGATCTGAATAGTCATTTACGAATGGCATTTTTGCCGCTAACTTTTCTTTGGGCTGTGTTAAAATCATGATGCCCGAAAAGCAAAACATGGCTGCGAGAATTGACTGAATAATCCAAAGGGAAATGTTCATTTTTATATATTTTGAGGTGCAAACTAAAGCACATTATTTTACATTTGCAAGTAGTTACATCAATGTATAGTAGTAACATAATGTAAAGCAATACGGCTAATACTGAGAAAATATTAAAAAATGTAACGGCTTAGCCTGGTCGCGTCTGAGAGACGGATGAATCAGGATTTTCATGATTTAAAAGGATTTGCCAGGATCTCAGCCATACCGATGTACTCGAATTGGGAATGCCTGACAGATGGAACAACGGCACTCCAGCTGGTTTGTTCCTCAGTGACACCAACCGCGTGTTCCCAATATTCCGGAGCCTTATCCGCAAAGGCATATAACCCACTCATATCACGTTGGTAATCAATGCTATGGGTGGCAACAGTAGCCCTATCTTCATCCGAATGAACATCCCCTTTACTTCCACCAGCTGGCGGCCATAAAGCATCTTCACTTGAGTTGCCATCAGGGTCCAAAGCCCTTGTTGGCATATTTTGCACATAATTATACGGTGTCCAATCAAATGTAAACTCCGCCAAAGCATCAACGCTCCACCACCGTCCCAAAGCCGTATCATACCATCTAGCCCCATATTCACTCAAATTCAGCCCCAAATCCTCATTCAATTCCTTCCCATTATACGCATAATCATTCGTAGGCGTATTCGTTCCCATGCCTTCCATTAACATGCCGAATGGATAATAGTGCATATCCTCCAGATGAGTAATGGCGGTGCCGCCACTGGCGCGGAAGTTTTCACGTGCGTTTCCAAGGTGATCCTTGATGGTGTAATCATAGTAAAACGCAGAAGCTCCATTGGGCGTACATCTGCCCTCAGAAAAATAAATCGCTTCCAGGTTGGTGCCACTGTACTCGATGCCGGATACGTAACTCTTGGTTGCGCCGCCCCCGCTTAAAACTTTGGTCAGTTTTTCTCCATCTGCTGTGTAGGTGAGGGTGATGACATTGGCCCCTTGAGTCAGGGTTTGAGGTAGATTGAGGTAGTTGTAGGCAAATGTAAACCCTTTGTGGTTATCCTGGGTCATGTTCCCATTCAGATCGTATTGGTAGTCGGCAGCTCCGGAGGTGTATTTAAATCCTTTGGCGGCATCACCGGCATCTACCATGTTGGTCAAACGGTCGGGACGGGCTGCATCGCCGTAAGTGTAGGTAAGGTTGTCAATCAGGCTGCCTCCTGTGCTGCCCCGGCGGAAATAGGTTTTTAGGTTTCCGTTCAGATCGTAGGTGATATTGTTCTCCGTATATTTGGATAAATCTACCCAGGTGACGCCTACTCTGGCGCGGTAGTTGGCGGCCGTGTCACTAATCACCAAAAGTGTACCACCAATTTGCACCAAAAGTGTACCACTTTGCAGATCAAAATTAGGCAATGTTGTTAAGTTGTGTTAGGAAATCTTTGATTCTATAACTTTCTCCAGAGAACTTGAGGATGTGTGCATGGTGCA
>CANJPT010000007.1 GCA_947476195.1 Lewinellaceae bacterium | reverse complement strand
TTTAAGGTTACAGTATTCTCAGCCGGGTTAGGCACTAGGGAGCATTGCCCCGGAGCCTTTTGTTCAATAGCACCTACGCCAAAACTTACCACAAAATTTAGTACAAGATCACATCCCGAGGCGTCTGTAATTGTCAAAGTATATTGGCCTGGTAATACGCCCGATAGATTCATAGAAATACTATCATTGTTCCATTGAAATTTGTAGGGCGCAATGCCATCTACAATAGTCAGCGTGATGGCTCCATTGGAGCAGTTTTGGCAGCTGGCATCCATTATAGCTGCTTCCACCACTGGTATTAAAGCGGTACCAACAGCTAAATCAGCAATCAACATTCTTCCCTGGCTATCTGTAATGCTAAAATTATAGTTACCCGGTAATAAACCAACCGTATCCGTGCCCATTCCATTAGATCCAGACCACTGAAACTGATACGGAGGGCAACCATTTGCTAAATGAAAAGATACTGAACCATTAGCAAAACTCTCACACGAGGGATGGATGGTTGGTGGCGTTAATTGCACGAAGTCTGCAATTTCGAAAGGCCCTATATCCACAACGCCATCTACAATACGAGGGTTGCCCAAGAAGTCGGTAGCAATACTCAGTTGTTGATAGATGAGGTTAATGCCGACATTATAGGCAGGTGAACAAGGTTGCAAGCGATAGTCTCCATTGGCTAGATCTACAAACGGTGGGTCGGCAGAAAATCTGTTGCCACTTTCACAAATGAATGCACTGGGTAAACTATCACAAGAAGGAAAGTCAAAAAGGTTGTTGGAAAAGATTGTAGGGCCGTTTCCCCAAGGAATTCTCCATGAAAGGCTATCCGGTTGCAAAAGGTAGGTGTTGCCCCAAAAAATATTGTTTTGCACAATCCATGAATCGCTTCCAGAGCCAAACCCCGATGAATTAGCTTCTACAACATTGTTGATAAAGGCGTTTCCTTCCACGATGGACGACTTATATGCACTGAACATTCCATTTGAGGCATGGTTTCCTTCAAAAAGGTTGTTTATGATAAATGTGGTATTCTTGGTGGGATTCCCCGCCAGACTTATAAAGCCTGGATTATTTTGAATAATATTCCGGTAAAATCTTATGGTGTCCTCTGTAGCAAAGACAGACTCGCTTTTATTAATAAAAGTATTCGATTGGAGATCAACATTTCCGTGTGTAGTAACAACTTCTATCGTAGATCCTTCATGGTACCCTATCCTGCAGTTACGCATTTCGATCACTCGCTTAAGGGTATCTGCAGGGTTGTAATACTCCGAATACATCTGTAACCCAGCAGCAAAGAAAGCGGTAAAAGGAGAGGGTACGTAGAATATATTGCCTTCAAAAACGCAGGAATCAAAACTAATCTGGCCAATCGGGCTGCTAGAGTAAAGACTAAATCCACTACCAACTTTTGCTTTATTTTTTATAAAATCTGTGCCCGCTACTCGAATGAATGTACCATTGGGCGTTCCACCAGTAAAAATACCACCGCCAAAACCTTTCGAAAAATTCTTTTCAAAAAGGCAGTTGATGATGTCCATGGTGTCAGAGCGGGCAGCGTCGACCAGAAAAACTGCCCCTCCGTTACCTGGGGCTTCATTTTCTAAGAATCTGCAATTTACCAGGTCGCCGGGCTGTTCATTACTACATCCGCCAGTTCTGTAGTAAGCACCTCCCCCGCCACCGGCACATATATTCCGCTCAAAAAGGCAATTTAAAAAGCGTGGGGCCACAGAGCCGCCCGGAGTTGAGGAAGCAAACACTGCGCCACCCGCATATATTGCAGTATTGTGGATAAAATTACAATTCGCTATCAAAGGGTAAGCTGTTCCGTTTTTTCCATCAATGAAAATAGCGCCGCCACAGGTTCCTGGGGCATAAATGAACATATCAAAGTTCCCGACACCATTTTGAAAAACAAACCCGTCTACTACCGTAGTTTCATCAGGTCTGTCCATGTAAAGCAAGTTGTAGGAATTGTCTGTGCTGTCACCCACCAGCCCAATATCACCATCGATTATACTGGGGTGAGCTGACCAATCTCGTTGTGTCAAAAAGGATTCTGTGCCTGCAAAACCTCCGTACAGTTTTACGCCACTTTTTAATTCGAAGTGGATATTTCGGTCTGCATTGGAGGTGGGATGGTACGTGGCTTTTGCAACCCAAATCTGATCTCCAGCCTGAGCCGTTGAAAGCCCGTCGTGCAGGTTTGTAAAAGCATTGGCCCAGGAAGTGCCATCGTTCAGACCTTGTGCAGAAGCATTAACATAAAATAAGGCTTGAGCAGACGCATTGGTTGAGAGCAGAATACTGAGGAGGTAATATAAACTTTTCATGTGGAGAAAAGATAAAAGGAGGCGTATGAGCATAGCTCACACGCCTCCCGGGTTTAGAAATTTACTGCTTTACGATGGTAATGGTAATGGATTTATCAGCGGATTGCAAGGCTACCTGATACACTCCGGGGATGTTTTGCACGTCGTTGCTTTGCAAGAACAGTTCCTGCTGGCCAGCAGAAAGGGAAAGTGTTCGGGTGTGGACAAGTGCGCCCAGCGCATTGTAAATGTTCATCACCACGTTGTCGTCATGCGGTAGATCCAGCATAAGCCGGGTTTGAGCGCCGAATGGATTAGGACTGGCCTGCACATACATTTCTTGTCTGGCGATAGCCCTTGAGGGTTGTACGAGGTCATATTCACGCCCATCCGCAGCATATGCGACCGTTTGGAAGGACTCAACGTCTCCGCTTAAAGATAGCTCGCCCTCATTTACGTCTTGAATCGCGTCAAATTCAAGGTAGCATAGCACTGTACCGGCTTTGATCACTATTTCTGCTCCGGTTTCGGAAAACCAGGCAAAACGCAGGAGACCATCTGAGGCCATTGAAAGCCCAAAATTATCCTCGCGAACAACTCCCACGTCACCCAGGACAAGATTTTGAAGTTGCATCCTGTTTTGGTCAAACTTCAACTCAAATTGCATGGCTGCAAAAGAGGCGTCGGCCTCAAAAATAATTGGTACGCGTACTTTACCGCCACGGTCAACTTTTTCGGATGTCATGCGAATCGGAATGCTTGATCGGGAGCGGTCATCGCCGCCGCCAGTGAAGCAGAAATTCGGACTTGTCGGAAAATTCCAGTTCACATCGCCAGTTTTGACCACATAGAAATTTACATTCTCCGAAGGGCCTGGAACAGTCGAGGTAATTGTTGCATTGCATAATCCTTGTCCATTAGGAATAGGTGGAATCGCATTGAAAAATTTGTAGTTTGGCGCACCTGGCAATGTTGGAATTATACCTAAGATTAATTGGCGCAGCGGGACTATATCAAAAGTTGTTACCGAGCCATTGCAGTTCGCATCAGCTGCATACATCTTAAAAACGTCATTAAAAGGCTCAATACCCAGGATATGTTTAGAAATCAGTACCAAATCGTAAGTAGTGACCCCATTGAGCCATCCATTGTCCGGGTTTCCAGCTCTTGAACAAGTAACATTGTATGGGTACTTGTCTCTACAAACACAAAATGAATAGGGTGATTCTCCGTCCACCAGGGCATCGTCAAAATGACAGGTTGGCGAACCATCTGAAGCCACCGCTTCTAGTAGAATATCTGCGCATAATTGGTTAAGCCTATATTCAACACGTCCCGCAAGTCTGGAAGTACATCTGCTATAGGAGCCCAAGGTAACTGCAGGGTGAAGCTCCGGGACGCACTTTGGCGAGCCGATTGTTTTAAGTGTTGATTGCAGGAAAATGTAACCTTTTACACACCCCTCTGGCCCGTTGAAAACAAGATCGAAAGCGCTGTTTTTTGTTACAGTAGCGTTGGTTAAGTGGCAATCAACATCATACAGGTTGCCACCCAAAGATGTTACCGTGATACAAGAAGTACAAAGCGTATTGTTCTCAATAACTGTAAATGGCAGCTCACTTACAATCCTTAGCTTGAAATCAAGGTTCTCGAAACTGAAGCTTTGTTGGGCATAGCTCCATGACAAATCCACGCGGTATTTGACATCACAGGTAAGTGGAGTACTGGGCAATTCGCTGACAGTCAAGTCAAAATCGTTGCATGGGCTACTTCCTAAATAGCAGACTTGCACAGATTGGTTGGCGGCGGGCGACACTTTGCAGCAATTCCCCGCAATTTTTATACGCACGAATTTGACCTTAATCTCGGCACAATCCCCAATGGACTCATTGAGCGGACCCAAAAGGAATAATTTGAGCAGATTGTTGTCTCCATTATACATGATATTTGAACTTATAGCGTGTATCTGTCGATATCGAAATCCGCCGGCCACATAATCGTTCAATTGTATATCACAAGGTGGACTGAGAAGAAATGGACAATTAAATATACCACTTTGAACATTCCCATACTCCATGTAGTTGGTCGTTTTTACCTCCACCAAAGCTTCTATCTCTTCTATCAGGGTTCCTGTGGGTATACCCGTAAGCAAAATTGGCACTTGTACAGCATCCAAGAAATTACCCTGAAAAGTTTGCAAGGCTGGGGCATTGAAGGAATAGCTGATGTTTGAGGAGCAAGCCGCGGGTGACGGCATCACTACGGTGGGATTTGGCGCCCCCCCATAAGTGACAAGCATTTCGCCTTTACAATTTATAAATTTGGCATTACTTCCATACACAGAGACAAAAGGATTCAGTCCTGTGCTGGTATTTATCGACGAAATAGTACTGCCAAGTGGTGCATGGACGATAACACTGAACAAGAGGGCGGATCCAAAAGTTAAAGGAATACATTGACCCAGCTGCTCAGGCCATATCGGATTAAACGGGTCACCAATGTTAAAAGCAAAATTGCCTCCTTTTTCGATGGAAAGCTGTGCAGCGGTCCAGTTATATGGAGAACATTGTGTAACCGAACGCACGGACTCTACAAAAGAACTGGTGCTATCCAAATTGCGGCCATCTACGGTTATTTTACCTAATATTGAGAGCCAACTGTAACAAAACTCACTGTAGAATGCAGTGCCATTGGTGCGGACATAAACTTCATACATCATCTCATCACAATCTAACGGTGGACAGCCAGGGTATGCAGGTACGCTGCCAGGAAATTTGGGTACGATGTCAATCCTGAAATCTGTAAGCCATGTACATTGCGCTCTTGCCTGCTGAGAAAATACCAGTAAAGCGCAGAATATAACCCCTTTAAAAATATTTAGATAAAAACAATTTGTGTTTTTATTGCGAGGGGGGGGGGCAATAATTGTTTCATGTTGAATTCGGTTGTAATTGTTTAAAATTTAGTTAAAATTTGCTACCCCACTTTAGCTTCGGGGTACGCGCAAGCAATCGCAACAGACACAATGTGCCTATTGTACGGTAAACCCCGGGACAACTCTTTTGCCTGTACGCCCCTGGGCGGCGCATCAAGCCATTGCTAAGACATGAAACAGTAAGGTGGGTATGACTTGAAATGCCCGAGTTGAGTCAATAACTTGACTTTGGAAAAAATCTTCTTCCAGAATACGGATTAAAAAGAGTAGCAATGAAACGGTCGTGGTCTGGATGAACAAAGGGTAACTGAAGCGTCCCAAGTTCTTTCGTCAATGGTATCGAAGGTTTACTAATGTCCGTTTTTTGAGATCGACAGATGTATTGAAAACGCTAAAGCAAAACAAAGTTAAACAATGTAAATTAGAAAAATAAAAAATTTGTGTAAAATGTCGGAATTAGGCAAATTATAAGACCAAAGAAAAAGATACAAGGCCGCTGTCTCGATGCTTCTGGGTATCACCAAGGCATCGCTTGGAACCGAGTCATGGATCTCTGCGGCATCGTTCCAGGAGACCACCAAGGTGCTTTCTACCGCAGCCATCGCTGCCAAGAAAGACCACCTGATGGGTCTGAAAGAGAACGTTATCGTGGGCAAGAAGATCCCTGCAGGTACGGGTATGCGCCTGTACAACAACCTGCAAGTCACTGGCTCTGGTCGTCCGTTCAAGGAGCAGACCGAAGGGGTTGCAGAGGAAGCAGTTTAGTAATTAAAGACTTAGTTTTAGAATATAGAAAAAGCCTCCGAGGGAAATTCCCTTAGAGGCTTTCTCTATTTCAGGCAGATAATAGAAAACTCACTCTGCCCGAACTTTCCGTTTTAATTCAAAATGCATTCCCAAATATACCTTCCGAACCATTTCATCCGAAGCAAGTTCTTCCGCAGTACCGGCTTTTAGGATGCTTCCTTCAAACATGAGGTAGGCGCGATCCGTGATGCTCAGCGTTTCCTGCACATTATGGTCCGTGATGAGGATGCCAATGTTTTTGGTCTTGAGTTTTTCCACGATGGACTGAATGTCTTCCACGGCAATGGGATCGATGCCGGCAAAGGGTTCATCCAGTAGAATAAAATTCGGGTCAGATGCCAGGGCCCGCGCGATTTCTGTACGCCGGCGCTCGCCTCCGGAAAGTGTATCCCCATTGCCCTTGCGCACTCGGTTGAGATTGAATTCATCCAGCAGGGATTCCAGTTTGTCGTGCTGTGCTTCCTTGCTCAATTTGGTCATTTCCAGCACCGCACGGATATTGTCTTCCACCGATAGTTTGCGAAAAACACTCGGCTCTTGCGGCAGGTAACCAATGCCTTTCTGTGCGCGGCGGTACATGGGCAGGTCTGTGATCTCTTCATCGTCCAGAAAGACATGGCCAGCGGTGGGTTTGATAAACCCAACTGTCATGTAGAACGAAGTAGTTTTTCCGGCACCGTTGGGACCGAGTAGTCCCACAATTTCGCCCTGCTCCACCTGGAAGGACACGCCTTTGACCACGGTGCGTTTGCCGTAGTTTTTGACGATATTTTCAGCTCTAAGAATCATATCTCTACCTTATGTATGATGTATGAACTATGATGTATGAACTATGATGTAGAAACAGCCAAACAATTGCTTATACACCATACATTATACATCACAATAATCGTTTCACGATTTCTGAAATGGCGCGGCCTTCGGCTTTTCCAGCCAGTTCCTTGTTGGCTGCGCCCATCACCTTGCCCATGTCGCGGGCAGATTCAGCGCCGGTTTCCTGGATGATGCGTCGGATGACCGCTTCGAGTTCAGCACCTTCCAGCATGGCGGGCAGATACTTCCGGATGACTTCGATCTCCTCCTTTTCTATTTTGGCGAGTTCGGGGCGGTTGTTTTTCTCGTAAATATCGAGTGATTCCTGTCGGGTTTTCACCAGCTTTTGAAGCATTTGTACTTCGCGGGTCTCATCAATGATCTGGCCGGTGCCGTCGGTTTTAGCCAGTTGAATCAGCGATTTGATGGCACGGATGCCACGCAGGGTTACCTCGTCTTTGGCTTTCATGGCGACCACGAGGTCTTTGTTGATTTTTTCTTCTAAGCTCATTATTTGTGCTGTTAAGTGCCTGATTAAATTTAAGTATTAAACTACATTGTACCCGAACAAACGCTTTTCCCGAACCAAACGTGCCACTTCAGGCGGGACTTTTTCTTCCCAACCAGATTCTCCGTTTTGGATCATGGCTAAAACTTCTTTGTGGTAAATGTCGAGAATCGTTGGATTGAACCCCTGAATGTTCACAATGTTGCGACTTTCCAGCAAGTGATCGTATAAAAAGTGAATGGCTTGAGGGATGATCAGATTTTTTGAGTCGATCAGGTTTTCAATTCCACTATCAGGAGCTTTACCGCTGCCTACGGAGTGCGCAGGGTAAATATAAAATCGCACATTTCTCGGGAAAACCTCGCCAAATGCAGCAAGTAGATTGTCTGTATTTGCCTCGCAAGTCTCCCGGAGGATGTTCTGGAGTTTACGAACACCCATGGCCAGACCGATACGCGGGATCTTATAATCAGCAAAATATGCAATAAGTCGCTTGTGCTGCACACAATCAGAGATCACGACCGTCTGCCCGAGTGCGCAAAGAATCTCTGCGCGATCGAGAAAATCGCGCTCACTGAGCTCGCCGTCTGCCCGCAGGTTGTCAAGGGTGATCTCTGAGAGCAAAAAAGTATGGGCTGGATCAATATCAGGTTCTTCACGAAACTGTTTATAAGCACAACGGATCATGTCCTCCTGTACCAAGGTGGGCGGCCGATAGCTTCCTCGTGCCACGAGAATTGATTTTTTGTAAAGAAACTCCCCGGCATGCAGACTGTCGCCGTCGTGGCCGAAAATAGCTACATCTGAGAGTTGATTTTTTACCAACCAGAGGCACAGCAAACGATTATCAAGGTGGTGGAAATCAGGCCCTTTGAGCCGGATCATATCTATTTTTACCCGGCCATGGAGATTATCTATCAGGGAGTGAAGCAGGGTTTCCGGGTCGCTTTGGTATCGGTAGCAGGCATAGAGCATGTTTACGCCGAGTATGCCAACAGCCTGTTGTTGAAGTTGGTTGTCCTGATCTAAAAGACGGACGTGCACGATCAGATCATTGGGCGCGCCTCCCGGTTCCAGTTGAAACCGAAGTCCCAGCCAGCCATCTCCTTTGATGGTCTTTTGGTAATTGATAGCTGCCACTGTATCGGCAAAGGAAAAAAAGCATTGTTCCGGGCGCAGGGTCCTGAGTCGGCCTTCCATGAGTGCGTACTCATGAGCCAGCATTTTATAAAGCCTGGATTCACATACATAACGACCTTTCCCTTGTTCTTCTGTGCCATAGATCTCATCGCTTACTATCTTGTCATAGGCGCTCATGCTCTTGGCGATTGTGCCCGCTGCGGCGCCAGCCTGGAAAAAGTGTCGCGCCACCTCTTGCCCGGCGCCAATTTCTGCGAAAGCGCCATACACCCGGTCGTCCAGATTGATTTCCAGTGCTTTTTGTTCTGTTTCTAAGATCCTTCGTGTCATAAATAATGGCACAAGATACGGCGTGACAGGGCTAAATTTATTTTGCCTCCGTACTTCATCTATGCACGAGAAGTGACACTTTTTAAAAAAGTGTCACTTCTGTACCAAAACGCCCTGAAAAAGAATTGACCATAGCTGCCTACCTTTGCATGCTTTTTTAAAATCTTGCTCCCGGGGTTAGGCTTCGGCGGGTAAAAAAATATATACTACGAATGAAATTTGCTACCCGCGCCATCCATGCCGGCATAGAGCCAGACCCCAGCACCGGGGCTGTGATGACTCCCATTTACCAAACCTCTACGTATGCCCAGACTTCGCCCGGCGAACACAAGGGCTATGAGTATGCCCGCACCCAAAATCCTACCCGCTCCGTATTGGAAAAAAACCTGGCAGCGCTTGAAAATGGCACGGATGCCATCTGCTTTTCCTCTGGTTTAGCGGCTCAGGATGCTGTGATAAAACTACTTTCCGCAGGCGATGAAGTATTGGCCGTCAACGATCTATATGGAGGATCTTACCGCCAAATGGTGCGTGTATGGGGACAATGGGGCCTGAAAAGCCGCTTTATAGATATGTACACGGCGGCCAATGTAGAAAACGAGATCAGCCCCGCTACTAAACTCATCTGGATTGAAACGCCTACCAACCCGATGCTCAATATCGTGGATATCGCGGCGGTCTGTGCCATTGCCCGAAAGCATGGTATCCTGACTTGTGTGGATAATACCTTCGCTTCGCCATATCTGCAAAATCCATTGGATCTCGGTGCAGACATCGTGCTGCACTCTGCAACCAAGTACATTGGTGGACACTCGGATGTAGTGCATGGTGCCCTGATTGTAAAGGATGCTGGACTTGCCCAGCGCTTGCATTTCCTGCAAAATGCCTGTGGTGCAGTGCCTGGTCCCCAGGATTGTTTCCTCATTTTACGTGGAATCAAAACCCTACACCTGCGTGTTCAGCGCGCTTGCGAGAATGCAGCGGTCATTGCTCAATACCTGGCAGAACATCCAAAGGTCGGAAAGGTATACTGGCCAGGATTTCCGATGCATCCCGGGCATGAAATTGCTAAAAAACAGATGCGCATGTTTGGAGGAATGGTGGCTTTTGATTTGAAAAGCAACTCTTTGGAAGATGCCACCAAGGTGATGAGCAGCACAGAATTGTTTACTTTGGCAGAGTCACTGGGTGGAGTAGAATCGCTCATTGGTCACCCGGCGAGTATGACACATGCAAGCATTCCACGCGAAGATCGGCTCAAAGTGGGCCTGACGGATACACTTATTCGATTGAGCGTTGGGGTAGAAGACGTAGAGGATCTTTTGGAGGATCTGGATAATGCGCTTAGTGGTATTTGAATGGAGGGGAGTTTAAAGTGACAAAATAGAGTTAAGTCAATGACGAGGCCCTAAAGTAAAAAGATGCTCAAAAAACCATTGCAATTTCAAGGTGTTATGTCAAAAAAAGCAATTTTGTTACTGGTTGTTTTTGGGCTTTTTGATCAGCTCAGTGCGCAAAATCTTCAGCTGGTCGGCCATCTTTCCTACGCCCCGCTATCCCTTGCAGGGTGCTGGCATCACGTGGATAATTCAGGAGGGGAATGGGCCCTTGTAGGCACTAGTGCCGGACTTAGTCTGGTGGATCTGGACGACCCGACCCAGCCAGTAGAACGATTTACAGTACCCAGCCTTACCAATACTTGGCGGGAAGTGAAGTCCTGGTCAGGCTATGCCTATTTCGGTTCAGAGGCCCCTGAAAGCGGCATCACCATTGTTAATCTGAATTATCTCCCCGACAGTATTCAATGGAAAGTTTGGCGCGGGGATGGTTTTTTTGTGGATAAGGTAGTTAGGAGCCACGCCTTGCAGGCGGAAGCTGGGTATCTTTATATCTGTGGAGGGGGAAATGTTTCGAACGGAGTGGTCATTGCAGACCTGGTTGACCCTTGGAATCCCCATATTTTAAGCAAATATGCAGCTAATTATGTCCATGATGCCTTTATTCGGGGCGATACCATGTGGACCAGTGAGGTATATCAGGGTCAATTCGGAGTGGTCGATATCTCAGACAGGAGCAACCCTGTATTGCTTACCACACAGCCGACCCCCGGGGCGTTCAATCATAATACGGGGCTTTCTACCAACAGCAAAACCTTGTTCACGACCGACGAAGTGGCTAGTGCGCCCCTTGGAGCTTTTGATGTTTCTGATTTGAGCAATATCCGGCTGCTGGACAAGTATTTGCCGAGTAAAAAACCAACCGGAGAGGTCCATAACGTTCGGGTGATGCCGGGCGATTTTTTGGTTTGCCCCAGTTACCGCGGCCAACTGACCATTGTGGATGGCTCTAAACCGGATAACCTGATCGAGATCGCCTGGGATTCCCTGGGCAATTCGCTGGTATGGGATGCTGATCCTTATCTTCCTTCGGGGATTGTATTCGCTACGGCTAAAAACGAGGGGCTTTTTGTTTATAAACCTACTTACACCCATGCTGCCTGGATAGAGGGCAATGTAACGGACGCTGTGACCGGTTTCCCACTTGCTGATGCAAAGGTTTTTGTGCTGAATACGCCGAATGCAGACACCACAGGAGCAGATGGAGTATATAAGACCGGAGCTCCCGCTACCGGTGCTTATGCGATGAAGGCCGAACGGGTCGGCTATCAGCCGCAGGTCAAAACCAATATACCGCTCGTAAGCGGCGTGATCGCTTCGGTCAACTTTTCCTTGTCGCCCCTGGTTGGCACCGAAGAGGTAGAAAAAGCAACTTTGATGCAGGTTTCCCCTTCCCCGTTTGAAGACTTTTTGAGGGTGGAATTGCAGCATGGAAGTCCGTTTAGCAGTGAAATCACGACGCTACGTTTGATCGACCTTTCCGGAAAGACCATTTTGGAAAAGCATGCAAATGCTGCAGGTGTCACCGTTTTGGACGGTCTGAAAAAGTTGCCTTCCGGTACTTATTTGCTTCAGGCTTCGAATGGGAAAGGGGGCGTACAGGTGCTGAGCGTGGTGAAGATATAGCGGGGCCAAAAAATTACTATTTTTGTGGCATGGATGCTCAAGGGTTAAAAAAGAAAGCTCACCCTAAGCGCGCTGTTCTGATGGGAAGCGGGGTAAGCATGTTACAGTAAAGGTAAGTAAAAATTTCTTTTTTCCAAAAGTCCGGGCATCCTGCTCTTCCAGTCAGTCAGTCATTAACCTGATATCTCGGCGAAAGACCTGATCTCAGTTATTACATCGACTCTGCCTTGGCACCACGGGTGGTGTATCGAAAAGCAAACGGGCGTTTTGCTCTTTTGGAGGAGAGTTTTTTAATCTCATCCCAACGTTTTATGACTAGTTGGACAAGATCCCAATATCCAAACCCGTTTTTTAAGGAAGGTGGCGTAAAGAAGAATGCGCCCAAGCCATTCTCTTTATATAATTCTCGTTGACTACGAGTTCGGTGGGTGTTTAGATCATGTGTGATAATAACAGAGCCTTCTGCTCCCAACACGGGAATCCAATCTTCATCTTGCGCTCCTTTCCCAAAAATATCCGGGAGAAAAACTACCTCAAAAAGCTCATCCTCCTTTTTGCTCATTCCTTCCTGTAAATGCTGGAGGCCTCGGACTAAATGGAGGTTTGTGTTTTCATCAAAATAAATTTTCATCAGGCTGCTTTTTGGTAAAATCGGATGGCATCTTCTACCTCCTCCTTTTTCAAATCGTAGATGGACGCAATAAAATCAGGTTTTTCGCCACCCATATACAGGGCAAACAGGGTGCCTGCTTGAATATTGGTACCCTTAATGACAGGTTGGCCAAATTGATGGTGGGGGTCAACAACAATAGTTCGATTTTTCCCACTAGGATATAGGCGGAGTGCAATTTGGTCCTCATCTCCAAATTCCATTTTCTCCAGAAAATCTTCGATTACTTCCTTCAGGTTGTATTGGAGTGCTGGGGTTGCGTTTACGATGCTTTCGCCGTCTGGCGAAAAGAAAATCGCCTTGCCATCCGTCATGATTCGATGGGATGCAAAGGGGTACGGGGTACTGAATTTTTCGCGTAATAAACGATGGCTTTTTAAAATCTGGTTGACAGAAACCTTATGTTGGCGGAGTTGGTAAAAAACATAAAACTCAACCAGCGTATAAAAATTTACAGTTTTATCAAGCCGTTCTCCCCAAGAGCTTCGCTCGCCTGAATCTGGTGAAAGCCGCAAATCCCAGTATTCCTTTAGCCAATATCTGACTTTCTCAATAGGCATGGCTAACACTTTGGCTACATCAGCCACTGTGTAAATCCCATATCCAAGTTTGGGTTTGTTTGAAAAAGTGATCATTGAAAATTGATTTGCAATACAAAAGTAAACAACTTTTTGTTTTTTAAAACAAAAACATCACCCCTTCCCCACCAGCCCTTCATACAACCCAAACAACCAGGCCACCCGCTTAGCCTCGGTCTCGAAAGGCTTGGTCACCCCATAGCAAGCATCCACAGCCTGGTCCAAGGCCTCGTGGGCAGCCAGTAAATCTGTGGGCATGAGATTGGGGTCGTATAGTTTAGCTAAGGAAGCCCCTTTGTCTTGATAGGTCTTGCGGATGTCAAGTACGGCTTGTGCGGCAGATTCTACTCCTGATTGTTGCTCGGACGTGACTGCGGTCGGGAAGGGGAAGTTGTTGTAGACAATGTCTTTAGAATAGCGATAGTCACTTTTTAAGCGCCCACAGACTGAACGGACCCAGGCCATGTGCATTTTTGAATGCAATATGCCGAAGTGGAAAAGAGTGGCATTGGGAATGATAAAAACGAGGTCACTACAAATTGTTGTAGGAGTTTCAAAACCAATGGGGATGTAATCGCGGCGTTCAGAAGAGACTTTTGGGATAATAAGGTAATCTGATTCAGAAATACTCTCTAATCCCAATCTGTGAGGGTACTCAGCGGCTTTTAATGTTTGGATTCTTTTACTGGATAACCGAAAATTCTTGACCGCCTCAACCCGTTCCCAGACTGTTGGAATTTCTTTCAAAATTTCAATTTTTTCGTCTCTTAGAAATAAACACCAACGTTCCCATCCATTAATAAACTCATCAGAGCCAAGCCATCGACGGAAATATTTTTCTGCGCGAGGCTCTTTTTTAACAAACACATCTCTGGCTTCAATGGTAAAAAGAAAATTGCCTCCATCAATTTGCTGACATCCAATACTGATCTCGGGCACATCACACAACGGTTTTTGGCGCGAACGAACCACCACATCTCCTGCTTCCACAAGATAAGGGTTAATGTTTTTGACTGCCGTTACCGTTGGTTCTGCTTTAATATCCACATATTCGAAAAGCAGTTTTCTCGTGATTTTTTGTTTTCCAAACCCAACAATGATGCAGTTTACCGCAGCCACGCCGGGGGCTTCGTTCAACCATTTAAAAGTCTGGTGCGCGAAGTGGATTTTTACTCCGTATTTTTCCAGCAGTGTACCCCACAACATCCCGACTTGCTCGCCCTGTGCGATGGAATTGGTACTTACGAAAGCTGCGCGCGTATTAGGATGGGTATTTAAATATTGAGCGGCCTTTAAATACCAGCCCGTCACGTAATCCAGTGTGCCAGAGCCTGCTTCGTTGCCAAATAGCGTTTTAATCTCTTCCCGCTGTTCGTCGCTCATAATTTTTGAGCCGGAAAAGGGTGGATTTCCGATGATGAAATCAAAGGGCCGGGCTGAGTCAGGCGGTGATTCGAAATCACCGCCTGACTTACACAAGTCCAGCCAGTCCGTTGTCAGCGCATTCCCCGTCACCACTTTAGCCGCCTCATTTATTGGAACAGATTTTAGATGCGTGTGAAAAGCCGTATTCAGCAGCCGGTTGCATTGGTGTTTGGTGAGCCAGAGCGCTACTTGTGCAATGAGGGCAGAAACCGGTTTTATTTCTATGCCGCTGAAATTTTCGAGCCGCACATTTTCAAGCATTGAGATGTCGAGCACCTGCTGGTCGCCTTGCAGGAGGCGTGCGGTTTCGAGGTCGAGCAAGCGGAGTTCCCGGTAGGTAACCACCAGGAAGTTGCCGCAGCCACATGCGGGGTCGAGAAATTGGAGTCGGCTGATTTTTTGTCGAAAGGCTTCCAGTTTTTTGCGGTCCCGGCGAGCCAGGCGGAATTCTTCGCGCAAATCATCGAGAAACAATGGTTCCAACAGACGCAAGATGTTCCGTTCCGAAGTGTAGTGTGCTCCCAAGCTGCGCCGCTCGGTTTCTTCAAGCGCGGCCTGGAACAGTGAACCAAAGATTTCAGGACTAATTTGTGCCCAATCGAACAGATCACCACAGCCAAGTACGGCGTTGCGGATACCAGATAGTGAAGGGGGCGTTCGGGTTAATTTTTCTGCAAACAGGCCACCATTGACATAGGGGAATTGACGAATCGGATCGGCAGGATCGTGTTGTTGTAAGCGGAAAGGCGTATTAAGCACCTCGAAAATCTGTTCCAGGCTTTCTCCAATGTCTGAGCCATTGTCGAGGGTATGTTTTTCAATAAAGTTTGAAAATTGCTTCGGTTCAAAGATTCCGGTGTCTTTCGCAAAAACGCAGAACAGGATACGGACGAGCAGCAGTTCAAGGTCGTGGCCGCGATAGCCAGCGCTATGCAGGGTTTTGTACACATTGCTGATGCGCAATACGGCTTCAAGATTGGCTTTTTCCTCCTGTTCACGCGCCAGGTCAGCGTATTCGGGCATGAAGGCGAAAACCTCGAGATGCCGGGGGAGTTCGGAGAGCAATACCTCCGTGAATACATTTGGGTTCCCCAGATCATAAACCCGAAACCGTTTGAAATTACAGACCACCAGCGTCCGCGGCCGGTCTTCCTTTGAAAGCCCGGCGATGTATTCTTCCGCTTGTCGTAGGGCATCATCGAAGTCTTCGGGGCGGTCTTTGCTGGCGGATTTGTGTTCCACGAGCAGTTTGCCTTTCCAAAGCAGGTCGATGAATCCCTGTCGGTTGCCGTCGCGTTTTACGCGTGCTCCATGGTTGGCGTAGCGGATGCGCTGAAGTCCAAAAAATACCAAAAAAGCGATCCCGGAAAGAGTGTGCCTCCCCTTTTTCATCCCGAACATGGAGATAATCCATGATGAAGGCTTCGGCTCTGTGGCGGCAGGTGTCCCATTGAAGATTTGTCATAGGGCGAAGGTAGAAAAGTAGGTTCGTAGGTAAGAAGCAAATTACAGCGAGTAGATTAAGGCATGTCCCTTTCGCCACACTACTGGACATTTTTGTTTTGCTCAAAGACCTATAATGTTTCCAAAAACCTTACAGGTCTCGATTTTAGAAAATGTCCAGTCGTGTGCCCTTTCGCCCACGTTCAACTTGAAACTTTCAACTTGCCTACTTACTTTTTTCTTTTCCTACCTTTGCACCAAATATGGGACGTATATTAGCAATAGATTTTGGATTAAAGCGCACTGGTATCGCAGTGACCGATCCTTTGAAAATTATTGCCAGCGCACTGACGACGGTACCCACGCACGAAGTGCTGGATTTTCTTCAAAAATATTGTGCTGCAGAGGAAGTGGATCATTTTGTACTGGGGCTTCCGCTTCATCTGGATGGGAATCCTGCTCAGATAGCGCCTCAGGCCGACGCTTTTGCGGAACGCTTGAAAAAACTTTTCCCGGAAAAACAAGTTATTCGTCAGGACGAACGTAATACTTCTAATGATGCTAAAAAAATCATCCTCCAGAGTGGCATCAAAAAACAAAAGCGTCGGGACAAAATGCTGGTAGACAAAATTGCTGCGGCACTTATTTTGGAGCAATATATGGAGGAAACCTATTGGCGGGATTGATTCATGGCGGGTAATGATTTGATGAATGGATACCCCAAAAGCACTAAAAAAGAGTCAATCAAAGACTCGATTCAATCATTAATTTGCATCAATGCTACTTCCAGTTTACGCCTACGGGCAGCCGGTACTGAAAAAAGTATCTATTTTTATTGACCCGGAATACCCAGATATTCAGGGTCTTATTGCCAATATGTGGGACACCATGTACCATGCCGATGGGGTAGGTATTGCAGCACCTCAGATCGGACATAGTATCCGACTTTTTGTGATCGACACTGAGCAGGTGGATCGTAAGGAAGGAGCTGTTTCTGCGACCGACATACCTTTCAAACAAGTGTTCATCAATGCTCAAATATTAGCTGAAACGGACACCCCCTGGACCTATGAGGAAGGCTGTCTGAGCATCCCGGACATTCGGGGAGATGTGGAAAGGCCAGAGGGTATTCGTATCCGTTGGCAGGATGAAAACTTTCAGGAACACGAGGCAGAATTCACCGGGATCAACGCCCGGGTCATACTGCACGAATATGATCATATTGAGGGTATCCTTTTTACGGAAAAGCTGAAACCCCTCAAAAAACGCCTCATTCAGCGCAGGTTAGAGGCCATACGTGCCGGAAGGGTAAAGACAGATTATAAAATGAGGTTTTATAACGGGCGATAAGGAAAATTGTCTTTGACCTTACAAGTTTCTGTTGTGGTATAAAAGTTGTTGGATGTGCTTTAATAATTCTCTGCACGTCATGCTCCGCCATATTGATATTCTAGTAGCCGACCACAACCCAATTTTTGTAGCTGGATTGAGGTCTATGCTGTCTGAAACAGGCAGTAATCAGTTTTTATACCAAATCAAAGGGGTTGCCATCAATGGTGCTCAGATAACGGAATACCTTAGCAACGCACAGCCGGACCTGTTCTTGCTTGATCCGGATCTTCCGAATGCGGAAGGCCTGAAAATTGTTTCTTCAGTCAAGCAGAATGGCGCCAAAACACGCATCCTCATTTTAAATGGCTCGGGTGATCCAGGTCATATTCAGGCAGCCTTTAGAGCGGGAGCAGATGGCTATATGCTCAAATCAGGCTCTCAGGATGAGCTTTTGCAAGCCATGGGCGAACTTGCCGAAGGGCGCACATTCGTAGGCAGGGGCTTGATGGCCATGGATTTGCAAAATGGAATAGATGATCTTACTCCAGATCTTCGGTTTGCCAAAAAAAATGGTCTTACGCCTCGTGAGCTGGAAATTTTCAAATTAATTGGCCACGCGCTTACCAACAAGGAAATCTCTGACCGCATTTTCATCAGTGATCAGACAGCCAGTGTGCACCGCAAAAACATCATGCGCAAGTTGGGCGTAAACAGTTCCGGAACCCTCATCAAAATGGCATTTGAAAATCATTTAGTCTGATAGTTTTAATAGTATTACTATTAAAATAAAAACAGCTACCTTTGCAGCGCTACTGTTCTTGTTTTTTGAGCGCTCGTTTACATGAAATTATTTTTTATAATTTGTCCGATCTCTTTGGTTGGGCATTGTTTTTGCAATGGTAAGTAATTGTTGCAAGATTTTTTTATAAAACTTGGATGCCATAGAACGACTTTTTTAACTTTGTCCCGCTTTTCGAAAAGCTTCTACCAAAGAAGCATTCTTTCAAAGAAGCACACATACGACCGATTACATTTTCGCTTAAACATACTTTCTCCATGAAAAGAACGAATACTACACGTCTTTTTAATTTACCTGGATTGATCCTGGTATTTGTTTTATCGCTTTCAGTAAATAATATCACGACCGCCCAATGTAACATGATCTGCAATGATCTGGTACAAATCTCCCTGGACGAAGATTGCTCTACGGAAATCCTGCCGGACATGATTTTAGAGGGCAATGGTTGTCCCAATGGAAATTTCCAGGTACAGGCAAAGATCAGCGGCGTGTGGACTCCTGCATCGGGTAATTTTGTAGCTACCGCGGCGCACATAAACCTTACCCTTCAAATTCGTGTAAAAGACCTTACTTCGGGCAACTCCTGTATTGGCTTTGCGCATATAGAAGACAAGCTTCCACCTGAAATTGGGTGCGAAGATCTATTCCTGAACTGCGCTATCACGAATTACACGCCAGCTTATTTATTTGACGTACTCAATATTTCGCAGGCTTATCCTTCGGTGGACGAAAATTGTACTGCGACCACACTAACCTACCTTGATACCTGGTCTGACCTTGGATGCAATGGTAGCATCAATGGTCAGAGTGACATTAGTGCGTATGTGCTCCGCAAATGGACTGTTGTGGATGAAAGTGGAAATTCTGCTACCTGCAACCAATATATTTACTTCGAACGTCGCCATACTGCAGATGTACTTTTTCCTGCCGATGTTACGGTAGATTGCTCAAACCCTGTTACCAGCCCATCTGCAACAGGAGCACCCTATGTATTGAATTTTGGTGTACACTTTGACGTCTGGCCCAATGGAACTTTCTGCGAACTCAACGGCACCTATCAGGATCTGCCAATTGGTATCTGTGATGGTTCTTATAAGATTCTCCGTACCTGGACCATTTACGATTGGTGTAAGCCTACCAGTCCGACAAACCCTCTGACGCACGTTCAACTCGTTATGGTGTTGGATGACCAGGGTCCGGAAGTGGATTGCCCGGCAGATATGACCTTAAGCATCAATCCGAACGATTGCCAACTTGATTTTAATCTTCCCGATATTATTGTCACGGACAACTGCTCACGCCTTGCTTCCATTGAAGCACAATGGCTGGACTTTAACGGTATCGGGCATTCGATTTTCGGAAGCTTCACCACGTTCCCTGGCAACAACCCCTGGGATCACGATACACTTGCGGTGCTGGGCTTAGCCGAAAATCTCGGAATCGGCGTTACAGAGGTAAAGTACATTGTAAAAGATAATTGCGGCAACACTACGGTTTGTTCCTTTGACGTGACGGTACGCGATTACGATCCCCCGGTAGCTTCCTGCGACCAGACCACAACGGTTGCCATAGGTGTAGACGATCCGCTTGACTGCTATACAGCTGCAAATGGCTGTGGTTTTGGTGGGGTAACCTGGGTAAAAGCCTCGACCTTTAATGACGGTTCTTATGACAATTGCAACGGTGTGAAATTTACAATCCGTCGCATGGAGCCATATTCTGACGTCATCAATCACCTTAGCTCGAACCCCTGTTATCTGGACTCCTTTGGGAATCCTGTCTTTAGCGAACAGGATATTGCAAAAATGGAACTCGATTCTATCAAGTTCTATTGCGGTGAAGTAGGTACAACTCAAACCGTTATCCTTCGTGTATATCAAACGGATCCGTACGGAGTCATCATGTTTGATGACAATGGCGATCCAATTTATAATGAGTGCATGATTCAGGTGGAAGTACAGGACAAGTTGAAGCCTACCTGCACGCCTCCGGCCAATGTTACGGTTAACTGCGAGAACTTTGATCCAAGCCTCTGGGTATATGGGAAGGCGCAGATCTCTGACAACTGTTGTCTCGACACGTCTAAAGTATATCAGGGCCAGTGTGGCCTGACACATTCCGCGAATTACAGTTTGTTTGACACAGTTTGTAACAAAGGCACTATCACCCGTACCTTTCGTGCATTCGACTGCCATGGTTTCAGCAGCCAGTGTACCCAACGCGTAGTCGTGACGTACAAGCAGGACTACTTTGTTAAATTCCCGAACGACGCAATCGTGACGGTTTGCAACGGTTCAGGTATTTATGGGGAGCCAACGTTCTTTGGGAAAGACTGCGAATTACTGGGCGTTTCGTTCCAAGATGAAATTTTTACGGTAGTGCCGGACGCTTGTTTCAAGATAGATCGTACTTGGCAGATTATCAACTGGTGTACGTACAATCCAAACCTTGGCAGTACCTATATTCCGAACCCGAATCCGAACCCGACCGTTAATCATCCGGCCAATCTTCCGGGTCCGATAGTGTCAGCTTGCGGTACTTTAGCTCCATGGGCTCCAACCGTTGTGAAGATTAATCCAACGGATCCACAAGCCACCAACTACTGCACTCTCTGGGATGCGAACGTGAACTGCTACAAGTATAAGCAGATCATCAAGATTATTGACGGACAGGCACCTACGGGCACTTACGTTGCACCTACCTGTGCCAATCAGAACTGGAAGACGACCAATAACAATCAATTGTGGAACGAGTCTTACTGGTGGGACAATGGCCTTCAAACACACGACCTCTGCGAGGAGCCAACCGACCTGAGCATTACCGCAACAGATGCTTGCTCTGGTTCAAACGTAAATGTTGAATACCTCCTTTTCCTTGATCTGGATGGAGATGGCATCATGGAGACTGTTATAAATTCGGTAAACACAGGTATCGCAGGCCTTGGCTGGAACAATGTGCTGTACAATAACCTGAATACGCTGAATTTCGCTGGTGGCACATCGCGTCAATTTGACGAGCGTGCAGTTCCTGCCAACCAAAAATGGGGCTTTACAATTCAGGAGACAGTGAATGGCAACAATAAAATAGCTTCGCTTCGTTGGAACACGCAGCAGCAACAAAATACCTTCGCTGTTCCGGAACTGCCCTATGGTACCCACAAGATTAAGTGGTTCATTACAGATGGCTGTGGTAATAATAAAGAATACGAGTATTCTTTCACGGTGAAAGATTGCAAAGCGCCTACGGTGGTTTGTCTCAATGGCCTTTCAGTCAATATCATGCCAACAGGCATGATACAATTGTGGGCATCTGACTTCTTGCAATACACGGATGACAACTGTACTCCTACCAATCAGCTTAAGATCGGTATCCGGAAATGTGGAGCAGGTGCTGGTTTCCCAGTAGACCCTGTTACCGGACAACCGAATACTTCGGTCGTGTTCGATTGTACCGAAGTTGGCTCGCAGTGCGTAGAACTTTGGTCAATGGATGCCGCTGGGAATGCAGATTACTGCGAAACCTACGTCATAGTTCAGGATAATATTGGCACCTGCAGTGGGAATCCAAAACCTGTTGTTGCAGGTGCTTTGAAGACCACTATGCATGAAGGGGTGGAAGAAGCTACTGTTGTGCTATATGGTGTTTTGTCAAGTGGACTTTCCGTCCCTTCAGTATCTGTTATGACCAACAATTCAGGCAACTTCCTGTTTGTGGATGCTTTGCCAGTTGGGTCTACTTATACACTTGCACCAGAAAAAGATGACAATCCACTGAATGGCGTAACTACGTATGACCTCGTGTTGATCTCCAAGCACATCCTGGGTATCGAACCATTTGATAGCCCGTACAAAATGATCGCAGCAGACGGAAACAGGAGTGGCAGTATAACGACTTTTGACATTGTTGAATTCCGCAAACTCATTTTGGGTATTTACAACGAAATGCCGGGCAATACATCATGGCGCTTTGTTGACAAGGACTACGTTTTTCAGAATTCGTCAAATCCGTTCCAGGATTCGTTCCCGGAAACAAAATCTATTCAGGACATGGAGTTGGCAAACTTCAACGATAATTTTGTTGGGGTTAAGATCGGTGACGTAAATAATACGGTGATTCCCAATGGACTTGTAAGCAGTGATGAGCGCAATGTAGGCACCCTATATTTTGATGTAGCAGACCGCAGTGTGAAGGCCGGGGATATTGTAGAAGTTAAAATGACGGCCTCTGAAAAAGTAGCGGGCTATCAGTTCACCATGAATCTCAATGGATTGGAAGCTCTGGAAGTGCTGCCTGGCGACAACATGGGGAGAGATAATTTCGCCATGTTTGAGGGTGCTATCACAGCTTCTGTAAACGTTGAAGCAGGTGAATTTGGCTTCCGTTTCCGTGCTACCCGCTCTGGCCTGCTGAGTCAAATGATTGGTCTTGGCAACAGCATCACACGCACCGAGGGTTATGCCATGGTCAATGGTGAGATTGCAAAAAAAGACTTGACACTACGTTTTAATGGTGCGAATGGCAGCACTCTGAATGGTGTAGGGTTTGAATTGTTGCAAAACGCACCAAACCCAGCCAAGGATTATACCAATATTTCCTTCTACCTGCCAGAAGCAACTCAGGCTACATTGACGATTGTCAATGCCGAAGGCCGTGTGATCAAAATGTTCAAAGGTGAATTTGCAAAAGGCTTTAGTACCATTGCACTCCAACGTGCTGATTTAGAAGCTGGTATCTTGTTCTATCAACTCGATACACCTACACATAGTGCTACTAAGAAGATGATTGTGACAGAATAAATTCGTTCGACGAATTGAATCATAAAGCGCGGTTCAGGGGAATGTCCCCTGAACCGCGCTGCTTTTTAGAGCCGGGTGAAGATTGTAAATAAATCACAGCAACACACCGCGCACCAGAAAAGAGGGTTAAAAAATATTGGGTGCTGCGCGCTTTAAGGGCGCTGTATGTGCCTGTGTTCCTACCTTTGCTCCATGCGCCATCCACTTCCAAATGTCGAACAATTTGTACAAGGCATTCGTGCCTGCGATCGCGTATTGCTTGGCCAGGCAATCACCCTCGTGGAAAGTGCGCGGGAGGATCATCAGACTCTGGCGCGTGAGATCATAGCTCAATTACTCAGCTCATTGCCAGCCGAATCACCCATTTTCGACAGCGAAAATTTGACTTCCAGGACCTCAAGGAGTCTCAGAATTGCAGTCACGGGCGCACCAGGCGTCGGCAAAAGTACCTTTATCGAAGCATTGGGGATGCATCTGGTAGAGCAAGGGAAACGTCCTGCCGTGCTGGCAATTGATCCATCAAGTTCAGTGAGCAGAGGCAGCATTTTGGGGGATAAAACCCGGATGGAGCGGCTTTCCACTTCCGAAAAGGCGTTTATAAGGCCTTCTCCTTCAGGCGATTCACTGGGCGGAGTGGCACGCAAAACCCGGGAAGCCATTGTTTTGGTGGAGGCTGCGGGATTTGATACCATTTTCGTCGAAACTGTCGGCGTTGGACAGTCGGAAATCGCAGCGCAACGTATGACCGATCTGTTTTTACTATTATTACTGCCTGGCGCAGGAGATGAATTACAGGGCATCAAGCGCGGTATCGTGGAGATGGCCGACTTATTGGTCGTGAACAAAGCGGATGGCGATCGTGTCAGGTTGGCAAATCAGGCCCGTGTGCATTATCTCAATGCTACCCATCTTTTACCGCTCAAGCCCAGCGGCTGGCAACCCCGGGTAATGGCTTGTAGTGCCTTGGAAAATTCCGGTATCGCCGAACTTTGGGAAGTAATTTCAGCCTTCCAAAGCGAGATTATGGCAAATGGGTTTTTATTGGAAAACCGTCATCAACAAGCCCTTTACTGGCTGGACGATGCCCTTGACACGGGTCTGAAATCCAGGTTTTACAAACTTCCATCCATAAAAGACAAATTAGCTGAAGTGCAGACAGAAGTACTCGCCGGGCGGATGTCTCCGACGGATGCTGCTATGCGGGTTTTGAGTATGGTTGGTTGGTGACAGGAAATTATTAAAGCTACCGCCTTGGATCATCCTTATCACGCAACACTCAACCAAATCCCCCTATCTTCGCCCCCGCATGAACCTTCCACTTCTAATCTCTCGACGCTATCTTTTTGCAAAGCGTAGCACCAATGCCATCAATATCATTACGGGTATTTCGGTGCTGGGTGTGGCCATTGGTACCGCCGCACTTATCCTGGTGCTTTCAGTTTTCAACGGTTTTGAGGATTTACTGTCCAACCTGTTCGGGCATTTTAACCCGGAACTAAAAATTACCCCTTCTAAAGGGAAAACCTTCGAGGTAGACAGTTTTGTGCTGGTGAAAATGCGAGAGTTGCCAGGTGTAGAAATCGTGAGTGAGACACTGGAAGAGATCGCCTTTTTTGAACATGATGGTTCTCAGGATTTTGGTGTGCTGAAAGGTGTAGATTCTCTCTTTGCCCGGGTAAATGGAATTGACTCAGATACAACACTGCGCGAGGGACAATACCTGTTGAAAGACGGTGTGCGTAATTGCCTGGTGTTGGGCGCGGGTGTTCGCAACAAATTGAGCGTCAATATTAGCAATCCGCTATCGGTCATCACAGTTTATATGCCGGAACAGCAGACCGGCATACTTGATAAGCCGTTTAAAACCAGACAAGCCAGTCCTGTAGGCACTTTTGCCATCCAGCAGGAGTTTGATAATGAATATGTGCTGACGAATCTCGGCTTCGTACGAGAACTTTTAGAAGCTCCTCCTACCATGGTATCTGCTTTAGAGCTAAAATGCAGTCCTGGCGTCAATATCTTGGAGGTCAAAGCCCAGGCCAGAGCCTTGCTAGGCGAGGGTTTTACAATGAAGGATCGTTACGAACAAAACGAGGCATTTTTCAAAGTCATGCAGTTGGAAAAATGGATGGGCTTTGCTATCACCAGCCTTATGCTACTGCTCATGGCATTCAATACTGTTGGTGCCTTGTGGATGATTGTGTTAGACAAGCAACGCGACATTAGCACCCTTAAAAGTATGGGTGCAACGGATGCTATGGTATATCGTATTTTCCTGCTTGAAGGCTTTTTGCTTACCCTGTTCGGCATGGGGATTGGTCTGATTCTGGCCATCGTGCTTTATTTTGCCCAGAAATACTGGGGGATTGTCACCATTCCAGAAGGTTTTTTGGTGGAAAGTTATCCCATTGCTATGCGGGCATCTGATTTTTTGCCTGTGACGCTTACGGTGCTGGGTATTGGTTTATTGGCTTCGCTTTTGCCAGCCAGGCGAGCCGCGAAAGTCCCTGCATTTTTGAGAGCGGAATAGTCGTCATGATGTTGTTTTGAATCATGTGGCGGATACAGAATTGATTGTTCTTAATTTATGTGCACGCTATGGTTGTAGCAAAAACTGAACAGATCATCCATTTGGTTCGGCCGGAATCATATAGTATCCAATGATAAATTAAGAAAAATTACTGGTCCCGCCCCCCTTGCTTTTTTCAAAAACACCTATCTTTCGCACCGAAAAAGTAACCTGTATAGAACCTTCCGTCTATACTCTGCAATTCTGCAAAAAAAAACATACACCACACTAAAAATTTCATTCAAATCATGTCATTAAAAGACAAATACGCCAGCGTACTCGCCTTGGGCGAAAAAATTGGAATTCGCGACGGCAAAGTTGAAGAAGGCGCAGACGGCATACTCCGAGTATGGGGTACCGCTGAAACTACTTATGAAAAAGACCAACTTTGGGATGCAATCAAAGCAATTGGTGGGGCAAGTCCTTCAGATATGCTTGCCGACATCCAAGTGGCCAATACGGACTACTACACCAAGCACACGGTTGTAAAAGGGGACAGTCTCAGCAAAATGGCTATCCATTACTACGGAAAGGAGAACATGATGAAATACAAAGAGATCTTTGAAGCCAATCGCGGCACCCTCAATGATCCTGACGAGATAGAAGTTGGCCAGGAACTTATTATTCCGAATATCTGGAGCTAATCTATCCTGAATGGGGCACCTTGGCGATCATTTTTCAACATTAGCGTCTGTAACTTAGCCATGTATACCAAAGGCTGTCTCGCAACAAGTGAGGCAGCCTTTTTTCTTTTCAGCAAGTTTCTATCTTTGCGGCACAACCTTTTAACAGAGGCTTCTTAAGATCAGGATTTTACCGAGGCTCCTACCATCTATTTTTCATGGCTGATTTTTCCAAACTAAAAGAACAAGCGGTGCAAACGCGCCGCGATATCGTGCGCATGGTATTTAACTGCCAAAGCGGACACCCTGGCGGCTCACTGGGTTGCGTTGAATATTTCGTAGCACTTTATGGCAATGTGTTGAAGCACACGCCTAAATCCTTCAAAATGGAAGGCAAAGGCCAGGACATGTTCTTTCTTTCCAATGGACACATTTCACCGGTATGGTACTCGGTATTGGCGCGTACGGGCTATTTTCCCGTGGCAGAACTAAAAACTTTCCGCAAACTAAATACCCGTTTGCAAGGTCACCCGGCCACCCATGAGGGCCTGCCAGGCATTCGAATTGCATCCGGCTCGCTGGGCCAGGGGATCTCTGCATCTATTGGTGCAGCCCTTGCCAAAAAACTCGATGGTGACAACCGATGGATTTTTTGCCTCACAGGCGATGGAGAACTCGAAGAAGGCCAATGTTGGGAAGCCATCATGTCGGCAGCACACCTCAAAATAGACAATCTGATTGTTACTGTGGACTGGAATGGCCAGCAAATTGATGGTCCCACCAGTGCCGTGATGAGTCTCGGTAACCTGCCCGCCAAGTGGAAGGCCTTTGGCTGGGATGTACTGATTCTGGAAAAAGGAAATGATATGGACGCTGTGATCGCTATGCTGCGCAAAGCCAAACGGCGCACAGGGAAAGGCAAACCCGTGGTAATCCTGATGAAAACCGAAATGGGGTATGGAGTGGATTTTATGCAAGGCACCCACAAATGGCATGGCAAAGCACCGAATCAGGAGCAACTGGATAGCGCTTTGGGGCAATTGACGGGGAGTGGGTTGGGCGATTTTTAGGTTTTTTGAGAAAACTTTGTGATTTTGGACTTTAGCGTTTTACATTTGCGTCCCGTTTTGGGGGATTAGCTCAGCTGGTAGAGCGCTTGCATGGCATGCAAGAGGTCATCGGTTCGATCCCGTTATCCTCCACGAAGCCTCAACTTGAAAAAGTTGGGGCTTTTTTGTTGGATATCCTCAAAATTTCCCCGTAATTTGTAGAAGCGACAACCTGATTGACTAATTCAAGGAGGTAAAGAAACGCGGTACGGTTTCGGATAAAATATTAGCCGATCTGGAGTTGGTAAAAAAGCAGTGTCTGGAGGATTGGGCGGGGATGGATGGGGCATAAAGTTGACATACCATCCTTCGAAATTATTGTGAATATTAGGTATTTAGGCTACTTCTCCTCCATAACCATGCCTTTTTCGCCCTCAATTCCCCGAAAAAAAATACCTTCGCATCCCCTTAGCGCTTCCTTATAACTGCGCTGAGCTGCTTAATACTGGAAAACGATGCCTAGGAAAAAGACACTACGACAAGAAGCCCTGGAATACCACGCTAAAGGCCGGCCAGGCAAAATTGAGGTAATCCCCTCCAAAGAAACGGCCACCCAGAGAGACCTGACCTTAGCCTATTCCCCTGGGGTGGCAGAACCTTGTCTGGCTATTGCTGAAAACCCGGAAGATGTTTATAAATACACAGCCAAATCCAATCTGGTAGCTGTTATTTCCAACGGGACGGCAGTTTTAGGTTTGGGCGACATTGGCCCGTTGGCAAGTAAGCCTGTTATGGAAGGAAAGGGACTCTTGTTTAAGATTTACGCAGATATCGACGTATTTGATCTTGAACTTGACACTAAAAACGTGGATGAGTTTGTCAGAACAGTTAAGATTCTCGAACCGACTTTTGGCGGGGTGAATCTGGAGGACATCTCTGCTCCTGAATGCTTTGAGATCGAAGAACGTCTAAAAGCAGAACTGAACATTCCCGTCATGCATGATGACCAGCACGGCACGGCTATCATCAGTTCTGCTGCCTTGCTCAATGCGCTGGAAATTGTCGAAAAAGATATTGCGAACGTGAAGATCGTGATCAATGGTGCCGGGGCTTCAGCCATTTCCTGCACCCGACTTTACTTTAGTCTGGGCGCGAAAAAAGAAAACATATTCATGTTTGATTCCAAAGGATTGATTCACCCGAGTCGGACCAATCTTGACGGAAAAAAATCGGAGTTTGCCAACTCAAAAGTCCCTGCAAGTATTACCTTAGAGGAGGCCATGGTAGGCGCGGATGTTTTCGTTGGACTCTCAAAAGGTAATGTCCTGAACCAGAAGATGGTACAGGGAATGGCAAAAGACTGTATCGTGTTTGCGATGGCGAACCCGACTCCAGAAATTGCATACGAAGAAGCCATGGCGGCGCGTAAAGACATTATTTTTGCTACAGGACGCAGTGATTATCCCAATCAGGTGAACAATGTATTGGGTTTCCCGTACATTTTCAGGGGCGCATTGGATGTTCGCTCGAAAGTAATCAATGAAGAAATGAAACTGGCTGCAGTGCGTGCTTTGGCTGGTCTGGCAAAAAAGTCTGTTCCTGATATAGTAAACCTTGCTTATGGGAAAGATAATATGGTGTTTGGCAGAGAATATATTATTCCCAAACCTGTGGATCCACGTTTGCTGACTACTGTTGCTTCGGCAGTCGCAAGGGCGGCCATGGAGACTGGAGTGGCGAAGTTTCCGATCAAAAACTGGGAAGATTACGAAACCCAATTATCCAAACGATTGGGGCAGGACAATACCCTGACGCGGGCGATTCTAAACAAAGCGAAGCAAAGCCCCAAGCGGGTCGTTTTGGCTGATGCCGAAAACCTGGCCGTGTTAAAAGCGGCACAGCAGGCGATGGAAGAAAAAATTGCAGTGCCAATCTTACTGGGTAATATAAAGCGGATCAAACAGTTGATTCAAGAGCATCAACTGGATTTGGGCCATATCGAGATCTTAGATCCCATGGCGCCCCAGGATGAAGCTGATGTTGCAAGACTTTCCAATTTTGGCGACTTGTTTTTCGAAAAACGCAAACGCAAAGGATACAACCCTAAAGAAGCGCACAATATCGTCCGTCGGAGGAATTACTTTGGTAGTATGATGGTCGAAACAGGGGAGGCTGATGCGATGATTGGAGGGATGACCCGCAATTACCCGGAGACGATTTTGCCAGCCTTGCAAGCGGTAGGCAGACAGGATGGGGTGAAAAAAGTGTCTGGAATGTACATCCTGATGAGTCGGTTTGGGCCGCTTTTTTTGGCTGATACCAGTGTCAATTTTAACCCAACCGCAGAAGAGATTGTCGAAATTGCTGAACTCGCCGCAAAGGAAGTGGAGAAATTCAATATCAAACCACGCATCGCTTTGCTGACTTATTCCAATTTCGGTAGTGCAGAAGGAGACGATGCGATTAAGATGCGCAAAGCCGTTGAAATGCTAAAAGCCAAGCACCCAAACATGATTGTGGACGGTGAAATGCAGGCACACTTACCATTCCAACCAGCGTTGATGAAAGAAAACCATCCTTTCTGTGGGCTGGCTGAAGGCAGTGCAAATATTCTTATCTTTCCCAATCTTTCAGCTTCCAACATCGCTTACAACCTGGTGAAGGAAGTAGCCAATATCGAAAAAACAGGCCCGATACTCCTGGGGCTTAAAAAACCAATTCACGTCTTGCAGTTGGGTAGTACTACCCGCGAAATTGTAAATATGATTGCAATTGCAGTCGTAGACGCACAAATGAGTAAGTGAACTCTGACTGAATGAAATGCTACGCAAATAGGCCAGGCGTTATTATCAGAGTTTATAATTGCTTCGTTTCACGCTACCTTACCAGCTGTCTGGAATTGCTTTGCGAAGTCGCTACCCAATGGCTGCCTGTGCGCCCATTGGGTAGCTTATTGTGTAGCTGACATAGTCGGCAGCATCCGTGCCGCAGGTGTTTAGCTTGGGAAGCTTATGTAGTTCAGTTTTTTAGACCCCAATAAAAATCAAACGTTTGTTTGATTTTTATTGGGGCATCTATTTATCTTCGCCCTCCCTAACCATTAAAATCATATCCAACTATGTCTGATACTTGTGACAAAGCAGACAAACGTCAAAAACTTCTGGAAGTTGCCGAGTCTCTCTTTGCAAAACATGGTTTTGAGGCGGTATCTGTTCGGCAATTGGCCGCAGAAGCAGATGTAAATCTGTCTATGGTGAGTTATTATTTTGGTTCTAAAGATGGCTTGTTTCAAGAGATGATTAAATCAAAGTTTCCACAGACGCGGAGTGTTCTGGAAGATTTGGCTCAATCAGATATACATCCCTGGGAAAAACTGACCATTACAATTGATATGTATGTGGACAAATTTTTTCTTGGACGTGCTTTTCACAGGGTCATTATGCGCGAAATGTCGTTACAGCAGCGCCCGGAACACGTAAACTTAATCCGGGAGCACATGGCCCGAAGTCAGGAACTTATCCGGGGCTTCATACATGAAGGCCAGAAAAAAGGTCTGTTTAGATATGTGGATGTCGAACTGACCATTGCTACCTTATTTGGAACCCTTTCGTCTGCTATAAATCAAGGCGCACTGACCTGTAGTATGCTCAAGGAAACAAACCTCGAAGCCTTGTATTCGGACCAAAACCGGGAGCGGTATAAGCAGCATCTGAAGGCTTTGTTACACGCTCATTTGATGACTGCTGGCGTATGATCCTTTACTTGACTCATCGCGTTAGGTGAAAATTTTGTGATGGTGCATTTTTTTTATCTTATTTTCAAACAAACGTTTGCTCAATAATATCATTTTTAAACATGAATATCATTTCTAAAGCGCTGCTCTTGTGGCTACTTCTGCTACCCCTTTTCGGGCGAGGTCAGACAGCTACCGCGCCGCGTACCCTTACACTAGACGAGGTGGTTCAACTCGGCATGGCGAACAGTAAATCGCTGCAAATCAGCATGGCCAAAGCCGAGGTGGCGCATTCCAAAACCCGGCAGGTACGGGCAACAACCATCCCTTCATTGACCTATTCTGGATCATATTACCGCCTTAGCGATAATGTTGAGCCGTTCGAGACGCCACTTTTCGTTGTGCCAGTATTGCTCAATCAAACAATTAGCCGGGTGTCCCTTTCGGAGCCCATATTCACGGGGCTTAGGGCGTTCAACAGTATCCATGCTACAGAATTTTTGGAGAAAGCCGCTCGGTTTGATCTTGAGAAGGACAAAAAAGAGGTGCAGCTCAACCTGCTGACTGCAGCCCTTAACCTGTACAAATTGCAGGAAGCCCTCCAGGCACTTGACCGCAGCCTTGTTACTGCCAAAAACCGAATGACGGACATTCAAAATCTAAACAAGCAAGGTATTACACTCGATAACGATGTCTTGCGTGCGGATCTTGCAGTGACTCAGATCGAGACCGCACGACTTGAGACGGATAATGCAGTGACTTCAAGCCAGTATGCGCTGGCAACCTTACTTGGATTGCCAACAGAGCAGCCACTTCAGATCGACCTGGTCGCGGCAACCGCTGCTGTGATGCCCGGATCACTGGATAATTTTTTAGAAAATGCTACCCAACGGGCTGATTATCAGGCTGCCACACAGCGAGCATTCGCATCTGCCAAACAGGTAGCTATTAGTAAAGGAGCCTACTTCCCTTTCGTTAACGTGGGCGCAAACCTGTATTCTTCAAATCCTAATCAACGTCAGTTCCCGGTAGAAGACCGATTCATTACAGTCTGGGATGCCGGGGTACAGCTCTCTTGGAATTTGAGCGGACTTTATACCTCCAGATTTTCCGTGCAAGAATCCAAACTAAATCTGGTACAAGCCAATATCCTTCGGGATCAGATGGCAGATGCTGCCCGCACGGAGATTGTGTCCAATTACTATTCCTGGCAGACGGCTCTACAAAAAATTGCTTTAACCGAAAAATCTGTTACGCAATCTATTGAAAATCAACGAATCATAGCGCTTAGAAACAAGCAGCAAATCGCTTCTACGACAGACTTGTTGGACGCAGACCTTTTGTTGCTTCAAAGCCAGATCAACCAGCTAAGTACCAAAGCTGATGCGCAACTATCCTACTTCAAACTGCTTAAAAGCGCAGGTAAACTTTAAATCACTTTCTTTCAGACCTCGGTGGTTTATTGGCTCCGAGGTTTTAAATTCTACATCGCAACATGGAAAATACAAAAAAGAAAAATAGAACCCTGCCCTTCATTTTGGGAGGTGTACTCCTGATTGGTGGATATTTTGGATTCACAAAGATTCGCTACCTCATGGGCCATGAGGAGACTGAAAATTCATATCTGGAAGCGGATATTGTGACGATATCTCCTAAATTGCAAGGCTATATTTCAAAAATATACATTTCGGAGAATCAACACGTGAAAGCAGGCGATACCCTGTTCGTACTCGACAACCGGGACTACCTGTTGCGGTTGCAACAAGCCGAAGCAGCACTACTAAATGCTGAAGCTAACGTTGGTTTTGTAGCTTCTAACGCCTCTTCTGCGGGGGCGAATGTGGGCACTGCTGATGCCAATAACCGCACTTCAGCAGCAGGTATTGAAACCACTGCAAGCAATGTACAAACTGCACAGGCAAATGTGGACGCTGCTCAAGCGCGGGTCCGGCAGGCGATGCAGGATTTTGATCGGTATGCAGCGTTGTTGCCCCAGCGCGCCATCACCCAACAGCAATACGATGCAGCTAAAGCCACCAAAGAATATGCCGATGCGCAGTTACAGGCAGCGCAAAGTCAGTTGGAAACGGCCAAACGGCAGGTGGAGGTAAGTCGTCGCCAAAGCGATGCAGTACAGAGCCAAAAGGCCGTTTTTCAGACTCAGGTCGATGCTGCTGGCAAGAATGTGGCTGTAGCACGTACGGTTGCAGATCAACGCCGATTGGATGTGGAGACTGCAAAACTGAACCTTTCTTATACGGTTATCATTGCGCCTGTGGATGGATTTATTGCAAAGAAATCTGCCCAGGTAGGACAATTGGCCAATATTGGCAGCCCTCTGTGCAGCCTTGTGAGCGACAAAAGCTTGTGGATTACAGCCAACTTTAAAGAAACCCAGGTGAGTAAAATGCAAGCTGGGCAAGCCGTACAGGTGCAGGTAGACGCCTATAAAGAAGAAACCTTTCATGGTAATATTGAGAGTATTGCACCAGCTACAGGTGCGAAATTCAGTTTGTTACCGCCTGACAATGCCAGTGGAAACTTTGTAAAAGTTGTACAGCGGATAGCCGTTCGGGTGGTATTGACGGATGCCCCAAATCCCGCAAAGCCATTACGGGCAGGCATGAGCGCCGCAGTGATCGTACCGACAAAATAAGACTTTATCCAGATGATTGCTCCCAAGTCCTTTCAGGATCTAAGATAGAAGTACACTGTGAGCCGGACCTATCACCAATTCACCAATTTAACCGTTTTTCCTTCAAAAAATGTCTTTTCTTAAACGTTTTGCCCGAACGATAATTGTCATAACCACAGTGTCTGCGGCGATTATGGAACTGGTCGATATTTCCATCGTGAATGTAGGGCTGTCGCAAATGGCGGGCAGTCTGGGGGTTACCATCGAAGACATTTCGTGGGTCATAACATCCTATGCCATCGCAAACGTCATCATCATTCCGATGACGGGTTTTTTAGCAGCATATTTTGGCCGAAAGAACTATTACGTTTTTTCAATGATCCTTTTTACCCTTGCTTCCTACCTCTGCGGAACCTCTACCGGGTTGTGGGAATTGGTGTTCTGGCGCTTTGTCCAAGGTATTGGCGGTGGTGCGCTATTGTCCACTTCACAAGGGATTTTATTTGACTCATTTTCTGAAAAAGACCGCCCCATGGCAAGCGGGTTATTCGGGATGGGTATTGTCCTCGGCCCGACCTTAGGTCCTACTATTGGAGGGTATATCCTAGATTCGGCACAATGGCCGTTGATTTTTACCGTGAACATCCCAATTGGTATCGTAGCCACAATCTTGTCCATCCTGTTTGTAGAACGCAAAGAAGGAGAAGGAAAGCAAAAGAAAGGTTTTGATATCGACTATCTTGGAATTGTGCTGCTGGCTGTTGGTATTGGTTCTTTGCAATATGTACTTGAGCGCGGACAATCGGAAGACTGGTTTGCCAGTACCAATATTCAGATACTTTCCTTTACGGCAGCCATTGGGGTAATCGGATTCATTTGGCGTGAATTGACTATACCAAACCCTGTGGTCAACCTCCGGGTATTGGGTAATCGAACCCTGGCGCTCACCACGATATTTACTTTTGTTATTGGTTTAGGATTGTTCACTTCTGTGTTTGTTTACCCTGTGCTTGCCCAACGTGTCCTGGGAATGACTCCACTTGAAACAGGGCTTTCCTTGTTGCCAGCTACCGCCATCGGGGTAATCATGATGCCCATCATAGGGCGACGAATGGCCTCAGGCGCCTCGCCCGTACCTTTTGTAGTGATGGGCTTTATTTTGTTCATCGTGTTCGGCTGGATGAGTGGTGGCGTAAATGCAGAGGCGGGCAAATGGGACTTTTTCTGGCCATTGGCCCTTCGTGCTTTGGGCATCAGCATGGTACAATTGCCGCTTATCAACCAGGCAGTAGCGGGGTTGCAGCCCAAGGATTATCCTACTGGAATTGCTTTGAATAACATGATTCGCCAGATTGGCGGCGCCTTTGGTATCGCTATGGCAAATAACTACGTAGCTCGTCAGTTTGCCCAACACAAAGCCGACCTTTTAATCAACACCGTGCCGGGTAATCCGGCCTTTGATGAACGCCTGAATACTATGGTTCAAGGAATGATGAGTCGAACTGGTGCGGCATTCAACGATGCGACGGCTATGGCTTATAAACAGATGAATTTCGTTATCGAAAAACAGGCATACCTTATGACCTATCTGGATACATTTCGACTGATTTCCCTATTTTTTATGGCTGTTTTTCCGCTGGTATTTTTCATTCGGATCAAAAAAAGAGAAATTCAGAGCCCGGCAGCAAAGGCATCTATGGACGAAGCGCACTAATGGATCGGGGATCAGGGTGTTTGTCCCGATGTATTTATTTCGTTTAGCATTTTAATTGCACCAACCTTTTTTTCTGCCCTAACTGGATGCAAATTGGGTGCTACGCCTATCTTTGTCCATCATGTTCGCTACATAAGTTACGAAATATTCCACATATGTTGTCTGGATTTTATGCTGGACAGCAACACAAAAACTCTATTTTTATGAAGGTTTCTACCTTTCTGCTCGCCTGTTTGTGTTTCCTTTTTTGCTCAACCATTTCAGCAAAATCGACACTCCCCACTTTTTTTGAGCCCATAAATACGTTTTATGAAACAAAAATTCCTGCAACTGAGGAGTGTAATGTTGCTAATAAAGTGGAATTGGATACGGCAGCAGGTCATTTGGTAAATATTTTTCCAACGCTGGATGTTTTCCCGGACCTGTGCGGAAATGGTATCGGGCAAATAGACCTTACCCCTGATCCTTGCTGCGGCCCCTATACTTATGAATGGTCAAACGGTGCAACAACCCAAGACCTCATGAACCTGACCCCAGACACCTATACGGTAACTATTACGGATATCAACGGAACTAAAGCCACGGGATCAACTATGGTAGGAAGTTTACCCCCTATAGCTCCTTTGACTATAACGGCTGTCACGACTGGAAACTCACTTTGTAATGGCATGGCCAATGGTGAAATCGACTTGTCGGTTACGCCACCATCCACCTGGACATACGAATGGTCGAATGGCGCAACTACGATGGACATTATCAATTTGCCACCGGGGACTTATACGGTATCTGTCACCTATGGTGTAACGTGTACTACGACTGCTGAGTTTACGGTACTCAATCTCACCAACGCCCCAACCTTGATTCCTCCTATTGGTGGCTTTGGATTGGATTTTTGTGGAACAGGTAGCGGTACAGCTGCCATACAAGCAATCGGTGGTGTTCCACCTTACACCTACACCTGGTCAAATGGCGCCACCACACTTTCAATCAATAACCTTGTTGCGGGTGATTATACGGTTACTGTAAGCGGTTCGAATGGTTGTAGTGAAACCTACGAGGGGCCAGTGAATGCCGGTACGCTTGCGGTAATGGTGGACTTAAATCTTATGGTAAACAATACCATTTGTATTGGTGGGAATGGCAGCCTTAACATAGATGTTTCCCCACCGGCAGCGCTGGCTACGGCTACCTATGCTTGGTCGAATGGTGCTACTACCCAAGATATTACCAATCTTACCGGTGGATATTATACCGTTATTGTCACGCGATTAGGGTCCTGTGCAGATACCATTGATTTCTTATTGTCTGATATACCAAATTTGCCCACAATCAGTCTTTTTCCCGTAAACGCTACCTGCGGGATGAGCAATGGTTCCGTGAACTTGAATCATAATTCCGGAGGTCCACCTGGGGCGAATACCTATATTTGGTCTTCAGGCCAAACAACCCAATCCCTTACCAATGTTCCCCCCGGAGATTATGTGGTGACCGTTACCGCCAGTAATGGTTGTACAATAACCGGAAGTGCCACAGTTCAGGACGTCCCAATAGTCTTTAGTGTCTTTGGAACGGTTACAGATCAAACTTCCTGTGATACCATTCTGAATGGCAAGGTGGTCCTAACTATAAGTCCTTCGAATCTCCCTTTTATGTGGTCTAATGGTGCTACGACCAAAACGATCAAAAACCTGGTCCCTGGGGATTATACGGTCACAGTAACGGCCGGAGGGACATGTATTACGATAGAAACCTACACTGTTTCAGATCTAAGAGACTTTCCCAATATTCCTGCGGTTCCATCCCCAAGCTATTGTGGGTTGCCAAATGGTTCGATCAACATGACCATAACCGGAGGACAATCTCCTTTTACGGTATTATGGTCCACTGGGGATACCTCACAAGACGTTAGCCATTTGCTGGCAGATACGTTCTTTGTCACGGTAACAAACTCGGCTGGTTGTACTTCACGCAATGCAGCTATCGTCAAAAATCTCAATCCGGCCATTAACATCCTTGGGAATGCGACGGATAATATTTCCTGCGCCATACCTACAGGGTCGGTCTTTTTGGATGTTGTGACTTCAGACTCCTCGCTTTTGACCATTTGGTCAGACACATTGCTGACGTACAATTGGTCGAGTGGTCAAACCACGGATAGTCTGTTTAACCTGACTGGCGGAGATTACCTTGTAACAGTCACTTATGGGCTTAGTTGTATCGATATGGATACTTTTGCCGTCGCGAATACGGCTTTTCCGCCCAATTTATCAGCCTCCGCTACCTCGACCAATTGTGATTTCAGCAACGGTGCAGTGAACCTCAACGTCAGTGCCGGAGCAGGGCCATTTACTTACCTTTGGTCGAATGCAGCTACCACAGAAGACCTTGTCAATCTGCCCCCCGGTATCTATTCAGTCACGGTCACCGGGATAAATGGTTGCACTGCTGTGATTGCTTCAACGGTTTTAAATAACAACATTGCACTCAGCGTCAGCGGTGCGCCCGTAGAGAATACCTCTTGTGCTGCCTCGAATGGTGCATTGGATATCAGTGTATCGCCTGTCGGGGTGTACAACTACCTTTGGTCGAACACGGCTACAAGCGAAGACCTGAACAATCTCCCAGCTGGCACTTATACTGTGACGGTGAGCCTGGGTACTTGCCTTACCTCCAATACATTTTCCATTGCGGATAATGCCTTGCCGCCCAACTTATCGATCTCTGGCAGTCCTGCCAGCTGTGATTTTAGCAATGGCGCTGCAGACCTCAATGTGAGCGGCGGGACTAGTCCACTCTCATTTATTTGGTCAAATGCGGCCACCACGGAAGACCTTACGGCCCTGCCTCCCGGCAGCTATTCCGTTACGGTGACAGGGGGTAATAGCTGTACTGCCGAGAGTTCAGTGACTGTTTTGAATAACAATATCGCAATCAGCGTTAACGGCACGCCCGTAGAGAACACCTCTTGTGCTGCTTCGAACGGTGCGCTGGATATCAGCGTGATACCAGTCGGGGTGTACAACTACCTCTGGTCGAATACAGCGACAAGCGAAGACTTGAATAACCTCCCGGCCGGTACCTATACCGTCACGGTGAGTCTCGGCACTTGCTTTTCCACCAACTCATTTTCACTCATTGACAATGCTTTGCCGCCCAACTTATCGACTTCCGGCAGCCCTGCCAGCTGTGATTTCAGCAATGGTGCAGCGGACCTCAATGTGAGCGGCGGGACAGGTCCATTCTCATTTATTTGGTCAAATATGGCCACCTCGGAAGACCTTACTGCGCTGCCTCCCGGCAGCTATTCAGTTACGGTGACTGGTGGAAATAGCTGTACTGCCGTGAGTTCAGTCACCGTCTTGAACAACAATATCGCACTAAACCTCAACGCTACACCTCTGGGGAATAGTTCCTGCACCATATCGAACGGTAGCCTTGACCTTAGTGTTGTTCCAGCCGGAACCTACAACTATATTTGGTCGAATACTGCTACGACCGAAGACCTGAGTAACCTCAATTCAGGTATCTATACGGTGACCGTAAGCCTTGGTACCTGCCAGTCTGCCAATACATTTGTGGTGGCAGATAATACCAGTACTCCGGTTCTGGGTACTAATATAACCGCCTCTATCTGCAGTGTGAACAACGGCGCGATCGATCTAAATGTGAGCGGACCGGCTGGCCCCTATGTCTATGAGTGGTCCAATATGGCCACTACCCAGGATATTGGCAGCCTCTTGCCTGGCAACTATTCCGTAACCGTTACGGCATCAAACGGCTGCACCGATTTGGCGACCTATAATGTTCCGAATAACGCCACGACCTTTAGCCTGGCTGCCGCCTCGATTCCGCTGACAGATTGTGTTGCCAACAACGGCGCAATCAACCTGAATATTACTCCTGCCGGAGCCTATACTTATCTCTGGTCGAATGCGGCCACTACCGAAGACCTAAGCGCATTGCCTCCCGGAACGTATACCGTTTCGGTCACAGAATCAGGCAGTTGTACCGCCACCGCTTCGTATTTTGTAATGGATCAACGCACCAGTCCGATCGCCTCACAATCCGTTGCCCCGGAGGTTTGTGGCCTGGCCAACGGGAGCATTGATCTGGGCGTCAGCGGCGGCACCGGACCTTTCGGATACCAATGGACCAGTGGACAGATCAGTCAGGATCTGACCAATATCGCAGCAGGCACTTATACGGTAACCGTCACAGATGTAAATAACTGTTCTGCTACGGTCAGTGCTACTGTACCGGGGAATACCATTCCATTTGCACTTGCAGGTACACCTAGTGCGAATAGTTCCTGTATTCAAAATAACGGAGCCATTGACCTCAGCGTCAACCCCGCCCCGCCTGGCTATACGTTTGCCTGGTCGAGTGGGCAGAACAGCGAAGATCTGTCCAACCTGCCCTCCGGAACCTATACGGTGACGGTAAGCGCCGGTGGTAACTGCATCAATACAGCCGTCTTTACGGTCGCCAGCAATGTCCCAACGCCGTTGCTTACCCAGAGCATCACAGCAGCTTTTTGCGGACAAGCCATTGGCAGTATTGACCTGAGTGTTTCCGGTAGCCCGGCGCCTTACCAGTATTTTTGGTCAAATGCGGTCACCAATCAGGACCTTACCTCCATCATTTCCGGTACTTATTCCGTGACGGTCACAGCGGCCAATGGCTGCACGACCGTGGACAACTTTGTGGTGCCGGAGAACTCATTTTCTCCGGCCATCGGTAGCGTACTAAGCCCGGCGAGTTCCTGTATCGTTAACAATGGAGTCATCGATCTGACCATTACCCCTCCCGCACCAGGCTATTCGTTTACCTGGTCGAACGGGGTCAATACCGAAGACCAGTCTAACCTTGCCGCAGGTACTTATACTGTAACGGTAAGTGCAGGCGGCGCCTGCAGCAGCACCGCAGCAGTGGTGATCGTGAGTAACCTTCCTTTGCCTGCACTTTCCAACAATATTGCGGCCGCTACCTGCGGACAGGCGAGTGGCAGTATTGATCTGAGCGTGACGGGCAGCCCGGCGCCTTACCAATATTTCTGGTCGAACGCTGTAACCAATCAGGACCTGAACGCAGTTCTTTCAGGGAACTATACCGTGACAGTTACAGCCGCCAATGGTTGTACCTCTGTAGGGGATTTTACGATTCCTGAAACCGTGATTATTCCCCAGATTTCGGGCACGCCAACAACGGTTACTTCATGTGTGGTCAATAACGGTGCAATCAACCTGACGGTAGGGCCTGCTACTGGCTACCTCTTTAACTGGTCTAATGCTGCCACCACCGAAGATCTATTGAATATCGCGGTCGGAACCTACAATGTCACGGTGAATGGCGGTGGAGCTTGCACCAATACTGCCAGTTTTGTCGTGACCAGCAATGCGCCACCCCCGGCACTTTCCAACATCATCTCTGCGGCTTCCTGTGCTCAGGCAAGTGGCAGTATCAACCTTAGCGTTGCAACGGGTCCAGCACCATACATCTATAATTGGTCGAATAACGCTACCACAGAGGATCTGGCGAATATTCTTTCAGGGGCGTTTACAGTTACGGTTACGGCTGCAAACGGTTGTACTTCCGTTGGCAACTTTACTGTCCCGGAGAATGTCATCCTACCTGTTATCAGTGGGGTACCCACGGCCGACAATTCTTGTGTGGCCATCAACGGGGCGATCAACCTGACAGTAGGGCCTGCTACCGGCTACCTCTTTAGCTGGTCGAACGCGGCCATTACCGAAGACCTTATGAATATCCCAGCAGGTAGTTACACGGTTACCGTGAATGGCGGCGGAGCTTGTACCGGCACGGCCAGTTTTGTGGTCGCTGACCAAACTACTCAGCCCGTGGCCAGTATTAATTCAGCCAACCTTGTTTTGGACTGTAGTATTACCACCACGACCCTCAATGGCAATGTGACAGGTACGCCCAATCCAAGCAGTTTCCAGTGGCTGCAAAATGGTACACCACTGGCCACTGGCAACAATCTCGTGGTGAATGCCCCTGGTTTATACAATCTGATCGTACAGGACAATGTAACCTTCTGTACAGCCACGGCCAGTATCACAGTTACTCAAAATCTGAATCCGCCGGCACTTTTGGTGGCAACCCCTGGCGTATTAACCTGTATCACCACTGCTCAGACGCTTAGCGGTAGTTCGACGGTTGGTGGCGTACAGTTTGGCTGGGCGACCATTATCGGTACAGACACCACAATAATAGGCAACGGTCCGACGCATCCTGTTTCAACCCCAGGCATCTATTACCTGATCGGAGTGAATCCGGCCAACAACTGCGCCAATGTTATTTCCGTAAATGTGACGGCTGACCAAACCCCGCCAACAGCAGATGCAGGTACACCATTCACCCTGGATTGTGCGGGAGAAACGGCCCCACTGAATGGCAGCGGCACGGGTGCGGCAAACCTGAGCTACTTCTGGAGTACCCAGAACGGCCATTTTGCGTCCAACCCGGCCTCACAAACGCCACTAATTGACAAAGCCGGTACGTATGTACTATCTGTGACCAATGCAGCCAATGGTTGTGTAGATATCGATCAGATCATCATCGTTCCTGAAACTCCGGTGGCCTATGCTTCCGTGATCCAGCCGACCTGTCAACAAACAACGGGAGCCATACAAGTCGATTCTGTAACGGGCTTATCGGGCAACATTTTGTACAGCCTGAACAACAGCCAACCGAGCGTACAGGATGAGTTTACCGACCTTGTTCCGGGCAGCTACACGATCCAGGCACTGGGCAACGCCGGCTGCAACGCTTCAACAACGGTTACCGTGAATTTTCCAACCCAGGTAGCGGTAACGCTGACGCCATCGGCTGAAATAGCCCAGGGTTATAGCTATCAGATCGATGCGACGGTCAACATACCCAATTCAGAAATTGCCTCCGTCACCTGGACGCCTTCAACCGGGCTGCTATGTGATACTTGTTTGAATACAACGGCCACGCCTTTCTACACCCAGTATTATCAGGTTTTGGTGGTGTCAACTGCCGGGTGCGAAGCCCGTGGCAACCTGACCCTTTTGGTGGACAGAAATCACAAGGTCTATGGTCCAAACATCTTCTCTCCGGACGATGACGGCAAAGACGACGTATTCACCATTTTTGCGGATCCCTTTACCGTGGTGAAGATCAAGTCTTTGCAGATCTTCTCCCGCTGGGGCGAAGAGGTATTTGAGCTGCTGGACTTTACCGCAGGCGATACCAATCTTGGTTGGGACGGCACCTTACACGGTGAAAAGCTGAATCCGGCCGTGTTTGTCTGGCAGGCGGTAGTGGAATTTGTGGACGGGAAGGAAGAAGTGTTTTTTGGGGATGTGATGTTGCAACGGTAAGGCTTCGTTTCACCAGGTGACGCAAAGTCTAATGCGATCTAATTAAGCGGTCTTAAGTTACGGCCGACTGAAAACGTCTCGGGCCTTTCACGGTCCTGCCATTCCAACTCGAGCCCCCAAGCCTTGTCATCTTGTCGAGACTTGTTCACCCTACGTGCACGCACTTAGGGTGGTCAAGTCTCGACAAGATGACAAAACTTGGGGCAAGTACTATAAGCAAAGGTGTTCGATGGAATTGCAGCCTCCAATCTGCAATTGATGGATCTTGGCTCCAAATTCTACTGGTTTGTTCTCTTTACCTCGACCAATAGGAGAGCTTATATAAGCTTACGATCCGATTTGGGATGGATTTCTCTGGCTGATCATAGTTGTAGCAAATGATGACGATCATACTACTGGACATTTTTGTTTTACCCCAAGACCTATAAGGTTTTTGGAAGCCTTATAGGTCTCGATTTTAGAAAATGTCCAGTAGTATGGATGACGATTCCAAATACTGGTGATTTGACCCGGAACTCATTCTACACAATCCTATAACAATTTCACATCAGTAGGAAACTTGATGTAACGCTCATAAGCACCTGGTCTAAAAAGATGCAGCTTAATCTTTTTATTTTTTACTTTTAGTGATACAATATTTTTGTCGCACCGAACTTAGCTTTTTTGCGCTTTTTTCACCAAAAAAAATGCCTAATTTGCTCAAAATGAACAAATTAGGCAATTAAAGAAATGCCCTTTTTGGGCAGCCATGATTGCGGCAGCTCTTCCAATGCCTTGAGAGCCGCCGGTTATTAAAATATTTTTTGCGCTAATAGAAAAACCTGTTTATTGAAATAAGCTCAGCGCTCGAAGGTAAAAAAAGTATTGAGGATAAAGCCGGTATTGTACTGGAAAACATTCCGGCCATTTGGGCTGTCAGGCAGGGTGATTTCCCGTGGTAGTTGGAGAATCTGGCTGAAAAAGCCCCCTTCAATACGTAATTCTTTACTGAAGCGGTATCCGATCAAAAGGCCAATACGATTTTGGTCGAATACGTTTTCATTTACATTTTTGCCGAAGCCAATGAAAACCTCATCGTATGCGGCGGCATAAAATTCTTTGGAATCCAGCGTTTTGCCTTTTAAGGGGCATTGCATCCGGAACATATATCGCAGTCGGTTTGCGAAAAAAAACTCGTCCTCACGGGTGAGTTCCGGGGAGGTATAACGGCCGATCCAGCGTTGTTCCAGAATAAATCGATGTGCTACATCCAGAGAGCTAACCTTGTCGGCCAGGGTAGCCATTTGGAAGATCCGATGCTCAGTAAAGTCTTTTCCCAGCCCATTGATAGCATAGGCGCCGTAATTGAATGTTTCGATCCAGGCATAGCCGAGCCGGAACTGAATTTTGGGCGACAACTGATAGTTGAGGCCTCCCCGCAGCAGACTTTGCTGCCAATCCTTTACAAAATTTTCACGACGCCACTGATATTCACTGTGAATACCCCATTTGTTATTGAGTTTAAAGGTGGCAAAACCGGCCCACCAACCCACTTGATTGGGGTCTTTGATCCGGGTGTTTTGAGCAGTAGCAGTGGCGGAAGAAAGGAGGAACGCCGCCAGAAAAAAGAATAGACGCATTTATGTATTAATTGAACTGATGCAGCACACTATTGGACATTTTCTAAAATCGAGACAGACCTATAAGGTTTTTGGAAACCTTATAGGTCTGGGGACAAAACAAAAATGTCCAGTAGTATGCCTTATAGGTCTTTGGGCAAAACAAAAATGTCCAGTAGTGTGCTGATGCAGGCGTGATAAGTCAGGGCTACACTCAACGTGTTACCTGACATTTTGTTTATTTACACGGCCATTCTCACTGTAAAAAGTCCCATAATCAATCCATTACCCAATCACCACCTCCAGCCGAACTCCCCGCGATCCCTTGATCAAAACTACGGTCACCTGGACGCCTTCAACTGGGCTACTGTGTGATACTTGTTTAAATACAACGGCCACGCCTTTCTACACCCAGTATTATCAGGTTTTAGTGGTGTCAACTGCCTGATGCGAAGCCCGTGGCAACCGGACCCTTTTGGTGGACAGAACCCACAAGATCTATGGTCCAAATAACTTCTCTCCGGACGATGACGGCAAAGACGACGTGTTCGCCATTTTTGCGGATCCCTTTACCGTGGTGAAGATCCAGTCTTTGCAGATCTTCTCCCGCTGGGGCTAAGAAGTATTTGAGCTGCTGGACTTTACCGTAGGCGATACCAATCTTGGCTGGGACGGTACCTCACACGGTGAAAAATTGAATCCGGCCGTGTTTGTCTGGCAGGCGGTAGTGGAATTTGTGGACGGGAAGGAAGAGGTGTTTTTTGGGGATGTGATGCTGCAGCGGTAGGGGTTTGCCTTATTCACCGTTTTGCCATCCCCTCTCGAGCCCCCAAGTTTTGTCATCTTGACGAGACCCGTCCACCCTAAGTACGCGCATTTAGGGTGGACGGGTCTCGACAAGAAGACAAAACCCGGGTTTTGCACTATAAGCAAAGGTATTTAAAGCTAATTGTCAAAATTTTATTTGTAAATTGGGGGGGGGTAATCTACCCGCTACCAAATTATCGCTTGAATGCAGAATTTAACTAAAAATAGCGACCCTAAAAAAGAAAAGTCTGAAAACATAAGCCTATTTTTGCTAACGCTTTGAATTCACCCTTATTAAACTGCTTCCTCCAAATGAGCCTTTCTCTATACAACGCTGCCATTTGTCCCACTCAAAACCATTTTTCCAAACCATTCCTGCTGTTGTTTTTTGCTGAACATCCAACCGGATGTTGCACTGCCTGACTTAGTCTCGCTTCAAGCGAGGCTTTTTTCATTATGGTTTGCTGTGGGCTAATGTCCATTGGGCAATGCTATTGGTGCATATTGCTCGTGGGAATTAGGCTTCCAATCACTTTTTCAGTTCACTTATTCAACCTCCTCCGCCAAGGTTATGGCGATTATAAAAAAAGAGGCAGCGGTTGCAGCCGCCGCCGCCCGATCAACCCCGAAAGCCCCCGGTGCTCATCCTGAAATGGCCGGGTAAAAATCAGAGTTGGGATTACTAAAACTTTACAAAAGTATGAAATTTCCAAGATTTCTAAACATGCCGAATACATTTAGTCCATTAGTGTGGCTCGGTATTTTGCTAATTTCGACCTTGGCTTCCCCCCTTGTTTCTGAAGCCCAGAGTCCTTCGTCTTTTAACTGGTTTTTCCAAAATTGTCACCCAGCCCCTCCACAGTGGGAAGGAAACCCTAAAGGTCGCCCGACTTTGTGCCAACAGTACGGGTCTGTACCAATTGATATTACCATACCGGTCGTGCCTACTCCTCCGAATGGCGGCTCGATTACCTTTGCATCGTCGGTCAACTGGGGCGCGGTCAATGGCTTTGTTCAAAACAAGAACATCGCCCTCACCAACGGTGACCTCATCATGGACATCCCCTTAACTTTTCTAAACTGCAAGTTCGTAATGTCAGGTGATGTAGTGATCAGAACGACCGATGACAACCCATTCACAGCCTACTTTACGAAGTTTTTCTGCTGTGCGAACATGTGGAAAGGGATCGAGGCAAAGGGTAATAGTACCGTGGCACTTTGGTGGTGCGAACTCGAGGATGCCCGGCGCACCCTTCAGATTGATGATGTGGTGCAGGGCGTATATCTGGCTGGTAACACCTTCAATAGGAACCACGTCAACATCAGCAACGGGACCACATCGCCGGGCAATGGAACACTCAATTTTCCATTCTTTTTTGATAATACCTTTGAGTGCACTTCTAAGACAGTACACGGCAACGGCATTAATAATACAGGAGAGCAATGGACAAAATACCATGTCCATCTGGATCATTGCGCCACCTCATTAGGCCATATCAACGCTGTGACGAATCATTTTTTTGATACCCACTACCCGACATCCATATACCTGGAAGATGCTGATTTGACCATTCTAGGGGCGGAATTTAAACGGTTTGGTACCGTAGCCTCTTCTGATCAATATGGACACGCCATTTATACAGAATGGGGCCCATCATACGCAGGAAGCCACATTACGGCACGAAACTGTACTTTTGAGAGTCAGGCACAGTCTGCGATATTTGCCCAGCGCTCTGATGTTGATATAGATGGCTGCACATTTAATGGCAGGCTGCTTCGGGGCCTCGAATCGTATGAAAACCATGCTAGCGAACTGATAAAAGTCAAGAACAGCACCTTCAACATTTTGACCGGGCACGAAGTAAATGCTATATGGGCGGAACGGCCCATCGCCAGCAGCGGTAAGCATGTAGACATCACCGGCAACCATTTTAACCAGATTGACAACGAAGACCACTCTTTTTATGGTTATCGTGGTGTCTATATCGAAAGTGAATTCAACATCCATGTGGCTGACCAGACAGATATAAGCGACAACCATTTTCTTTTCAACATCCCTGATGCAGCGGGAAACCCTTCCGGGCTGGTAGAGGCCGCGATATATGTCAATACACCCGCTGCATTTGACAACACCCGTATCATAGGCAACACAGTTGATGTAAATAAAGCATTCTTGCAGTTCGGCATTCTTCTGTCCGACCAGCTTGGCGCTGGTCTTGAGGTGAGTCACAACACCGTCAATGGAAAACGCTTTCTCCTGGACGCAAGCTTTGATAATACCGCCATCGACATTCTCAATGCCACCTCCGGGGTGACCATGTGCGACAACACGGTGGACGAAATGACCCTTGGTATCCGCCTCCGGGGCAACAACGGCCAGAGTGATTTCAGCAGCAACAACTTTGGCAAGCACGATGTAGGCCTGAGTATCGCAGATGCTTTTACGCAAAATGGTACGCCTATCACAGGTACTATAGGCACCCAAAGTGGCAGAGGGAATACCTGGCTGACTGCTGCCGGGTCTTATGTTGATAAGGCTGGTCAGTGCGAAAATAGTGCAAGCTCTTCCAGATTTTTTATTGAGCAGCAATTTGCTCCCGGCACTTCTCATTTTCCGGCTACTATCTTGCTTGCGCCATCAAGCGGCTGGTTTGTCAACCAAAACATTAATTCTGATTGGTGCGCTCCGATGGCAGCACCTCCTGGTATGCCTCGATTGAGTATTTATGACCAGGAGGTGGCAGGAGGAACTGGTGTTTTTGCCTCGCTCAGCGCAGTATCCCAATGGGAGGCTCGCCGCCTGTTGATTGACAAAGTATTGCGTTACCCCTCTATAATAAGCGGAAATGCCGCAACTACTGGGTTTTACAGCACATGGTTCAACAGTAGCCCTGGCAAATTTGCACAGGTGGAAAACCAGATCCGATCTGCCTATGCCATAGAGACTGCAGACCAGAGCAGCATGGACAATATCGAAAGCCAGCGCAGCAGCATCCAACTACAGTTGATCTCCCTGCAAAACGGGCAGACCCTGCCTCAAACCCCTACCACCAACCCTTCCTTGATGGCGGCAACAGAAGTACTTCTGGCCCAATTGCGTCCGTTGCACCAGCAGGAGGTTGCGCTGAAAGCGCAGATCAGCCAAAAACAAGTGACTAAACTGCAAAATGTGCTAACGGCCAACGCGCTGCTCCCTTCAAGCACTTTACAGGAGCAAAACCGCCGTATGTTCAATCAATTGAGCATTACGCTTTTCCTAAACGGTACGCTTAACGCTACACAAGAGGCGCAACTCCTCGCGCTGACGGCCAGCGGCCAGACCAATGGCGGTCTTGCCGTAGAAGAGGCAAAGATATTACTGCCAAAGTGTGGCCCGAATGCTGCTCCAAGGACTAGCAAGGTGCCAGATCGTTCGGATAATGGAATTAGTGGCAAACAAATTTCCACGCTTCAAGGCCAAATGTCTTTGCAGCCCAACCCGGTAAGCGATCTGCTTTCAGTCTATTTCGACCCAGAGTTATCTGGTAGTATAGTATTGATGGATTTAGCGGGAAAAGCTTGGGTTGAAGAGGTGAAAAAAGCTGGGGTTGAGCAGTTAACAATTAGGACAGAAGAGATACCTTCAGGAGTATATTTCCTTTCTTTCCGTTCTAATGCAGGTAAAAACCTGGTTCAGAAAGTTATAATCCAACACTAATTATTCTTTTCACCCACCTCCTGCACTTAACCTCGGTTAAGTGCAGGAGGCCTTTTGTTTTGAAATGAGAAGATACCTTACTATTTTGGGTGTTCTGTTGATGATAAGAGTTTCAGCCCAAGACAAATACGACTACAACTGGATATTCGGCTATGGCCCCAGTAATCCAGACTTGCATTATGGAGGAACACTTGTCAATTTTGAAACAGAAGAGCCCATACTTACTTATTTTGAGACAGAGATAGGCTTTTTGTGGGATAAAGCAAGTATAAGTGATCGAAGTGGCCAGCTTATTTGTTACACAAATGGATGCGAGATTAGAAACCGGGAACATAAGTTGATAGAAAATGGTGATAATATTAATGAAGGACCGGCTCATGAACAATATTGTGCTGATAGTTTAGGTGGTTATTTAAACGATCAAGGGGTCCTTTTTCTGCCCATGCCAGGCAGTGATTCGCTTTATGCCCTTTTTCATTTGCGTTGGTGGTCCCCCTCTTCCATTGTGAAAGATTTTCTTTATTCTATTGTTGATGCTTCTGCTAATGACGGGTTGGGAAGAGTCGTTTCCAAAAACCTACCACTGCGGACAGACACATTTACGGCTAATGTCACAGCCTGTCGTCACGCCAATGGGCGAGATTGGTGGATTGTAGTGGAAGAAAACCATCGTTTTGTCACCCTTCCGCCCGATGGAAAGGCAAAATACCATTTTTACCTGCTCGACCCAGATGGCGTCCACTACCATGGGGAGCAGAAGATAGGCCGGCTGTCATCGTATCAGAGTTTTGTAGGCCAGACTTGTTTTTCGCCCGATGGCACACGGTATGCGAGCGGAAACATCCACAATGGGGTCAATTTTTTTGACTTCGACCGATGTACGGGCCAGCTTTCCAATCCCGGGCACCTCGACCTTATGGCAGATTCTGTGGTAGCCATGGGTCTGGCTTTTTCGCCCAACTCGCGCTACCTGTACGTCACTACGGGGCTCTGGATCCTACAGTATGATATGGAGGCTGCGGATGTGGTGGCCAGTAAGGTAAATGTGGCGCAGTACGATGGCTTTGAATCACAGCTACCCACTACTTTTTTCCAACTTGATCTTGCACCGAATGGTAAAATTTATGGGTCTTCACACTTTGGCACAGACGTGCTGCACATCATTCATCAACCCGACCAACCAGGGTTGGCTTGCGAGGTGGAACAGCACGGGCTGAAAATGCCCGCATACCACGCCTTCACCATGCCTAACGTGCCGCACTACCGCCTTTATGATGTGCCGGGCAGCGTTTGCGACTCGCTGGGGATCAATGCGCCTATGGTTGCAGTAAAAGAGCCTAAAGCTTTGAGAGAGCCGAAAATGGTACTGTTTCCCAATCCGGCCTTCGATCTGCTTACGGTCTACCTCGAACCGGAGGTGTCAGGTCGAATCACCCTGATGGATGTCACAGGCAAAACATGGGCAGAACAGGTTAAAACCGTTGGGCTGGAGCAGGTGACGCTAAAAACGACAGAAATGCCCTCTGGCGTTTACGTCATTTCTTTCTGCGCCGATACAGGCACACGCACGACCCAAAAGGTCATAGTACAACACTAATATTTTAGTTCACCCACCTGTTGCCCTTGGCCATGTGTCAAGGGCAACAGACTTTTTAATTTGGCTATGAGAGCATTTCTTTTGATTTTGGGTGTGTTACTTTTTTTCAAGGGTTCAGCTCAAGATAAACATGACTATAACTGGGTGTTAGGCTATGGCCCAAGTGACTCAATATTACACTATGGTGGGACGTTGATAGATTTTAATACAAATACTCCTATTCTCTCTTTTTTCGATATTTCACTTGGCTTGGATTGGGATAATGCCAGTATAAGTGATGGAAAGGGCAATAAAATTGCCCTTTCCAATGGTTGTGAGATTCAGAACAAGTTGTATGAACAAATGGATAACGGAGACAATATCAATGAAGGCCCTTTGCATGAACAATACTGTGAGAGTGTAGTGAGTGCTTATCTGAATGACCAAGGTGCTTTATTTTTGCCTATTCCTAGTAGCGATTCACTCTATGCCCTTTTCCACATACGTTGGTGGCCAGGAGGATCTATTGTCAAGGACTTGCTCTACTCCATTATAGACGCATCTGCTAATGAGGGTCTTGGCAAAGTTACAACCAAAAACCAGCCCTTGCAGACTGATACTTTTACACCCATGGTTACCGCCTGCCGCCACGCCAATGGCCGTGACTGGTGGATTTTGTTAGAAGAAAACCACCGCTTTGTAACACTCCCCCCGACGGTAAGGCAAAATATCATGTTTACCTGTTTGATCCCTATGGAGTGCATTATGAGGGCGAGCAACAAATAGGTCGCCTTTCGTCCTATCAAAGTTGGGTTGGACAGGCTTGCTTTTCCCCAGATGGTACACGCTATGCCAGTGGAAACATCCACAACGGGGTCAATTTTTTTGACTTCGACCGCTGTACAGGTATGCTTTCCAACCCTGGGCACCTCGATCTGATGGCGGACTCGGTGGTAGCTATGGGCATTGCCTTTTCACCCAACTCGCGCTACCTGTACGTCACCACGGGGCTTTGGATCTTACAGTATGATATGGAGGCTGCGGATGTGGCGGCCAGCAAGGTAAATGTGGCGCAGTACGATGGCTTTGAATCACAGCTACCCACTACTTTTTTCCAACTTGACCTTGCACCGAATGGTAAAATTTATGGGTCTTCACACTTTGGCACAGATGTATTGCATATTATCCATCAACCTGACCAACCGGGCCTGGCCTGTGAGGTGGAACAGCACGGGCTGAAATTACCCGTCTATCATGCCTTTACAATGCCCAATGTACCACATTATCGGCTCTACGACGTGCCGGGCAGTGTGTGTGATTCGTTGGGGATAGATGGCCCAATGGTTGCGGTAAAAGAGCCTAAATCTGTTAGAGCGCCGAAAATGGTACTGTTTCCCAATCCAGCCTTCGATCTGCTTACGGTCTACCTCGAACCGGAGGCGTCGGGTCGGATCACCCTGATGGATGTCGCAGGTAAAACATGGGCAGAACAGGTTAAAACCGCTGGGCTGGAGCAAGTATTGCTAAAAACGGCAGAAGTGCCTTCCGGTGTTTACTTCATTTCTTTCTGCGCCGATACAGGCACACGCACGACTCAAAAAGTCATTATACAGCACTAAATTTCATAAACCATGAAATACTCAATCCTCCTGCTCAGCTTTTTTGCAACGTTGTCCAGTCTCAATGCTCAAGTTTCAGATTTTGCGCCTGTTAGTGCGAAGTGGTATTGCAGGCAACACCTCACCCAATCACCACCTCCAGCCGAACTCCCCGCGATCCCTTGATCAAAACAGCCGCTCCTTCCAGCTTTTGTGTGTCAAACCAACGTTTTGCTGCTTGGTTGTCGTCAAAATGCAAGGCCCCGAATTTTGAATAAGGAGTCTTCCCGAATTCTTTCCCCACCAATACGATCTGATCGACTTTTAGTTTTGCGGCAAAACGAAGCAGAGCCTCATGCTCTTTGTGGGAATCTTCCCCCAGTTCCAGCATATCACCTAGTATAGCGATCCGACGGGAAGCGGGCATGGCCATGAGACTCTGAAGTGCAGGCTGCATGCTCGAAGGATTGGCATTGTAGGCATCCAGCAATATAGTGGCCCCGTTTTGCTGGATCAATTGAGAGCGGTTGTTTCTGGGAGTATATGCTTCCAGGGCTTCTTTGATCCTTCCTGCAGGGACTTTAAAATAAACGCCCAATGCAATGGCTGTCATTACATTATGAAAATTGTGGTATCCAAAGATCTGGGTACTCAGCTCTACCCTTGGGCCATCATCTGAAAGAAACGCCGCCAGTACAAAAGGCATATCGGCAAGCATTTGCACTTCAATGACACCGGAGTTCGGGCGAAGCACTTCGACGCGCTGATAGCTTACCCGCATGGGCACTTTTTTGGACATAGCAGGCAGATACTTTTCCGATAGATTTACGAAAGCACAGCCATGGTTCTTAGCGAGGTAGTCATACAGCTCGGCCTCTGCTTTTTTTACCCCGGCCAGGCTCCCAAAACCCTCCAGATGCTCTTTGCCGATATTAGTGAGCAGCCCATGGGTAGGCTGAACGATCCGGCAGAGTTCTTCAATATCTCCGGGCTGGTTGGTGCCGATTTCAATGATCGCTACCTCCGTTCCGCGCGGCATGGCCAGCAAGGTAAGCGGTACGCCGATGTGGTTGTTTAAATTTCCTTTCGTAAAATGACAGGGGTAATGCACTGATAAAACGCTGGAAACCAATTCTTTGGTAGTCGTTTTTCCATTGGAGCCGCCAATGCCAATGACCGGGATATCAAACTGCCGGCGATGGTGGTTGGCCAGATCCTGTAATGCTTTCAATACATCCTGTACCAGCAGGCAACGTTTATCCGAACTACAGGCCGGGTCATCGACCACCGCATAGGCAGCGCCGTCTTTCAGGGCCTGCTCCGCAAATTGGTTGCCATCAAAATTGCTCCCTTTGAGCGCAAAGAAGATGCAGCCCGACGGTAATTGTCGGGTATCGGTGCTCACTACAGGATGCTCCTGAAAAATGGAATAAAGTGTTTGGATGCTTGTCATTTTGTCAATCATTAAGTCATTGAAGGTCATTGGGTCATTAAGTCATTGGGTCATTAGGGGTCATTGGGTCATTAGTCATTTGGTCAATTGCTATTGGGTCATTAGGGGTCATTGGGTCATTAGGGGTCATTGGGTCATTGGGTCATTAGTCATTTGGTCAATTGCTATTGGGTCATTAGGGGTCATTGGGTCATTAGTCATTTGGTCATTGGGCATTAATGACTAATGACCCCTAATGACTAATGACTAATGACCCCTAATGACTAATGACTAATGACCCCTAATGACTAATGACCCCTAATGACTAATGACTAATGACCCCTAATGACTAATGACTAATGACCCCTAATGACTAATGACCCCTAATGACTAATGACCCCTAATGACTAATGACTAATGACCCCTAATGACTAATGACTTAATGACCCCTAATGACTAAATGACTAATAACCCAATCCGTCACTCCGTCCAATAAACCCGTTTCACCCGTTCCGAAATATTCGTAAACACCTCATAAGCAATGGTCTTTAAGCATGCTGCCAGCTCCTGAACCGGTGGATTTTCGCCAAAGATAGTTACTTCATCCCCCACCTGTGCTTCGGGGATCCGGGTCACATCAATCATCGTCATATCCATGCAGATATTTCCCAGCGTTGGGGCTGATTGTCCACGCAGAAATACTGAATACCGGCCACCACCGGCCAATCGCAACAAGCCGTCAGCATATCCGATACTGATGGTGGCGATCCGTTTAGGAATGGTAAGCGGACCACTATTTCGGTTATAACCAACCGTTTCACCGGGCTGAAGGGTTTTGATCTGGCTGATCGTAGCCTTTAAGGAGTTGACTGTGTGGAGTAGGGGTGCAATGTATTTCCCGCCGATCCCATACAGCCCGATGCCCAGCCGAACCATATCAAAATGGAATTCCGGCCAACGTTCAATGCCGCCTGTATTGCAGATATGCCGCAAAGGAGCGTAACCTATTGCGGCACTGATCTGATCGTACATTTCAGTAAAAACCGTACCCTGTCTTCTGGTAAAATCATCGTGCAGGGTAGCATCACTGGCTGCAAGATGGGAAAACACAGACGCTACGTGCAAATGGGGAAGTGCGCGGAGTTTTTCAGCCAATGCAGGAATGTCAGCAGGCTCAAAACCCAGGCGATGCATTCCGGTATCCAATTTTAAATGGATGGCAAGTGGTTTTCCAGGACCGGAAAACATTGCGATCTCCTCCAGCATGGGCAGGCTGTACACCTCTGGTTCCAGTCTGAAACGCCACAAAGCATCAAAGCTGGCGGGTTCCGGATTGAGGACTAATATGGGTAAATTTACCCCGGATTGGCGCAAGGCAATCCCTTCATCAGCATAGGCTACTCCAAGATAGTCCACGGAATGAAATTCCAGCAATTTTGCCACCTGAGCAGAGCCGGCGCCATAGCCCTCCGCCTTGACCATCACCATCATTTTGGTGCCGGGCTGTAGCAGTCGATGATACATTTTCAGGTTGTGGGAAAGGGCAGAGAGATTGACTTCCATCACCGTCTTATGTGCTTTTTGCTCCAGTCGTCGTGCGATCCGCTCGAAGGCAAAAGATCTTGCGCCTTTCAACAAGATCGTTTCCTCGCGGAAATCCTGTTCCGAAATTTTTTCCAAAAAATGCTCCGTATCCGGGTAAAAGGAGGCGTCAACCGAAGCATCGAGTTTAGGCTGGATGGTTTGAATGTCCGCGCCAATTCCAAAGAAACGGCTTACCTTTTGTACCCGTATAATCTCCGCGACTTCCCTCCAAAGTGCCTTTCCGGATTGACCGCTTTGAAGGATATCAGAGAGAATGAGGGTCAGTTTTCCGGTTCCCGCTTGTTGTCGGGCGAATTGAAGCGCAAGTCGGAGCGATGCGAGGTCATTGCTGTAAGCATCGTTGATGAGGGTACATCCATGTATGGCAGCCTTCATTTCCAGACGCATTTCCACGGGTTCCAGCCCCAGCATCCGTTTTTCTATCTCTTCCTGATCGATACCAAGCAGGAGCATGACCGCCCAACAATGAAGGGCGTTTTCTATGCTGGCCGGGTCGGAAAAAGGAATGGTAATGGTGAAGGTCGATCCTTGTACAGGCAAATTGTGCTGTTCCCGGGCTTGGTTCGCCCGGTTACTGACGGTCGCCGAAATTTGAACGCCTGCAGGTTCCAGTTTTTCGATCCTGGTAACCTGTAGATCAGCGGGATCTCCGTTTTTCGACCAGGAAAAAAGCCTGGCGTGGAGCTCCGCAGGCGCCCACCGCGTTTCGCAGACCAGGGTATCCACCTGATGAAAGAGCCGCATCTTCTCTGTTAATTTTTGAGCATCAGCAGAAAAACCTTCCTGGTGTGCCGGACCCAGGTTGGTAAATACACCAATACTTGGGCGAATGATCTGTTCTAACCGATCCATTTCACCGGGTTGTGAAATGCCTGCTTCAAAAATGGCGAGCGTATTGCGCTCCTGCATCTGCCAGACTGAGATCGGAACGCCGATTTGAGAATTATAGCTTTTTGGACTGCGCACAATATCAAAGTCTGGCGAAAGGAGTTGCGCGAGCCATTCTTTCACAACAGTTTTGCCGTTACTGCCGGTTATTCCGATAACCGGGATCTTAAACTTTGAACGATGCTGCGCCGCCAGATGCTGTAGCGCCTCCAGCGTATTTTCTGCCTGAAGGACATTTGCTTCAGGCATTTTTTGGGTGTCCACCATCTGACTTACTACAAATTGGCGAACGCCCTGCGCATACAATTCCTGGAGGAAACGATGTCCGTCGCGGTTTTTTCCAGGCAGTGCAAAAAACAACGAAACGGCAGGTGCGGCCACTGAACGACTGTCGAACAGCAGGTGCTCAACCCTGGATTGGGGCTCAGTCTTTTGCAGCCATTGGGCTTGAAGAATGATTTGAATGTCGGAAATGGTGTAGGTCACAGCACAAAGGTAGAATAGAGCCCCGAGGTTTTTGAAAACCTCGGGGCTCTATCTACCTTTGCCTCCATGGAATGGATATTAAATTCCCCGGATGATTTAGAGATCCTGGTGCCAAAAATTTTGCAAACCCTTGCCAGCCGACGTAAGATCGCACTTTACGGCGATATGGGTGCTGGCAAAACCACCCTGGTTAAAGCCATTTGCAAGTACCTTGGCGTAAGGGAAAATACCGCCAGTCCCACGTTTTCGCTGGTGAATCAATATAGTTATGTCGAAGTTGACGGCTCCGTCAGCCTTTTTCACCATCTTGACCTTTACCGGTTGCGTTCGGCACCGGAGGCTTTCGATATTGGTTTGGAGGATTTGCTGTATGATCCCTGGTACTGCGTGATCGAATGGCCGCAATTGGCGGAGCATTTGTTCCCTGACAATTTGGTACGGGTGAAAATCGAGATATTGGGAGAAACAGTACGGGGGATTCAGGTGGATTGAAATTCATTTTGCGTTCCTCAAAAATAAAATGAATTTAAACGTTTGAAAAAGGTAGCATAAATTTCGCTTCACCTTTCGCTACTTTTGCACCCTAATTTTGCTCTGATCAATTTATAGACCACATAAAGTATGGAAAGCCTCCTACAAAAGTACAAGGAGAAAAAGCCCGAGATCATTTTTGAATGGCATGATGAAGAAACGGGCGCGGAAGGCTGGATCGTCATAAATTCGCTGCGCAATGGCGCGGCAGGTGGCGGAACCCGGATGCGCAAAGGTCTGACTTGCGAGGAAGTCGTTTCACTTGCAAAAGTGATGGAGATCAAGTTTAGTGTATGCGGTCCTGCTATTGGCGGCGCAAAAAGCGGCATCAATTTCGACCCATCTGACCCTCGTCGTGTAGAGGTGTTGGAACGTTGGTATCGCGCCGTACTCCCTCTTTTAAAAAATTATTACGGCACAGGCGGCGACCTCAACGTCGACGAGATCAAAGACGTGGTGCCTATTACCGAGGCCTTGGGCCTTTGGCATCCGCAGGAAGGTATAGTGCGTGGGCACCTAAAACCCACTGAAGGCCAACAGATCAATATTATTGGTCAACTTCGCTACGGCTGCACGAAAATTGTAGAAGATCCTGAATATGTGCCCGAAGGTGGTCAGCACAAGTATGCAGTAGCTGACCTGATCACAGGGTACGGGGTGGCCGAATCAGTACGGCATTATTACGATATTTTCCATCATGGTTCTGTGAGCGGCAAAACCGCCATCATACAGGGTTGGGGCAATGTGGCATCTGCTGCCGCTTGTTATCTGGCCAAAGAAGGCGTAAAGATCGTTGGGATCATCGACCGTGTTGGAGGTATCCTGGCTCCGGAAGGTCTCCCTTTGGAGGAGGTCAAACACTTATTCAACGAAAAAATAGGGAACAAGATCACTGCCCACAACTTGTTGCCGTTCGAGGAAATAAATGAGAAGATCTGGAAAATGGGCGCGGATATTTTTATCCCGGGCGCAGCTTCCAAACTCGTGACCAGAGCGCAGGTAGATGCTATGTTGGAAGGCGGTCTCGAAGTGGTCGCTTGTGGTGCAAATGTTCCATTTGTAGACGACCAGGTGTTCTTTGGCCCTACTGCGCGCTTTACTGATGAGCATACAGCTGTGATTCCGGATTTCATCTCCAATTGTGGGATGGCGCGTGTTTTTGCCTACCTGATGCAGCCCGATGCAGTCATAACTGACCGTGCTATTTTCTCAGATACATCGGTCACTATTCGCCGCGCTTTAGAAGAAGTAAGAAAAAATAACGATTCTAACCGAAAAATATCCACCACCGCCCTATTTTTGGCCTTGAAAAAGCTGGGCATTTGATTTTTTCTGCTTACCATTGCTCTGTTTTTATCATCATATCTGGTTAAGATTCTGATTTTCGAAGAATATTTCCCCAAGACAACGGAAAACGAACAAAACTGTAACATTCATTTCATTAAAAATTCAGCAACCTTATGACGGTTCGGAAATTCACCTTTGCGCTCCTTTTAACCTTTTTTGGACTTGGTTTGGCTGCTCAAGAAGCAGGCTCAACCTATCGTTCATTCACCCCTGCCGACCAATGGGAAATAGGTGTTGACCTTGGCACCCCGATGGTGCTTGGTGACATCGACGCTAAATTCCCTGGCTTTGGCGGTGGCTTGCACGTACGTAAATCACTTGGACATGTATTTTCTGTTCGCGCAGGAGGTGTGTACGGTGCCATGAAAAATGAAAACGCTGCACCAGATTCCCGCACTTCTGAAACTAATTGGTTCTCTGGAAGCGGCCAATTGGTCATGACCGTAAACAACCTGCGTTTCGACAAGCCTTACCGCAAAGTAGGTCTTAATGTATTTGGTGGCCTGGGCTACTCTTCTTTTGATGTAACAAACCCTAGTGGTGCTGCTACCTCAGAAAAGTATTCCGGAGCAACTGTCGAAGTAGGCGCTGGTCTTGCTTTTCGCTTCAACTCAAAATTCAACCTTGGTCTGGAGTACACAGTAGCACAAGTACTTGGCTCTAACGGTGACTTGCTCGACGGCGACCAAAACGTTGGCGACAACCGCACCACTTACCGTGACGCATTTCACTGGCCACACCTTTCGTTGAATTTCAACATTGGCGGCAAAGACAAAGCTGGTAACAAAAAATCTGAGCCACTTTACTGGGCTGACCCGATGGCGTCTGCTGGAAAGGCTATTTCGGATCTCGAAAAACGCCCAATCTACGATCCAACCGATACAGACGGTGATGGTATCATCGACACAATCGACGACGAAGACAACAGCCCTGCTGGTGCACGTGTTGATACCAAAGGTGTTACCCTTGACTCTGATGGTGACAAAGTGCCTAACTACATGGACAAAGAGCCTTTCTCTCCTCCAGGTTACACCGTGAACAAAGACGGCGTAGCTCAAGTGCCAAAACCAATCACTGAAAGCGACGTGAACCGTATCGTGGATGCAAAAATCGCTGCGATCAAGTTCCCAACGCCTCAGTCCAATGAGTGGTTCTTCCCAATGGTAAGCTTTGCTGACAACAGCTTCGATGTGCGTTACAACGAGTACGAAAAACTTTACCAAGTGGCTACGGTGTTGAAAAACAACCCAAATATCAAAGTGGTGGCTGTAGGTCACACTGACGATCGTGGTTCTGAAGGTTACAATGCTGTACTTTCTTACAACCGTGCAAAAGCCGCAATCGATATGCTCGTTTCGCAGTACGGTGTTGACCGTAAGCGTCTTATCCTGAACTGGGCTGGCGAAACAACCAACCTCGTTCCTGAAAAAGGTACTAGCTCGATCAACCGTCGCGTGGAATTTCGCGTAGTAAAAGGCGAAACAGAAATGGCTCGCCCAGCAGGCAAAGAGGCAGGCAAAGGCAGCTTCAAAGGCAACAAAGATGCTGGCTATTAATTGATAGTCTTCAGCTAATACGATGGGCAATCCTTGATTCAGGGGTTGCCCATTTTTTATAACAAATAATGAGGGGGATAATAAACCTGATTTTGTCCACGTTGGTTGGTACTTATTTAATTTCCTACGTCTATCTTCCAAAACATGTGTGTATGAAAACGAAAGCCATGAAAAATTCAACTTTTGGAATTTTTGCCGTTCTGATTTTCACAATGATGGGCTATGCTTTGCCTAAAAGTGACAACCTACAGAAAATTCAAGAACCTACCGAAGCACAAGCTATTGATGTAGCTTTCCAACATGGAGAACGGCTGAGCTATAAGATTTACTATAACCTCAACTTTATCTGGGTACCTGCAGGCGAAGTTACCTTTCAGATATTTGATGAAGGCAACCAATATCACTACAAGGCAACCGGTGAGACCTACGATTCTTACAATTGGTTTTTTAGTGCAAAAGATGAGTATGACTCCTGGGTAGACAAAAATACCTTTCTCCCCAACTATTCCGAACGATGTGTAAACGAGGGGAATTACCATATTTTTGAAAAAATATCCTTTAATCAAACGGCCCGGAAAATGACCGTTTGGCGTGCGCCCTGGCGCGGTGGTACGGAAGAAAAAACAGAACACACAGTTAAATCTGATTGCAATGATGTGCTTTCCAGCCTTTACAAACTGCGGTTAGTTGACTACGAGAGTCAACAAGCTGGCTACACGGTGCCCTTTAGCGTCTTTATGGATAAAGCGGAATATCCACTGAAAATGAATTACATGGGCAAGGATGAGGATAAGAAACTGTACAAAATGGGGCATTACAAAACACTCAAGTTTCATCCAGAGGTTATCGCAGGGAATGTTTTTAAAGAGGATGCTCAAATGACGGTATGGGTTTCGGATGATAAGAATCGAATTCCGCTGCTCATCGAATCGCCGGTTTCGGTCGGATCTGTAAAAATGGTACTCAAAGAATATTGGGGTCTGAAATTTCCTTTTGAGGCAAAACGTTGAGGATGACTACCTTCGCCTTGCACCAAACCTTTAATAATTGGCCTCCCAGCTCCCGTTTTCCCGCGTTCTATCGTTCGCAGTGATAGTGCTTGTGCTTATCTGGCTAGGCACTCGCAACCGGCCCGACCCGCTGTGGTCTGAGTCGGCCAGCTTGCTTCAACAACCGGCAATACTTATTTCTGAAGTGCCGGATTCTTTGCAAGCCCTTTATTGCCAGATACATAATCTCCCTTTTAAGGGCGGCGACAGCACCGCATTCCGGCTTGCAATGCAGCCCTCCGTGGCGAATATTGAGTGGACCTCTTTTCAAAAACTTGCACGGGCGGTAGCCATATCCCCTTTGCGGCGCATCGTCGTCTCCGGAGTGACCGGGGTAGGAGCTACCAAGCAGGGTAAACGCGTCGCTAACCTATTAGCCGGGAGTTATGACCGGGTTTTGCAGATTGATTGTGCGCCTTGGTTTGACCTTGAATACCATAAAAAATATATTGGCCGGGAGGATGAGATGGGGGTATTTCACCCTGGAGAACTGCTCCTTTTTTGGGAACGCTGTCGCCAAAATCCCAATCAGAAATTTGTGGCGGTGGTGGATAATTTTGATAAGATCAACCCCGAAACCTTTTTTGGGCCTGCTTTGTGGGAGGCCCTCAGTGCAAAAAAAACAGTGGCAGAAGTGGGCGGGAAACAAGTGGAAATGCCTGAAAATTTCTACCTGATTTCCATTACGCACTTCGGCCCCGGGGCCGTCGTTGAATTTAATGGCGAGCATTTCAAACGTCTGGGCGATCGGGTTCCACTGGATATCAGTCCCCGGGATCTGGTCGCATGGCTCCGTATGCAGGAACGTGGCGCCGAAACAGATCCCGCCAGACTCGCCGCCTTGCGTGATACGGCGCAAATGCAGCGATTCCTTTTTTGTTTCCTGAAAACCAACCAGTTACTCCGGAAAAAATATTCAGAAGGACATCAGTTGGGGCAGGGAGCCAACATTCGTCCCCTTTACATGGACGCTGAACGCGAAAAATACAAAATGGCTGTAATGAGCCATTTGAATGCGCTTCAGCCGGTTGCTCCTATTACGGAAAAGGATTTTGATCCAATTGAGTATACCATCCGGAACAATGGAATGGAAGCAGGTTCAAGTTATTTTGCTCAGGTTGTTCAGATACTAAAAGAAACAGGCTATTTTGTAGAAATAACGATGGTGGGCATCACAGCACTGCTTACTGCTTTGGCGGGCTATTGGATGTTCCGCCGTCGCGAGCAGATTATCCGCCGTTACGGCGATCAAGCCCGGTTGGTATTCAGTGGTTTTGAAAACCAACAAACTACGGCAGAAGCAGCCACGCGGAGCCTTGAAGCAATAAAATACGAAGTGGATAGCTTGGTACTAAAAAGGAAGTTGGGTTATATCGAGGGGCTCTACTTTTTGGCTTTTATTGAAGATATGGTGAAGCGGATCGAATTCGCCCGAAGCATTAGTGAAAATTTCCTTGAACTCTTCGGTGCTTTTATGGAAGATGATGTATTGACTGAGGGAGAATACCTGAAGCTCAAGCAACTCCTCCAGTCTATGCGGCACAAAATCCCGGATGAAATTTATGACCAATTCAGTCAAAAAGTAGAAAAAACCTACGCTACAAGTCATAATTAACCCATGGTTTATTCTGCTCCATCATTGGGTGGGTAAGACCATACTACTGGACATTTTTGTTTTGCCCCCAGACCTATAAGGTTTCCAAAAATCTTATAAGTCTCGATTTTAGAAAATGTCCAGTAGTGTGGGGTAAGACTCACATGTTCCTTAGCAAAAAATTTAAGCACTCACTTTCGTGCTTCCGTGATCTTCTCATACGCCTCATTGATCTGTTGAAATTTTTCCTTGGCATGGCGGATCGCGTCTGTTGATACCCCTTTGCTTGCCATTTTATCAGGGTGCCACGTCATAGCCAGGGCACGGTATTTTTTCTTGATGGTATCGAGGCTGTCAGTCATTTCTGCGCCGAGAATGGCGTAGTGCGGATCGAGTGGATCCCAACGAGGCTGTTGCATGCCTCCGCTCGCCCGCGTTTGGTAGAAGCGGGACTTTACACGCTCGTACTGCAGCCGACCGACCTGGAAAATTCCGGCAGCCCGGAGCAGCATTTCTTCTTCTCTTGGGTGTAGCCCACCATCGGCAGCAGCGGTTGCAAACAGCAGATCCAGCATATTCAGGACATGATGGCGGTCCCGGCCAAAACCCTCGAAGAAAGCGCGGGCATACTGCTCAAAAGTATCATTGGATTCCTTGGCGTTCTTCCAGATTTTAACGGCTTGCAACCGGCCCCGTTCGTTCATCCTGAATTGATGACGCATGAGCCTTTCCATATGCGATACTTCGCGTTCGTTGATGGGGCCATCTGCCTTGGCCAGTTTGGCGCAAAGCCTGAATACATGGAAAATAAACTCTCCTTGCCGCCGCTGATAGGCCTTAAATTCGGTGTCCGAGGTTGTGTTCTCTTTGGGTTGGTCAAAAAAATAATGCCCCAGCCAGGACCCTACAAAAAAGCCGATCAGCCCTCCAAAGGGTATTCCCAGGAGGTCGAACAGAAAGATGCCGGCGATGCCGCAGAGTATTTTGCCTTTGATTTCCACTGTGTTGGATGGCCGAACAGGTCGTACAGATTAGCTACAACATGAAAGCGGCTGCAAAGTTACCGAAGGTGGGGAAACTGAAGTAAGGAATATGCATCCAATGATACGGTCATGGTTGATTCTCGCCGGGGCACAACAGGCCTGGTCCACCTGAAGGCAGAGAAGACGGAATCCTAACGGCCTACGAGATCAGTCAAATGAACCTCTCCAACACGGAACGGGTGGTGCTTTCTGCCTGCGAAACGGGTTTGGGCGAGATCGAAGGCAACGAGGGGGTTTACGGGTTGCAGCGAGCGTTCAAGATCGCCGGGGCAAAATATCTGATCATGAGTTTGTGGAAAGTCAGCGACCAGTCTAGTCGGGAGCTGATGACCGATTTTTATCATCAATGGCTCAGTGCAGGGCTTACTACCCCTGAAGCATTTCGCAAGGCGCAAGGGGGGATATGAAGCTGAAGTATCCGGATGCGCCGTATCACTGGGCGGGGTTTGTCTTAGTGGAGTAAGTAAATTCCAACCTTAATCAAGGGTACATTCCAATACTAGCAAGTTTTTGACGTTGAACCACATCTTCAATTTGATTGAAGCCAAATATGCCAACAGTCGCTTCTCCAATAGGAGTCAAGCCTTTGATCCAGCCATTTTCTATTGTAAAGTGAGCAAACCAATTGTCCGTGCGAGGATTGAAAAAGCGCACCAACTGCCCTTCCACATAAGAACCCACATCGCTACCTTTATAACCGTTGCAAATCGGGCAGCAATAGGCCAGGTTCTCATGTTTGGAATCTCCACCATGTTTGAGACTAATAATATGGTCAATTTCAAAAGAAAAGCCTCCTATCTCTTGGGGTAGACGGCAGTATTCGCACTTGAATTCTGCCCGAGTCGCGACAAAACGGCGAACTGACTCAGGAATGTGCCGGCTCATGGGATATGAGCGTCAAGGCGTGCGCTTTTGCAACCCTAATGATGCGTTCGAGCGTGAAAAAGTGATCCATTTCCATCTTTTCAGCGAGGGTGAGATCGCGCGATTGTTGGAACGACAAAAGTTCGCTTAGTCGATGCTGTTTTTTTTCAGAAGGTTTGAAAGCCAAGACCTTCTCAGGGGCAAGGCTGGCCAGAAACTCGGCCAGTTCGTCGTAGACATTGCTTTGAACCGTCATTATGGATTGTTTTTGTTACAAAGATAAGTTTTTTCTTTTACAAATTGACACTCACCCCTCCCCCAATTCCACCCCCACAAACCCAAATCGATCCACATCAAACAGCCCCAGATCCGTGATCTTCAACTTCGGAATCACCGGCAAAGCCAAAAACGACAAGGACATAAACGGCGCCCGCAGCAAACACCCCAGCTCAGCTTTCACCCAGCCATCCAGTCGGGAATATTCCCCGGCCAATTGCCAGCCGTCGCTTTGACTCATCAGTCCGGCGATGGGTAGGGGAAGTACCCGCGTATCGCCGGTACCATTGGTTGCAGCAATGCCTCCTTTGGCCTGGATGACTGCGTTTACGGCCTCGGCTACGGCTTCATCCGAAGTGCCCACGGCTACGATATTGTGTGAGTCATGGGCTACACTGCTGGCCAAAGCGCCACATTTCAAGCCAAAGCCCCGAACAAATCCTACAGCAGGTTTCGCATCGGCCGTATATCGGTTCAACACTGCGATGTAGAGGATATCTTGAGACACGTCAGGAAGGTATTGTCCGTCTCGTATTTCGCTGACCGAACCTTCTGCTTCGCCGGTCACAATTTCCCCGTCAAAAACTTGAATGATGCGCAGTTTGGCGGCCTTCAGTTGTTTAAACAATTGAAAATCAGCTGCTTTACGCGGTTTTGCCAAAAACTGATTGGGGGCGGCTACAGACAATCGGGGGAGCAAGGTTGCCCCGTTTTCGGCTACCTTTTCTCCGTCGATCCAGGTCTCCAGGACATGAAATTCCTTCAAATCGTCTACCCTGACAAAATCAGCCGGATCTCCTTCGCGCAATTGTCCCACAGGTAAGCGATAATGCTCCACCGGATGGATGCAAGCAGCCCGCAGCGTGTCAAATAGATCGCAACCGAGGGCAACCGCTCTGGCTACAAGTTGATTGATATGGCCTTTGACAAGATCATCGGGGTGTTTGTCGTCAGAGCAGAGCATGACCTGTGCCGGAAACTCGTTTAGCAAAGGCCACAGCGCTTCAAAATTCCGAGCGGCACTGCCTTCGCGGATGAGGATATTTACCCCGAGTTGGGCCTTTTCCCGGCCTTCTTCGTAGGAAAAACATTCATGATCGGTCGTGATTCCTGCTGCGAAATAGCGCCGGGCCTCCTCGCCCCGAAGACCGGGTGCGTGACCGTCAACAGGTTTGCCGAGGCGATGGGCGGCAGCGATCTTTGCCATCACTTCCGCGTCCTGGTGCAACACACCCGGAAAATTCATCATTTCTGAGAGATAACCGATGGCTGGGTTTTGGAGAAGTTTCTCCACATCGGAGGCATCTAATATCGCCCCTGCCGTTTCAAAAGAAGTCGCTGGGACGCAGGAAGGTGCGCCAAAACAAAATTTCAGCGGCGAACGCGCCGCATCTTCTAGCATGAACGCAACGCCTTCATTGCCAAGTACATTAGCGATCTCATGCGGGTCAGATACTGTAGCTACCGTTCCATGTACCACCGCCATTCTGGCAAATTCGGTGGGCGGCAACATGCTGCTTTCGATGTGAACGTGGGCGTCCACAAAGCCGGGAAGGATATAACCGGCATCCGCTGGCAGGTGGTCGACAGCACGAATCTGAAGGATTCGTCCGTTTTCCAGGGTGATTTCGGCCGGGTAGATGCGGCGTTCGTGGAGGTCGACGAGGTTTGCAGAGAGTGTCATTTAAAGATAGCATTAGGAGATTAGAAGACCTCTGTAGGTTAATATTTTTGACAGGATTTGCAGGATAAACAGGATTTAAGAGGGGTTGTCGGCAAAGCCGACAAATGGAAGTCACACATCCTGTTTATCCTGTAAATCCTGTCAAAAAAAATGCTTTTGAACCATCATCAAAAAAATCACCACTCTATCACTAACCCATCATAAGCAAGCTGCACATTGGCCGGCAAAAAAGGATTCAGCTTCGCTGCCAGACCCATGCTATGACTTACGTGCATGAGCCAGGCGCGTTCAGGAGCCAGATTTTCAATAAAAGCAAGGCTTTCTTTGAGGTTCATATGCGTGGGATGTTCGCTATGGTGCAAGGCTGTAACGATCAGATATTTTATCCCTTCCAGTTTTTTCAATTCGGTTTCTGAAATGGTTTTTACGTCGGTCAAATAGGCCAGATCACCGATGCGGAACCCTAAAATAGGCAAACTTCCATGCATAACCTCGAGCGCCTGGACCTCGATATGCCCGAATTGCAGTCTGGTGTCTTTATTGATCTGGACCAGCTCAATGCGTGGAAGGCCCGGGATACGTTCTGTAAAAACATACTCGAATCTGCGACGTACTTCGAACGCTACACGGGGCAAAGTATACACCGTCATGGCCTCGCCGGAGCGATGATTGAAAGGGCGGATATCGTCCAGCCCGATCACATGGTCATTGTGTTCGTGGGTGAGCAGAATAGCGTCCAGGTGCTTTACCTGATGACGGAGCATCTGCTGACGGAAATCCGGGCCAGCGTCAACCAGTACATTGGTATGGCCATCGGACACCAGTGCAGCCGAGCGAAGGCGATTGTCCAATGGATCGGGAGACGTGCATACGAGGCAATCGCAGCCAATAACGGGAACGCCTTGCGATGTGCCTGTGCCAAGTAGTATGATTTTCACAGCAACAAAGGTAAAATGGTTCGGGTGGTTTTCGTTGTTGTAATTTTGTCGCGCCATGCAATACCTACTTAAAGTGAATTTCATCTTTTTTGCCCGCGAAAGCCATGCCGGCGGCGGGCATTATTCATCGTTCATCGTTCATCGTTCATCATTTATCCTGTTTCTTGCGTTCCTCGTCTCCTGCGCTCGTCAGGGTGCTCCGGTGGGTGGCCCCAAAGACACTACGCCGCCAGGTTTAGATACACTGGCATCTACCCCCAATTTTTCCACACGGTTTGATCAAAAGCGCATCGAACTGAAGTTTGATGAATGGGTGGTCTTGTCTGATCTAACCACCCAGGTGGTGGTATCTCCCCCACTTGCCACTCGCCCGGAAATAATTTTGGAAGGCAAAACCGTAGTGGTAAACTTTGATAAAAAGGAAGTTTTGCGCCCAAATACCACCTACACCATAAACTTTGGGACAGCGGTAAAAGATCTCCACGAAGGCAATCCTGCTAAAGACCTTCGCTTTGTTTTCTCTACAGGCGACTTTATTGACAGTTTGTCTCTAAAAGGTAAAGTGACAGATGCATTTACAGGCGATGCGACGGAAAATATCTCTGTATTACTGTACGAAAACTTTGCCGACAGCGCAGTACGCAAGGAACGTCCGTACTATTTTTCAAGAACAGACAAGACCGGGCAATACGAATTTAATAACCTTCGAGCAGGCAACTTTCGGGTAGTAGCGATAGAAGACGGCGACAAAAACCTCAAATGGGATGGTGAAAACGAGCGCATCGCTTTCCGGGAGGCCGCATTGGAGCTGAATGATTCCTTGCGTGGCGCGGTAAACCTAAAACTTTTCAAAAATAGTCCACGGTTCCGATTAACAGGGCAAAATGCAAATCGCTATGGCCTGGTGAAATTTGGATTTAGTATCCCGGTCAATACCTTTGAAACCAGAACCCTTGCGCCGGAAGGGCTAAAAACCCTTACAGAAAAAACGCCCGACTCTTTGATGTTCTGGTATGATTTGCCTACCCTGGATACCGCCTGGACCTTGCTTTTTTCAAGTACGGAATTGCGAGATAAAGATTCTACTTCTGCATCGGGTTTGATGGTTGATACCATTGAGGTAAGAAAAATCTTACGCAGTGAATTCCTGAAAAATCACCGGATTACTTTTGGTGATGAAGTGTCAGCACCTGTTGGGCCCCAAGTTAGAGGCAAAACATTGGGCCTTACGCCCCTACCCAAGACCATAAAAACAGTCATCCAAGCTCCGTCTAAATCATCCAACCTACTTTTTAACTTCCCCATAGTAGCCTACGATACTTCACGCTGGCTAATCAGCATAGATACTATCCGTTCCTGGGCATTCCGTGTGATGTCTGATTCTACCAGCCCACGACGACTTTCACTTGCGCTCGATTGGAAACAGGGCAAGGCTTATACCCTCCAATTGCTGCCAGGTGCGATCACTGATTTTTGGGGAACGCCCAATACAGATACCATGAGTCGTATTTTCAATGTGTTGCCCGACAAACAGGTCGGCACGCTGTCTCTGACCTTAGAAAAAATCCACCCAGGTACAAGCTATGTACTTCAATTGCTGAATGGGAATGCCCTGGAAGAAGAAAGGCGCTTTTTAGCAGAAACGGACAGTAAAAAATTGGTTTTCAACTATTTACAAGTGGCTGCCTATACTGCCCGGTTAATAGAGGACCTCAATGGGAATGGCCGTTGGGATACCGGGGATTTCAGGACAAAGCGACAGCCTGAAGAGATATTTAACAAAAAACTCGAGCCACTACGAGCCAATTGGGAGCTTGAAGTCAGTTTTAGTACTGAAACCAGCGTCGAAAAAAAGAAGAAATAAGATTAGCGTTAAAAGTATCAAATTGATACTTTCAACGAATAACTTTCAACTTGATAGGTTTGGTGTAGTACTCGGCCGTGCTTTCCATGAAAAAATCGGGGCCTTCAGATTTCTCCAATCGTTTGCGCACCAGGTAAAGGGACCAGTCTCCGGGGCCTAATTGAGCTATTTTAGCAGCAGGTAATTCGATGAGTGGCGCCCCTAAGGTCGTGCTTACCTCCATAGGGATCGTTTTCCCTTCTACTGCATTTTCCCAGATAAAAACAAGCGTCTCCCCTTTGCCCAATGCCTCCCCTGTCCACTGGAGGTTTGCTGGTTTTTTGACGGAAAGCACCTTGCTGTCAAAGTAAAAGGAGTCAATAGAAGGCAGGATCAACTTAAATTTTCCAGGCTCTCCAATTTTGTTTTTCCAATCAAAAGCCTGCTCTGGATTGTATTTCGCAGGATATTCGGCCGTATAGGTGATTCCCCGAACGGGCAAGATCTTCATATCTACAGATTGAAAACGGAGGCCTCCAGCCAATTCAATGACCTGCTTGGTGGTGCCATCATGAAGGGAGGCTTCAGCCTTCACTTTTTGGGCAGCCGCATCGAAACGGACATAGCAGCTCAAGATACCTTTAGGGGCTGGGGTAGGAGCTTGACAGTGCCAAAATGCCAAAGCTGTCAGAATTGAAAAAAAGATGTGTTTCATATACTTGTCTGAATATCTTTGCCGCTTGCCTGGCAAACAATTGAGTTGGTGGAAGAAATTGATGGGCGCAAATTTCAGCATATAAACCCGAAATCTCAACTTCTTTCACAAACTGGGGTGTATCGTTCGCCTTGCCAGCGTTGCCATTCACACATTACTTAGATTATATTATAAGGAAGGGGGCTATTTTCGACCTTGTTAAATGTACCTCGAGATGGGAAGCGTATTAATTACAGATGACTGCCACCCGATATTAAAGGAAGGGCTGGAGAAAATGGGCTGGCGCTGTGATTTTTTGCCAGACATCACACCTGCAGAAACCCTGGCCGCGATAGGCAATTATGAGGGACTGGTGATCAATAGCAAGATCTTAGTAAACCGACCTTTTTTGGAGGTAGCAAATAAATTGAGGTTCGTAGCAAGATTGGGCTCCGGGATGGAAATTGTGGATAGAACCTGTGCCGCTGAAAGAGGGGTAAAAGTGTGGAGTAGTCCCGAAGGCAATCGCAACGCAGTAGCAGAACAAGCCCTGGGGATGTTGTTGGCCCTGGCAAATAACCTGATCCGGGGAGACCGCGAAGTGAAACAAAATATCTGGCAACGGGAGGTCAACCGAGGATGGGAGATTAAAGGAAAAACACTCGGAATAATCGGATTTGGCCATACAGGTAGTCAGTTTGCCCGAAAATTAGCGGGGATGGAGATGGAGGTATTAGCCTATGACAAATATAAACCATCGGGGTTTTCAGCGCCGATGCCTTGGGTAAAGGAAGCAAGCCTGGAAGAGATACGATTGCGTTCGGATATTATCAGTTTGCATTTACCCTTGACGGAGGAAACACGGGCTTATGTTGACACCTTGTTCCTTCAAAAATGTAAAAAGGGTTTAGTGTTGATCAATACAGCTCGCGGGCTGTGTGTGCGTACAGAAGATCTGGTGGTGGCGCTGGAATCAGGGCAGTTGGGCGGGGCTTGCCTGGACGTATTTGAGAACGAAAAGCCCTTTTCCTTCACGGAAAATGAAAAAGCATTGTATAAACGTTTGCATTTACTCGAAAACGTCGTTCTTTCGCCCCACGTTGCTGGCTGGACACACGAATCTAAGCGGCTGTTGGCGGAAGTTCTTTTAGAAAAAATTGCAAAAGGCCTTTAAATTGCAGCTTGCAATTGAAATATTAGAAATTGGAAATGTGATCTCTGGATCGCAAGATCAAACAAAATAGTATCGGTAAACCTAACAAGTAAATTTTTTCAATCTCAGTTCTATGGTACGTTCTTTACTACTAACATTTGCGATGCTCCTGCTGGGTGCCGTCGTCGCATTGGCTCAGTCAACGGTGTTGACAGGCAATGTGACCGATGGTACAGAAGCGCTTATAGGGGCGACCGTGAAGGTGTTGAAAGGCACAGATTTCGTGCGTGGCACCATCACGGATTACAACGGTGACTACCGTATTCAACTTGACCCAGGTACCTACGATGTAGAATTTTCCTACACAGGGTCTCAGCCCCAGCGGATCAACGGGGTGCGGGTGTTGGGCGGACAGATCACGACTCAGAATTCGATCTTATCTAATTCTACGGTGCTTGACCAGGTAGAGATCATTGCATATAAAGTCCCGCTTATTCAGCAGGACCAGACCTCCAGTGGTCAAACGCTGACCTCTGATCAGATCAAAAATCTGCCTACCCGAAACATCAATACCATTGTGGCAACCACCGTTGGTGCTTCCTCTGTGGATGGTGGTGAGGTAAATATCAAAGGCGCCCGCTCTAATGGTACGGATACTTACATTGATGGTATCCGGGTTTCTGGCGGTATACCGCCCGTACAGGACCTGGAGCAATTGCAGGTAATTACCAGCGGTTTAGGTGCTGAGATCGGTGACGTAACCGGTGGTATCGTGTCGGGTACCACAAAAGGCCCTGCCAGTGATTTCCATGGCGGTATTGATGTGGAAAACTCTAAAGGTCTGGATGCTTTTGGTTATTTTCTTGGAACAGCCAACATCAGTGGCCCGATCATCAAGAAAAAATTGACCGATGGCAAAACCCGGACGGTACTTGGCTTCCGTTTTTCAGGTCAGTATCTGACCCGCGATGAAGATGACCCGGCTGCACTTCCAGTCTACAGGGCTAAAGAAAGTGTGATAAAGGACATCGAAGCACACCCGATACGCCGCTTGGGCACTAACTTCGTTACTGGAGGGCAATATATTACCAACAATGATGTAGATCGATTGAAAGCCCGACCTTATCAGGGAACTAAAAATCTGGATCTCAATGGTAAGATTGACCTTCGCATTACAAACAATATAGATGTCAGCCTGACAGGTACCTATACGGATGGTCAGGACCAAGTAGACGGTGGAGGTTGGTTTTTGCTGAATGCACAAAATAACCCTACAGATTACACCAATACTTATCGGGGCAACTTCCGTTTCCGTCACCGCCTCGGCAATTCGGATGGGAATAGTGATGCTTCAAGCAGTAAGCGTGTGTCTATCAGCAACGCCAACTATGTCTTGCAATTTGCTTTTGAGCGTAATAAATACAAGACTTACGACAAACGTCATGAAGACAGGTTGTTTGATTATGGCTATATCGGAAAATTTGAAACCAAACAAGTTCCAACGTTTGGTCCAAATGACAATGGCGAATGGGTACACGAAGGATATAATGACCTTTTCACCGCCTACACGCCAGGCACTCAAAACCCTGTTTTGGAGGCATATAACGAGTTTGCCATTAAAGATCAAGAGAGCATTAGCTCTTCGCTCTTCCCTGCTATCCTGACCTATTTAAACAGGAATGGGGATATTTCAGATGTATATGACAATGTTTGGGGCGATATGTACGCAAACGTTGGTTTGTCCTACAATCGTTTTGAAAAGAGTGAAAATGACATTGCAACCCTTAATGCAACGGTTAGTTTTGACTTGAAATTGGGTAAAAGTGGCACGCACAATATCCAGTTTGGCTTGCTGAACGAACAGCGCAGCTCGCGTTTTTACCGCGTAAATCCCAATGAACTATACCTCTGGGGCAGTCAGTATGCCAATATTCACCTCAATGGCCTGGATACAACGATCAACTTGAGAGACACATTCGTGGATCCTCCGGGTGCCGTAATTTCAATACACCCGTATGCTACTACAGATTTGCCGGAGAACAGATTCTACCGTGAAATTCGTAAATCACTTGGTTTGCCACTCAACGAATGGGTGAATGTGAATGCTCTTAATCCGGATCAGCTGAGTCTTTCCATGTTCTCTCCCCGGGAACTAATGGATCAAAGCCTGGTAAGCTATTATGGGTACGATTATTTGGGCAATAAGACTGAAGATGGCATCACTTTTAACGACTTTTTCAAAAGCCGTGATGTAGATGGAGTCCGTAATTTCCCCAATGCCCCCCTGCGCCCCTTGTACCAGGCAGCCTGGTTGAAAGACAAATTCACGTTCAACAAGATGATATTTAGTCTGGGTGTGCGCGTGGAGCGATTTGACCTCAACACCAAAGTGTTGAAAGATCCATATTCGCTGTATAAGATCATGGATGCAAAGACCTTTTTTGCAACCGTACCCCAAAGTAATGTGCGTCCAAATACTATAGGCGACAATTTCAAAGTGTACACAGAAAGCGAGCAGGATCCTACCGTTACGGCTTACCGCAATGGCGATACATGGTTCTTCCCTGATGGCCGTCAAGCCAATGATGGAAACGTAATATTTGGTGGTGGGGTAGTAAATCCTTACTTGTTCAACCCGAATGATGATGTCACTACACCTGACTTTGATCCAAATAGCTCTTTTGACGACTACACGCCGCAGGTGAACTGGTTGCCTCGTATGGCCTTCTCGTTCCCTATTTCTGAAAAGGCAAATTTCTTTGCCCACTACGATATCCTCGTGCAGCGTCCACCAAGCAATTGGGAAGCAACGCCACGTGGTTACTTCTACTTTTATCGCCC